>JALZKA010000001.1:0-40587 GCA_030859475.1 Actinomycetota bacterium
CCGCCGGGCCGGAGAACAGATACGCATGTGCGGGGTGGGCCAGCGCCGCGGTCAGCGCCATCCGCGCGGATGGCTGCTCTGCGGTTGCGGCCGCCAGCGCATCCGGAAGCCGGGCTGCGGCTGCATCAAGCGTCATCGAGTGCAGTGTGTCAGCGTCGGGTCGCCACGGCCGCCATCACGCGCTCGTGCACCTCGGCGGGGTCCCCGTGGCCGTCGACAGCGACGATCCGCTGGGGGTGGCGCGCCGCCAGCTCGTCGTAAGCGGCGGCCACCGCCTGCTGGAAGCCGAGGCCCCTGCCCTCGAAGCGATCCTCTCCGTCATCGATCCCGGCTTGAAGCCTCGACTGACCCCGGATCGCCGCGACCGCCGGATCGACCTTCACCAGGACCGTCAGGTCCGGCACGCACTCCCCGACGATCATCGCGTTGGCACGCTCGATCTCCTTGCTCCCGATCCCGGGCATCCCCCCCTGGTAGGCGACGCTTGAATCGATGTAGCGGTCGCAGACGATGTCGCGGCCCTCCCGCCTGGCCGGGCCGATGACGGCGCTCGCCAGCTCAGAGCGGGCCGCAAGGAAGAGGAGCAGCTCGGCACCCGCCCCGAGGTGGACCAACGGATCCTTCAGGAGATCGCGGATCCGCTCGCCCGCTTCGGTGCCGCCGGGTTCGCGCAGGAGCAGCGTCTGCGGGCCGAGCGCGTCCGCGAGCAACGCCGCCTGGGTCGACTTGCCGGACCGATCGATCCCTTCCAGGGTGATGAACATGCCTCAAGGACGGTATCCCCCGAGGGGTCAGCTCGGGGGGCGATGGGGGGTTATCCGTATGGACGGTGCCCTGGCCATCCGCCACACTGCCCGGCGGCTGATCATCTCCCGGAGGTAACGCGTGGCATCTCTTACCCGTTGGGTTCTCGCACACAAGCGCATCGTCGTAGTCGGGTGGATAGCGCTGACGATTGCCGGCATGGCGGCGGCCGGCCCCGCCACCGAGGCCCTGGAGCCCGAGTTCTCGGTTCCCGACAAGGAGGGCTGGGAGACGAACGTGGCGATCGCGGCCGCGTACCAGGGCACCGGCGGCGACACCGCGCCGCTGGTTCCGGTGGTGACGCTGCCCGAGGGCGAATCGGTCGACTCGCCCGTCGTCAAGGCGGACTTGAGGGCCGTCGAGGCGCGGCTCGCCGAGGCCCTCCCCAACTCCCGAATCGCCTCTTACGCCTCGACCGGTGACGAGACGTTCGTCTCCGACGACGGGGGCACCACTTTCGCGGTCGTCTATCCGCAGCCGGATCCAGACTCGGCCTTCGGCGAGAACCCCGCCGCTGAAAAGGCCGCCAGCGCCGCACTCGCGGATGCCACTGTCGCCGGACAGCCGGTGCTTCTGTCCGGGTTTGACGCGCTCTTCGAGGACTCAGGCGCCGACAGCGAAGGTCCCGGCCTGCTGATCGAGGCCGTCATCGGCGGCGCCGGTGCTCTGGCCGTACTGGTGTTCGTCTTCGCTTCGTTCTTGGCCGTCGTCCCCCTACTGATGGCGATCGTCTCGATCATGACCACGTTCCTGTTGCTTTTGGGACTGACCGAGCTGACCGCTGTCTCGCCGATCGTCCAGTTCCTGATCGCCCTGATCGGACTCGGCGTCGCGATCGACTACTCGCTGATCGTCGTCTCGCGCTGGCGCGAGGAGCGCACCCACGGCCACCCTGGCGACGAGGCAGTCCAGATCGCGATGGAGACCGCCGGCCGAGCCGTGATTTTCAGCGGCATCACGGTCGCGATCGGGCTGCTCGCGCTGATCGCCCTGCCGCTGCCCTTCCTGCGCTCGATGGGCTATGGCGGCATGCTGATCCCGCTGGTCTCGACCCTGGTCGCGATCACCCTCCTCCCGGTCGTCCTCGCCAAGCTGGGCTCGCGCCTGGACTGGCCGCACCGCCGGACCGACGACAAGGCGAGCCGGGCGTGGACCCGCTGGGCCGAGGCCGTGTCCCGGCGCCGCTGGGTTGCCGCGGGCGCCGGAATGGCAGTCGTGGTTGCCCTTGCCCTTGCCGCAACCGACCTGCAGCTCGGCGCCTCCGACGCCGACACCGTCACCTCGTCGGGTGAGGCCCGGGACGGCCTGATCGCCCTCAAGGACGCCGGGATCGGCGAAGGCTCCCTGCTCCCGCACGAGATCCTCATTACCGGAGACACCGACCCCGACGAGGTCGCGGCCGCGGTCAGCGAGGTCGAGGGCATCCACGGCGCAGTCGCGCCGGACGACGAGTCTTGGCGGCGCGGCGGTACTGCGCTGGTCCAGGCGATTCCGATCCCCGATTCCGGGAGCGACGAGGGCAAGGACATGCTCGAGCAAGTGCGCTCGGTGGCGCACGGCGCCGGCGATGACGTGCTCGTCGGCGGACAGCCGGCGTCGAACGCGGACTTCATCGACGCCGTTTACGGCAGCTTTCCGTTGATGATCGCCCTGATCACGGTGACGACCTTCATCCTGCTGGCTCGGGCCTTCCGCTCGATCCTTTTACCGGTCAAGGCCATTCTCCTGAACGTCCTCAGCGTCGCTGCGGCATGGGGAGTCCTGGTCCTGGTCTGGCAGCACGGTTACGGATCGGAGCTGATCTGGGGGATCGAGGCGACGGGCTCGATCCCGTCGTGGATGCCGCTGATGATCTTCGCGTTCCTGTTCGGGCTTTCGATGGACTACGAGGTCTTCATCCTCTCCCGCATGCGCGAGGAGTACGACCGCACCGGGTCCACGGATACAGCTGTGATCCAGGGGATCGCGCGGACCGGGCGCCTGGTCACCAGCGCAGCGCTGATCCTGTTCCTGGCATTCACCGCGATGGCCGCCAGTCCGGGCACCGACATCAAGATGATGGCAACGGGACTCGCCGCGGGCATCCTGCTCGACGCCACCGTCATCCGGGCGCTGATCGTGCCGGCGGTGATGTCCCTGATGGGCCGCTGGAACTGGTGGTTGCCGAGCTTCCCGGCGCGGGTGCTGCGGGTCGAGCCGTCGCCGCTTCGCCCAGCGAGCTCGGAAGCGGAGGCGTAGGCGGGGGCGCCCAGTGTGGGGCGAGCCCGGCGGCGCGCCCCGCTCAGCCCTTGCGGGTCCCGGCTTTCTTGGTGCGGGCGGTTCCGGGCGAAGGCGGCTTGCGGCGCCGCGCGGTTGAGCGCCCGCTGGCGGGCGCTTTCGCCTTGGCCTCCGCGACGCCACCCTCGACCTCCGCGGCAGCCTTGGCCGCCTCGCGAGCCTCCTTAGCGGCCAAGCGCTCGGCCCGCTTCTCGCGCATCTCGATCATCGTCGGGCAGTCATCGTTCAGGCAGAGCTTCCACGGCCTGCCGCGAAACGCCTTGACCGAAAGCCGGGGCGCCTTGCCACAGACCGAGCAGCTCACCTCAAGCCGCCAAAGCTCATAGCCGCGGCCGGGGAGCGGCCCGGAGTTGCGACACGAGTCAGGATGATCGGGCTCGTCGCGGTTATATCCCTCGCAGCCCCAGAAGCGCTTGCCGCCCTTCAGGTCGATCACGCGCAGGCGGTTCGGCGAGCCGTCCTCCTGCGTGCGGCCGGCCTCCTTGCAGACCAGGCACTCGCCCAGGAACTTGTCCTCGTCCATTCCGGCCCAGATGACCTTGGCGAGGTCATCCGAGCGCCCCTGCATGTCCTTGGTGGTGCCGTGGAGCATCTCGCGGCTGATCCGCAGGACCTCATCCTTGGTGATCTCCCCCGCCGCGATCAAGTCCATGTCCCGCTCCAGCTCAGCCGTCATCTCGGGAGTGGCAATCCGCGGTACGTGCTCCTTGAAGGCCTTGTACATCGCGATCCCGGTCTCCGACGGCTCGGGCGGGTTGTTGAAGACGTAGCCCCGGTCGTAGAGCTTTTGAATGATGTCCGCGCGGGTTGCCTTGGTCCCCAAGCCGCGCTCCTCCATCAACTCGATGAGCTTGCCCTGGCCGATCCGCGGGGGCGGCTGCGTTTCCTTGCCGACGGACCACGGAGCGCCTTCGATCGCCAGCTCCTGCCCCTCGGCAAGGGCCGGAATCTCGTCGTCGGCCGAGCGCGCGTAGGTGTAGATGCGGGCGAAGCCAGGGTCGACGACCACCGATCCGCGCACGAAGTAGCTCTCCGATCCCGCCTGGATGTCGGCGCGGGTCGACTCGACCACCATAGGGGGGCCGAAAGTTGCGATGAAGCGGCGGACGACCAGCTCATAAACGCGCCGCTTGGGTCCGTCGAGGGCACCCGGGTGAAGCGCCTGAGTCGGATAGATCGGCGGGTGGTCCGTGGTTTCCTTCTTGCCCCGCGTCGGCTGCATCGGGCCGTCGAGGACGAAGGCACCTTCCGCGAACTCCGGAATCCGGACCATCTGCTGGACCAACTCACGAGTGTCCAGGGAGGCGGGATACACCGTGTTGTCCGTGCGTGGGTAGGAGATGAAGCCGTCCATGTAGAGGTCTTCCGCGAAGCGCATCGCCGCCGCCGGCGTGATGCCCAGGCGGTTCGAGCAGTCGGTGGTGAAGGCGGTGGTGTTGAGCGGCGTCGGGGGCTTCCGGGACGACTTGCGCGCCGTCACCTCCTTGACCTTGCCGGGGCTCGTCGTGCCGGCCAGCGCCGCCTCCGCCTCCGCCTCGTCCCAGAACTTGTCCGTCGCGTGGTGCGCATCGAAGCTGCCGTCCGGGTGCTCGAACTTGGCAAAGACCTCCCAGAACGGCTTCGGCACGTGGGCACGGCGCTCGAGCTCGCGCTCCACGACCAGGCCGAGGGTCGGGCTTTGCACGCGCCCGACCGAGAGGAAGTTGGAGCCGAAGCGGCGAGTTGCCAGGGAAACCGCACGGGTCAGGGTCGCGCCCCAGATCAAGTCGATGTCCTGGCGCGCAGCGCCGGCGTAGGCGAGGTCGTACGAGAGGTCGTCGAGCTGCGAGAAGGCGCGCTCGATCTCGTCCTTGGTCAAAGCGGAGTACCGGGCGCGCCTGACCTGGGGCCGGCTGTCGATCGCGCCGTCCACGATCCCGGGGTTCGATTCGAGCGCCTGCTGCAGGGCCTCGTGGCCGATCAGCTCGCCCTCGCGGTCGAAGTCGGTGGCGATCACGACCGAGTGCGCCTCCTTGGCCAGCTTGCGGACCGCCTTGACGACGTTCTTGTCGGTCGGCTCCGGGACCAAGTCGGCGTCGATCAGGTCATGCAGATCCGTCTTTTGCCAGTTCGAGTACTCCTCGGGAAACGCCACGCCCATGACGTGGCCCTTCAGCCCGACCGCCATCTGCTCGCCCTGGTCGTCGGTCCATGTATAGAAGGGGACCTTGTAGACGGCATCGGCTTTCGCGCTCCCGGCGCTCAAGATGTCGGCGATCTTTGCCGCCGAATTGTTCTTCTCCGTGATGATCAGCCTCATCGGGCGGCGAGAGTAGCAGTCCCCATCGGGGGTCAAAGCGGGTTCCCACGGGCGCCCCGAAGGGGCGGCACTAGCCTTTCCGGGCACGTGACGGGGACTGAATTTCAACTCGCGCAACTCAATATCGCCCGGCCGAAGGCGCCGGGCGACTCGGCGCTGCGAGCCGATTTCGCCGCTTTCATGGAACCGATCAGCGCCTTGGCCGAGTGCTCGCCGGGGTTCGTCTGGCGACTTCAGGGCGATGCGGGGAACGCCACCGCGATCCCTGCCTTCGGCGGAGACGAGCTGATCGCCGACCTGTCGGTCTGGCGTTCCGTCGAGGAACTGTGGCGCTTCCTGGACGAGTCGGATCGCATTGCGGTGACGCGCAGGCGCCGCGAGTGGTTCGCGCGAGTGGAGCAGGCCATGTGCCTGTGGTGGGTACCGGCCGGGCACGAGCCCTCAGTGGCCGAGGCCGAGACGCGATTGACGCAGTTGCGCGAGGATGGCCCGACCCCGGCGGCGTTCACGTTCGAGGATCGTTTCCCAGCGCCGGGAGCGCGGACCCCCGAGGTGGTGATCTTCGACTGTGACGGCGTGCTGGTCGACTCCGAGCCGGCGACCTGCCGGGTGATGGCCGAGGTGATCACGGAAGCGGGGTTGCCGACCACGCCGGAGGACTGCATGCGCGAGTACGTGGGCCAGTGGTGGCCCGATTCCGAGGCGAAGATCGCCGAGTTGCTCGGGAGGCCACTGCCGGCCGATTTCGAGCGGGAGTACAGGCGGCGGCAGGATGAAGCCCTGGGCGCCGGCGTCGAACCCGTGGACGGCGTGATTGACGTCGTCGACCTCGTCGAAGCCAGCGGCCTCAAGGCGTGCGTGGCCTCCAACGGCCCGCACGAGAAGATGGCGATCACGTTGCGGGGCGCGGGGCTGGACGGTCGCTTTCACGGGCGCATCTTCAGCTCTGCGGACGTCCGTGCGGGCAAGCCGGCGCCTGACCTGTTCCTGCATGCAGCGCATGAGATGGGGGTGGACCCGGCGGCCTGCCTGGTGGTCGAGGACTCCCCGCTTGGGGTGATCGCCGCGCGCACGGCCGGCATGGTGGTGCTCGGCTACCAGGGCCACGCGGACGCCGAGGCCCTGGCGGCCGCTGGCGCGGTGCCGTTCGCGACGATGGCCGAGTTGCCCGGCCTGCTCGGCCTCCGATCCCACCCCGCACAGATTTCATGATGCCGGCTAAAGAATGGGGCACCGCGGAGCACGCCCAGCGCTATCTCGCCCAGGCTGACGCGTACCCGCACCGTGCGGAAGCCGACGGCGCCCTGCTGGACCAGATACCCGCCGGCGTCCGGCGCGTCCTCGACCTCGGGACGGGCGATGGGCGGCTCTTCGGCCTCCTCTCGCGCGATCGCCCCGAGCTGCTCGGCGTGGGCATTGAGATCTCCGAGCCGATGCTCCAAGCGGCCCGCAAGCGCTTTCCAGGCACCGGGCGCATCACCGTCGTGGAGCATGACCTCGATGACCCTCTGCCCGCGCTCGGACGCTTCGACGCAGTCGTCTCCTCGTTTGCAATCCACCACCTCGAGCACGAACGAAAACGCTCACTCTACGGCGAGGTTTTCGACCTCCTCGAGCCGGGCGGGGTCTTCGCCAATCTCGAGCATGTGGCCTCGCCGACGCACCGCCTGCACCTCGCGTTCTTCGCGGCGATCGGCGAGCCGCTCGAACACGAGGACCCGTCGGATCGCCTGCTCGACGTGGGGACTCAGCTCGGATGGCTTCGCGAACTCGGCTTCGACGACGTTGACTGCTACTGGAAGTGGCTCGAGATGGCCCTGCTGGTCGGCGTGAAGCCAGATCAGGGCTAACCTTGAGCCGATGCCCGCCCAGCAATATGCAGGCAAGGAATGCGTCTGCCAGTACCGCAAGGGGCTTTGCGATCAGAGCTGCGTGCGCGGCATGCTCGAGACGCCCTTCTACATCGCCTGCCTGAAGCTCACCGGCCGCGATTGCCTGGTCGTGGGCGGCGGCGACATCGGGCTGGAGAAGGTCGAGGGCCTCATGGCTTGTGGCGGTGAGGTGACGCTGGTCGCGCCCGAGATCGTGAACTCGGACCTCCGTTCCCTGGCCGACGAGGGTTCGGTGACCTGGCACGATCGTCCCTACGAGGCGAGCGACCTCGACGGCAAGTTCATCGCGATCGCCGCAACCGACGACACCGAGGTCAACATCGCCGTCTACAACGATGCCGAGGCTCGCGCGTTGCTGGTCAACATCGTCGACGTCCCGTCGCTTTGCAACTTCATCCTGCCCGCCGTCGTCCGCACCGGGCCACTCGCGATCGCAATCTCCACGGCCGGCGCGTCGCCAGCGCTGGCCAAACGAATGAAGCGCGAGATCGCCGAGTCGTTCGGCGAGCCGTACGCACGGTTGGCGATCATGCTGAACGACGCTCGCGGTTGGGCGAAGCGCACCCTGCCGACCTACCAGGACCGCAAGGATTTCTTCGAGGGGATCGTGAACGGCGATCCCGATCCGATCGACCTGATCCGCGCGGGCCGCGAGGCTGATGTCGTGGCGCTGATCGAGGCGGCGAAGGGGCCGAGCGTCGCCGGAGCGCCGCGGGCCTGACCCTACGCCGCCGGCAGCGCGTAGAGGGCGACAGCCGCGAAGTGTGCCGCTGCGGCGGCGATCACCAGGGCGTGGAAGATCTCGTGATAGCCGAACACGGTGGGGCTCGGATTCGGCCGTTGCAGGGCGTAGATGACAGCGCCGACCATGTAGAGGACGCCGCCGCCGGCGATCAGGGCCCCCGCCCCCGCCCCGCCCTCGGCGACGATCGCGGGGAAGCCGACCGCGCCGATCAGGCCGACGCCGATATAGACGGCGGCCGACAGCCACTTCGGCGAGTCGATCCAGATCAGCTCGACGACCGTCCCCGCCAGCGCTCCGGCCCAGACCGCGATCAGGACCGCGGTCGCCAGCGGCGGTTCCATCACCAGCACCGCGAACGGGGTCAGTGTGCCGGCGATCAGGAAGAAGATCATCGTGTGGTCGAGACGACGCATCCACAGCCGCGCGGAAGGGCGCTGCCAGTTGTGGCGGTGATAGAGCGCGCTCACGCCAAGCAGGGCGGAGAGGCTGGCCGCGTACACGGCTACGGCTGCGGTGGCCTCGGCGCCATTCGCCAGGACGATCAGAAGGGCGCCCAAGACGAGGGACACGAAGAAGGCGTACTCGTGCAAGACGCCGCGCAGCCGGGGCTTGACCTTGGCGATCGCCTCGGCCGCGGCTTCCTTCGCATCGGCCATCGTCTCCCGAGCCGAGTCGCGGGCGGCATCTCGGCGCTCGACGATCGCATCGACCGCGGCGTCGCGGCGCTCGGCCATCGCCTCCGCCGCGTCGTCAAATCTCCTGCGCGCGTCGCCCGACTCCACACCATGACTCTAGAGCAGCGGAGCGTGTTTTGCCACCCAGTTCGGGGGTATGTACGCTATATCTAGCGTTCTACGGGAGGAGGAAACCCCAGGGGTAGCTAGAATAGGTGGTCGTGACTTGCCCTTCCTGCCAACGGGCCACCCGGGTTCTCGAATCCCGCAAAGCTGACGGGGGCAACTCCGTTCGCCGCCGCCGGGAGTGCCCGTCGTGTGGGCGCCGCTTCACCACCTTCGAGCGTCGCGAGCGCGACACCCTGTGGATTCGCAAGCGCGACGGCGAGCGCCAGCCGTTCGACCGGGTCAAGCTCGCGGGCGGGCTCCTGCGCGCGGCGCACAAGCGTCCGGTCGACCCAGGCTCGATCGAAAGACTGGTGGCGGCGATCGAGGACGAAGCGGAGGCCGCCGGCGGCGAGCTCCCGGCCGAGCGGGTCGGGGAGCTCAGCCTGGAAGGCCTGCGCGAGCTCGACCGAATCGCCTACCTGCAGTTCGCGGCCGTTTACAAGGGCTTCAGCGATCCAGGTGAATTCAGCGCCGAACTTCGCCGTCTCGGGGTCGAAGCACCGCCCAAATTGGGCGATCAGCCAGACCCCGGTTCCGTCCGGGGCGAAGAGCAGAGTTGACAATCCGCTTTAGAAGGTTTTAGAGGATGAAGGAGAGAGGTTTCAGGATGGGTCAAGCAGTCGCGCAAACAGGGGGACTCACCGTCGAACGTCGCCACACGACGCCCGGCGTCCACCCCTTCGACGAAGTCAAGTGGGAGCTCCGTGACGCCGTGATCGGCGATCCCGAGAATCCGGCTTTCGAGCAGCGCGGCGTCGAGTTCCCCAAGACATGGTCACAAAACGCGACCAACATCGTCGCCCAGAAGTACTTCCGCGGGCGCATCGGCTCGGACGAGCGCGAGTCCTCCGTCAAGCAGATGATCGGCCGCGTGGCCGGCACGATCGCCGGCTGGGGCCGCGCTGGCGGCTACTTCGCCGCCGAGGAGGACGCCGACGCCTTCGAGATGGAGCTGACCCACATCCTTCTCCACCAGAAGGCAGCCTTCAACAGCCCGGTCTGGTTCAACGTCGGATTCGAAGAAAAGCCGCAGTGCTCGGCCTGCTTCATCCTGTCGGTCGAGGACACGATGGAGTCCATCCTTGACTGGAACACCAAGGAGGGCACGATCTTCCGCGGGGGCTCCGGCTCCGGGATCAACCTCTCCAACATCCGCGGCTCCGTCGAGCACCTCTCGAAGGGCGGGCTCGCCTCTGGCCCGGTCAGCTTCATGCGTGGCGCCGATGCCTGGGCGGGCACGATCAAGTCGGGCGGCAAGACCCGTCGCGCGGCGAAGATGGTCGTGCTCAATATCGACCACCCGGACATCGAGCACTTCATCACCTGCAAGGCTGACGAGGAGGAGAAGGCGGCGGCCCTGCGTGACGCCGGCTTCGACATGTCGATCGACGGTGACGGCTTCACCTCGATCCAGTACCAGAACGCGAACAACTCCGTCCGCGTCACGGACGAGTTCATGGCCGCGGTCGAGGCCGGCGCGAGCTGGGACCTGATCGCCCGCAAGGACGGCAGCGTTGTGGAGTCGGTCGATGCGCAGGGATTGATGACCAAGATCGCCGACGCGGCATGGCGTTGCGCCGATCCGGGCATGCAGTACGACACCCAGATCAACCGCTGGCACACGTGCCCGAACTCGGGGCGGATCAACGCGTCGAACCCGTGCTCGGAGTACATGCACGTCGACGACTCGGCCTGCAACCTGGCGTCGCTCAACCTCATGCGCTTCCGCCATGACGACGGCTCGTTCGACGTCGATGACTTCGAGCACGCGGTCGACACCGTGTTTCTCGCTCAGGAGATCGTCGTCAGCCCGTCGAGCTACCCGACCGAGGACATCGGCAAGAATGCGCGCGCGTTCCGCCAGCTCGGCCTGGGCTACGCCAACCTGGGCGCCTTCCTCATGTCGAACGGGCTTCCGTACGACTCGGACGAGGGCCGCAACGTCGCCGCGGCGATCACCGCACTGATGACCGGCCGCGGATACCGCAAGTCGGCCGAGGTGGCCGCGGCGGTCGGGCCGTACGAGGCCTATGAGCTGAACCGCGAGCCGCACAACGCGGTGATGCGGATGCATCGAGACGCCTCCTACGAGGTCGACCCGACCGGCATCAAGGGCGGCCTGCTCGAAGCGGCGCAGCGCTCATGGGACGCGGCGGTCGAGCTCGGCGAGGAGCACGGCTACCGCAACGCACAGGCCACGGTCCTGGCGCCGACCGGGACGATCTCCTTCCTCATGGATTGCGACACGACGGGGATCGAGCCCGACTTCTCGCTGGTCAAGTTCAAGGAGCTGGTCGGTGGCGGCCAGATGACGATCGTCAACCAGTCGGTGCGCCTGGCTCTTCGCAACCTGAAGTACTCGGATGCCGAGATCGCGCAGATCGAGGCCCACATCAACGAGCACGCGACGATCATCGGCGCGCCGGCCCTGAAGGACGAGCACCTGGAGGTGTTCGACGTGGCGGTGGGCGAGCGCGCGATCAGCCACATGGGTCACATCAAGATGATGGCCGCGGCCCAGCCCTTTATCTCGGGCGCGATCTCGAAGACGGTGAACCTGCCCGAGTCGGCGACCGTCGCCGATATTGCGGAGGCCTACATGGAGGCGTGGCGGCTCGGCATCAAGGCGCTGGCGATCTATCGCGACGGCTCGAAGACGGCGCAGGCGCTCCGTACCGACGCGGGTGAGCGGGCCGGCGCGGATGTCTTGGCGGCCGAGAGCGCTGCTCCGGTGCCGGCCCGCCACAAGATGCCGATCGAGCGCCAGTCGATCACGCACAAGTTCTCGATCGGCGGTCACGAGGGCTACATCACCGCGGGCATGTATGAGGACGGCTCGGTCGGCGAGATCTTCCTGACCGACATCGGCAAGGAAGGCTCGACGATCAAGGGCCTGATGAACGCGTTCGCGACGGCGATCTCGATCGGGCTCCAGTACGGGGTGCCGCTTGAGACGTTCGTCGAGAAGTTCTCCTACATCCGCTTCGAGCCCGAGGGCATCACCCGCAACCCGGAGATCCCGTTCGCGAAGTCGCTGCCGGATTACATCATGCGCTGGCTGGCCTCGCGGTTCCTCGACGCGGACTATCACGAGGAGCTGGGCATCCTGACCGCCGAGGTCAGGGCACGCAAGGAAGCTCAGCAATCGCTGTTCGTCAACGAGGGCCCGGCGGCGGCCAGCGGTGCCGAGTCAGGCGAAGCCGGTGGCGCGGCGGAACCGAAGGGCGGCAACGGCGGCGGCACGCCCGGCCTCCCAGTCGCTCCGACGGCGGCGCTCACCGATACCCCGCCGGTTCGCCCGGCGCGGATGTCCGGCCTCGAGCTCGGCCCCGCATGCGAGCAATGCGGCGGGATGATGCAACGCACCGGCTCCTGCTACACCTGCTCGAGCTGCGGCAACAACACGGGCTGCGGCTGAGCCTCCCGAAACCGGAGCCGCCCGCGTCATCGGCGGCTTGGGTGTGGAGAACGCGGCACCGGCTGCTTCCTTGGCAGCCGGCGTTTCGCGTGGCTCGCTCTCGGTTGTACTAACCCTGGTGGGCCGGCTCGGAGACCTGGTGGGCCGGCTCGGAGCCTTCGCGGCCCTGCGCCTCGGAGGCGTCCACCACGGCCCAGCCGATCCGCTCGATCAGCTGCTCCGCGTAGTGACCGGATTGCAATGCGCTCTCGGTCACCCGCTCGCGCATCACAACGGGTGCTTCGCCGCCCTCCCCAGGCTGCGCTGTGACGATGATCTCGGGCATCCGTCGTCCTCCTGTGCTCGCTTGCGATTCGAAGCCATCGTGCCAGCGGTACGTGGCCGACCGGTCAACGTTCGGTAAAGACTTCGTCAATCCCCTGAAGCGGGTTCTTGGCGCGGCCCGGGGATGCCACGGAACTCGAAAGCCGCCGCATCGCGGCCCGGCTGCACGAACCACGCTTCGCCGGTCATCTCCCCGGCGAAGAGGCCGAGCACTGCTTCCGCCACCTTCGTTGCCGGGATGATCGGGATGCCCGCCTCGGCCAACCCGGCCCGGATCGGGTCGATGATGCGCGACTCGGAGTAACCGGGGCAGATCGCGTTGATGCGGATCCCGCGATCGACTAGAGCGAGGCCGAGCGAACGCGCGAAACCAACGACCGCATGCTTGTTCGCGGCGTAGAGGGGATCCATGGGAACCGAGGTGAGCCCCGCGAGCGAGGCCGTCGCGACGATCGCGCCGCCGCCCCGCGCGTCAAGGGCCGGGAGCGCCGCGTGGGTACCGAAGACGACGCCGTCGAGGTTCACCCCCATGACCCGCCGGTAGGCATCGACGTCGAAGTCATTGCCGACGCCGAAGCCGGTGGCGACGCCGGCATTCAAAAACACGAGGTCGAGGCCGCCGAAACGCTCGACGGCCGCCGCGACCATCGCATGGTTCCGCTCGAAGCTGGAGACGTCGGCAGCGAAGAACCCGGCGCCGATTGCGTCCGCCGATTCCCGGCCACGCGCCTCGTCGACGTCGACCAGCAGAACCTCGGCCCCTGCCGAGATCAGCGCCTCACAGGTCGCGAGGCCGAGCCCACCCGCGCCGCCCGTGACCAGCGCCACCTTCCCCTCGAACCGCCCGTTCATCCGAGTAGTTCTATCGCCGAGCGTCGACAGACGCCCCAATGTGGGTCGTTTCTCGACACTCGGCGGGGGCGGGCGGGGCCGATGAGCTGCTCAGCCGTTCCGCGGCGATCCTCAGCCTCAGCCAGCTCCGCGCGGAGGCTTCGCCGCCCGAGCCAGCTTGACCCGCTCGTTCACCGACAGCGCGGCCTTGCGCATCCGAACCTCGTCGGGCGTGACCTCGACGCACTCGTCCTCGGCGATGAACTCCAGCGCCTGATCGAGCGAGAAGCGCTGATGCGGCACCAGCTTGATCGCCTCGTCGGCGCCCGCCGAGCGGATGTTCGTCTGCTGCTTTTCCTTGGTGGGGTTCACGTTGAGGTCATCCGCACGCGCGTTCTCGCCGACGATCGATCCCTCGTACACCTCTTCCCCCGGGCCGACGAACAAGCGCCCGCGCTCCTGCAGGTTCATCAGGGCGAACCCCGCCGTCTTTCCGCGACGGTCCGCTACCAGCGAACCGCTCGGACGAGTCTTGATCTCGCCGAACCAGGGGGCCCAATGCTCGAAGACGGAATGGAGGATCCCGGTCCCGCGTGTTTCGGTGAGGAACTCTGAGCGCAGGCCGATCAGGCCGCGCGCCGGAACCAGGAACTCGAGCCGGATCCAGCCCGTGTTGTGGTTGACCATGTGCTCCAGGCGTCCCTTGCGCAGAGCCAGAAGCTGGGTCAGAACCCCCATGTATTCCTCGGGCACGTCAATGGAAAGACGCTCGACCGGCTCTGAAAGCTTGCCATCGATCTCCCGGGTGACGACCTTTGGCTTGCCGACGGTCAGCTCGTAGCCCTCGCGGCGCATTGTTTCGACCAGGACCGCGAGCTGGAGCTCCCCGCGGCCCTGAACCTCCCAGGTGTCGGGCCGATCGGTCGCCTCGACCCGGATCGAGACGTTGCCGACAAGCTCGGCCTGAAGCCGCTCCTCGATCTGCCGCCCCGTCAACCTCGAGCCGGAGAGCCCCGCCAGGGGAGACGTATTGACGCCGATCGTCACTGACAGCGCCGGCTCGTCGACGTCCAGCAGCGGCAGGGCGACGGGAGCCTCGGGGTCGGCGATCGTCTCGCCGATCGTGACGCCTTCGATGCCCGCGATCACGACGACCTCTCCCGCCTCGGCCCGGTCGGCCTCGACGCGGTCGAGACCTTCGCTGACCAGCAGCGCGGCGAGCCTTGCTCGGCGAGTCTGGCCGTCGCGAGTCAGGTGCGCGACCTCCTGGGCGCGGGTCAAGTGCCCCTGCTCGATCCGGCAGACCGCCAGCCGCCCGTGATACGGCGACGAGTCGAGATTCGTGACCAGGGCCTGTAGTGGGGCCTCGGAATCCCCGCCCGGGGCCGGCACGTGCTCCAGGATCGCCTCGAAAAGCGGCGTCAGGTCCGATCCTTCGGCTCCCGGCTCCGCAGTTGCCCAGCCCGAACGCGCCGACGCGTAGAGGATCGGGAAGTCGATCTGGTCGTCGGACGCATCGAGATCCATGAACAGCTCGTACACGGCGTCGACGACCTCGCCCACCCTGGCGTCGTCGCGATCCACCTTGTTGACGACGAGGATCGCGGGCAGCCGCTGCTCCAGCGCCTTGCGCAGGACGAAGCGTGTCTGTGGCAGGGGGCCCTCCGATGCGTCCACCAAGAGCAGCACGCCGTCCACCATCGCCAGACCGCGCTCGACCTCGCCGCCGAAGTCAGCGTGGCCCGGAGTGTCGACGATGTTGATCTTGACCTCGCCCCGGGCTTGCGAGCGGTAGCGGACGGCGGCGTTCTTGGCCAGGATCGTGATCCCCCGCTCGCGTTCCTGGTCGCCTGAGTCCATGATCCGCTCGACCACCTCCTGGTGGGCATCGAACGTGCCGGCCTGGCGCAGCATCTTGTCGACCAGGGTCGTCTTTCCGTGGTCGACATGGGAGACGATCGCGATGTTTCGAAGCTCGGACAGGGCCGATGAAGCTAGCGCGAGCCGGATCAGTCACCGAAGCGAACCGGGCCGCCGACGTAACGGGCGGGCCCCGGGGACGACTAATCTCAGCGGTGATGGAAAAAGTTGAGAAGACCGAGGCCGAGTGGCGTGAGGAACTGTCGCCCGAGGAGTACCACGTAATCCGCGAGAAGGGCACGGAACGCGCCTTCACGGGTGCCTATTGGGACTCCAAGGACGAAGGCGTGTACCGCTGCAAGGCATGCGGACAGAAGCTGTTCGAGTCGAAGACCAAGTTCGACTCAGGCACCGGCTGGCCGAGCTTCTTCGACCCGATGGAATCGGACGCGGTGATCACGAGGCCTGACAACAGCCTGTTCATGCGCCGCACGGAGGTCGTCTGCGGCCGCTGCGACGCGCATCTGGGCCATCTCTTCGACGATGGCCCCAACCCGACCGGGTTGCGCTACTGCATCAACTCCTGCTCGCTGGACCTCGAGAAGGAATAGAGGCGGGAGCACCGGCGTCGATCAGCGCCGCGGGCAGCCGCACGGTCCCATCCTCCTCCTGCCCGTTCTCGATCAGCGCGATCAGCGTCCTCCCGACGGCCGTCGCGGTCCCGTTCAGCGTGTGGCAGGCGACCGGCCCCGCGCCCGCCTCGGGTCGAAAACGAGCGCCGATCCGCCGCGCCTGGTAATCCGTGGTGTTCGAGCATGACGTGAGCTCCCGGTAGCGCTCCTGGCTCGGGATCCATGCTTCGCAGTCGAACTTGCGGGCGGCCTGGGCGCCAAGGTCGCCGACGGGTATGTCCACTACCCGGTAGGGAATCTCGAGCGCGGCAAGGATCTCCTCTTCGATCGCGAGGATCCGCTCGTGCTCGTCCTTTGAATCGGAGGGCTCGACGAAGGAGAACATCTCGACCTTTTCGAACTGGTGGACGCGAAAGATCCCGCGGGTGTCCTTGCCGGCGGCGCCGGCCTCGCGCCGAAAGCAGGTCGAGATCCCGGCGTAGCGGCGCGGCAGGAGGTCAGGCTCGAGGATCTCGTCCGCATGCAGAGCGGCAAGCGAAACCTCGGAGGTGCCCACCAGGAACAGCTCGTCGCGCTCGATCTCGTAAATCATCTCGCGCTCGCCCGGGAGGAATCCGGTGCCGTAGAGCGCCGATTCCCGCACCAAGACCGGCGGCACCACCGGTGTGAAGCCGTTCCCGGCGACACGGTCGACCGCGAAGCGGATCAGCGCCAGCTCGACCATCACCAGGTCCCCGAGCAGGTAGGCAAAGCGGGCGCCCGAGGCCGTCCCCGCCTTCTCCATCTCGATCCAGCCGTGCATAGTGCCGAGCTCCAGGTGGTCGCGAACCTGAAAGCCGAACTGCCTGGGCTCGCCGACTTCCCGCAGCGTGACGGCATCTTCGGCGCCACCGTCGGGCGCAGCCGGGTCCGGCAGGTTGGGCAGGGCCGCGGCCAGCTCGTCACGCCGTCCTTCGACCTCGGCGAGCTCGCGCTCCAGAGCCTTGATCGTCGCCCCGAGCTCGCGCGTCTGAGCGATGGCCTGGTCGGAGTCGCCGCCCTCGCGCTTGACTTTGGCGATCTCATCCGAGACCGCGTTCCTGCGCGCGCGCCCCGCTTCGACCTGGGGAAGCAGGTCCCGGCGCCGCGCGTCGGCCGCAAGCAGCTCGTCGAGCGCCTCACCCGCGCCTCGGCGGGCGAGGGCCGCCCGCGCCTCGGCGGGCTCAGCGCGGATTCTTTTCAGGTCGAGCATTCGAGGGGCCGGTAGGGCGTCCAGCCCTACTGGTCGGCCTCGGAGCCCGAGTACTCAGCGACGAACTCGGCAACCGCCTCCGCCTCGTCCCCGGTGACGATCTGCTGTGGCATCAAGGCACCGGAGAAGCCGCCGTTTCGAATCGCGTAGAGCGCATCGTCGAGCGAGACCTCACGCTGGTCGAGGTTCGGGCCCTGAATTCGCAGGCGCCGGTTGGCCGAGCCCACCGCCCCGGCCGCAGCCATGCTGTGGCAGCCGGAGCAGCGCTCGGCGAAGAGCTCGGCGCCGCTGTGATTCGGATCGTCGTCGGATACCTGTATTCCTTCGCTGCCGCAGGCGGCGAAAACGAGGGTCGCCGCGAAAGCGGACAGGATTGCCAGGACGAAACGCACCGCGGCGGCATCATACTTTCCACCCCTATGGCAGCGCCCTCCCCTCAAGCGTTCCGCGAGGCCATGGCGCTGGTCCCGACGCCGGTCACCGTCGTCACCGCGCCGGGGAGCCAGATCGCCGCCGGGGCGACTGCCAGCGCGGTCGCCTCCCTGTCGCTCGATCCACCGATGATGCTGGTTTGCCTCGACCGCGGATCTCGCACGCTGGGCGCCGTTCGCGCGTCCGGCCGGTTCGCGGTCAACGTCCTTTCCGCCGAGGGGGAGTCCCGGGCCAGGTCATTCTCGACGCAGGCTCCGCACGAGGAGAAGTGGGCCGGCGTCGAGTCGCGGGACCGAGGTGGCGTCCCCGTCCTGGACGACGCACTGGTTTGGGTCGTGTGCGACCTGCGCGATCTGCTCGACGGGGGGGATCATGTGATCGTCACCGGGGTCGTCGAGGAGCTCGGGACGCGAGACGGCGTCCCGCTGATCTATCAAGGGGGCGCCTACCACCCGCTGCGCCCGGGCTAGCCACCCACCGAAAGCGTCGTGGTCGGCCGAGCAGGATGGTCGCGTGGGCCCCATCCGCGCACCGCTAGAAGAGGGAGCCGCTCGTTCCGGCTGCCCGCAGGGCCAGGAACAGGACGACGAAGGTGGAGACCGTCATGATCCCTGTCTCCCGCCGGACGATTGCCAACGCAATCAGACGCTGCCGGTCACGGGGCAGGGCCTCGAAGTCCACACCCTCCAGCTCGCGAGCTCCCGCTCCCGCCCTGGCAAGCTCCGCCAGCATCGAGACCCCCACGGGCAGCACGCCGTAGAGGTAGTGCAGGCCATCCACGGACGACTGCCCGAGCAGGAGCAACACCGCCCCGAGCAGTACCTGCAAGACGACGGCAGCCTGGGCGACCCGGAGCAGATACCAGAATCCCTCCGACGGAATCTGGCGGATCCACGCCTGCGCGCCCCACGCGCCGGCGGCGAGGTTTGTGACCAGAACGGCCACGCCGATGATCAGGTGTGCGGTGTCCATGTCCTCCCCAAACGGGGCATATAGTTATCGACCGAAGTGCTCAAGACTTACCTGCCAGTCATCGTTTTCTCGGGGCTCGGCTTGATCGTGGGAGGCGCGCTGGTGGCCGCCAACAGCTTGCTCGGTCCCCGGCGTCCGAACAAGGTCAAGACCGAGCCCTACGAGTGCGGCTTGCCGAGCGAGGTCTCGCAGACCTTCCGCTTCGGGGTCAGCTTCTACATGGTCGCGATGCTGTTCATCCTGTTCGACATCGAGGTCGTCTTCCTCTACCCGGTCGGGGCGATCCTGCAAGAGGCGGACTCCTTCTTCGTGCTGGCGGAGATCATCATCTTCGTCGGGTTGCTCCTGGTGGCGCTGATCTACGTATGGCGCAGGGGCGCGCTCGATTGGAAGTGAGGCGGAACAAAGTGAAGCCGAGCTCCGGCGTTGTTGAGCCGGCTGGTGTGAAGCGGGAGAAGATTCGGGCGACCCTGCCGCTGGACGAGCCCAGCGCCAACAAGCGCCTGCTGGTTCGCCAGCACCGCGCCCGAGACCTGCTGCGCGGCGATTTGGACCTGGCCGATCTGGAGAAGCACGTGGAGGAGGCCCTGCTCACGACCAGGCTCGACAAGGTGCTGAACTGGGGCCGGGCGAACGCGATCTTCCCGGCCACGTTCGGACTGGCCTGCTGCGCGATCGAGATGATGTCGATCGTCGGCCCGCGCTATGACATCGCGCGCTTCGGGGCCGAGGCGATGCGGGCCTCGCCGCGTCAGGCCGACATGCTGATCCTGTCCGGCCGGGTGTCGATCAAGATGGCCCCGGTGGTGCGCCGCCTTTATGACCAGATGCTCGAGCCGAAGTGGGTCATCGCGATGGGCGCCTGCTCGTCGTCCGGCGGGATGTTCGCGAACTACGCGGTGATCCAGGGCGCCGACAAGTTCCTGCCGGTCGACATCCACGTGCCGGGCTGCCCACCGCGCCCCGAAGCGCTGATGTACGGATTCAACAAGCTCCAGCGCATGATCCTCGGCAATCCCGACCCGGGCTGGCGGAGCCGCTACAACGCCCACGGCACCGAAGAGTGGGCGAGCGAGCTTGGCACCCTCACCGACGAGGCGGAGGCGGCCTACTTCGAAGCGCGGTCCGTAGCCGAAGAGGCTCCGACCGCGCCCGCCGACGCGGAGCCGGCCCGGGCCGAAGAGCCGCAGCCCCTGCCCGGTCCAAGGAATCCCGAACCCGACTATTCCGCCGCCGAGCGGAACGAGGGGCGGTTCATCTGATGCCCGACGGTCCGGGCCTCGAGTTGATCGCGGCGGAGCTGAACCGGGAACACCCCGATTCGATCAACGGGACCTACCACGACCATGGGCAGGGCTGCCTGATCGCCGACCCGAAGCAGATCCGAGCTGTCTTGGGCTGGCTGCGGGACACGCCTGAGCAGGCATACACCTTTCTCGCCAGCGTCCACGGCGTCGACTACCTGCCGGCCGAGCCACGCTTCGGCGTCCACTACGAGCTGCTCTCGATGGCGCGCGTCGAGCGCATCCGCGTACGCGCGGCGCTGGCCGACCCCGGAGCTGGGGCGTTGCCGGAGATCGACTCGGTCTGCGACGAGTGGCCTACGGCGGACCATCAGGAGCGCGAGGTCTACGACTTCTTCGGCATCGTGTTCCGGGGACACCCCGATCTGCGCCGGATCCTGATGCCGGAGGACTACATGGGCTGGCCGCAGCGTCGCGACTTCCCGATCGGCGGCGAGCCCGTGATCTTCACCAACACAGAGAAGCAAGTGCCGGGCTGGTACCGATGAGATACCTCCGCCGGAATGCTCCGCTTCTGCGAGGCGGAGTCCGAAGGACGAAGCCGAAGACCGGCGTTGTAGAGCCGGTAAGGGGTTGCCGCTTCCGTCGGGTCAGGGCGCGTTACGGGGAGGCAAGTCGTAAGCCATGAGTACCACTAGAGGTAGCGCGCCGGCCCACGGCCGCGACGTCGTCGCCAGATCGGCCGCCGAGGTCATCGGGTACTCGCCCCAGGAACAGACGCAAGCCCGGCTCGTGACGGACCGGGACGCCCCCGGACGCGACGCGGACGGTCCGAGCCTTGATCAGGAGCTGATGACGATCAACCTCGGGCCGCACCACCCGGCGACTCACGGCGTTCTGCGGTTACTGGTCGCACTCGAGGGCGAGACGGTTCGCGACCTGAAGCCGATTATGGGCTACGTCCACACCGGGATCGAGAAGAGCTGTGAGGACAAGTCGTACTGGAAGGCGATCCCGTTCATCGAGCGCATGGACTACCTCTCCTACTTCTTCAACATGCAGGCCTTCGTGGGCTGCGTGGAAACGCTGTTGGACATGGAGATTCCGCCCCGCGCCAAGTACCTGCGAGTTATCCACATGGAGCTGAACCGGATCCACTCGCATCTGGTCTGGCTGGGCACGACCGCCCTGGACCTGGGCGCGATGTCGATGTTCTTCTACTGCTTTCGGGACCGCGACCGGATCCTCGACCTGTTCGAGATGTCCACCGGCCAGCGCATGCACACACGCTATTTCCAGGTCGGCGGCGTGTTCGAGGACATCCCCGTCGGCTTCGAGCGCAAGCTGCGGGACTTCTGCGCCGAGTTTCCTTCCCGGGTCGACCAGTTCGAGGCGCTCCTGACCAACAATGAAATCTTCCTCAAGCGAACCAAAGGCATCGGCATCGTCTCCCGCGAGCGCCTGCTGGAGCTTGGCGTCACCGGCCCGCTGCTGCGCGCCGCCGGCGAGCCGTGGGACCTGCGCAAGGTCGATCCCTACCTGGCCTACGGCGACCTGGACTTCGATGTCCCGATCGGGACGGTCGGCGACGGCTGGGATCGCTTCCGCTGCCGTGTTCAGGAGATGCGCGAGTCGGTGAAGATCATCGAACAGGCCCTCGACGGGCTGCCGGAGGGTCCGGTCCTGGCCGACGATCGAAAGATCGTCCTGCCTCCGCGGCACGAACTCGGCACGTCGATGGAGGCGCTGATCCATCACTTCAAGCTCGTCACCGAGGGCTTCAGGGTTCCCCCCGGGGAGGCCTACTATGCGATCGAGTCGCCCCGCGGCGAGCTGGGCTGCTTCGTCCTCGCCGATGGCTCCGCGAAACCCGCACGAGTTCACATGCGCGATCCCTCCTTCGTGAATCTGCAGGCCCTTCGCGACATGTGCATGGACGACTACATCGCCGACATGATCATGAACCTCGCGATGCTCGATCCCGTGCTCGGAGGCATCGACCGATGACCGAGGACAACTCCGCCGGCGTGGCTGAGGGTTTTATGAGATCGACCGACCTGCTCAGCGCCGAAGAGCGTGCCGAGCTGATCGCTTCGATGCGGCCCGAGCACGCCGGACGGGTCCCCGAGCTGCACGAGGTCGACGTGCCGCAGACGCTCAAGGCGCAGATCGAGGCGGCGATGGGCCGCTATCCCGAGGTGCGCTCCGCTTCGATCCCAGCGCTATGGGCCGTCCAGCGCCACTACGGCTGGTGCACCCCGGGCGGCATCCGGGAGGCCGCCGCCGTGATGGGCCTCACGCCGGGCTACCTGCAATCGGTCGCCAGCTTTTACGACCTCTTCCGCCTCAAGCCCACGGCGACACACCGGGTCCTGGTCTGCCACAACATCTCCTGCTGGATGCGCGGCGCCGACGACATCCTCGAAGAGTTCTGCCTCGCGGCGGGTTGCGATGCTCACGAAGCATCACACGACGGCGCGAACTCGCCGGATGGCGTTGTGTTCGTGAAGGGATTCGAATGCCTCGGCGCCTGCGACATCGCGCCGATGGCCGCGATCGACGAGGACTACTACGGCCCGCTTGAACCGGGCGACCCGGCGGCGATCGTCGATCAGCTCCGCGCCGGCCAGGACCCGGTGCCGGAGAAGAACCTGCTCACGAGGAAGATGGCCGGAGATGCCTGAGACCCGCCTGCTCCTCGAGGACCTGGACCAACCCGGGCTGGCCGGGATCGATACCTACAAGCGCCGCGGCGGCTATGAGGCGCTGGAGCGCGCCTTCCGGAGCATCGATCCGGACGAGCTGATCGCCCAGATCGAGGCGTCGGGCCTGCGCGGGCGGGGCGGGGCCGGGTTCTCGATGGGCAAGAAGGGATCCTTCCTGCCTCGCGGCGAGATGACCAAGTACCTGTGCTGCAACGCGGACGAGTCCGAGCCGGGAACCTTCAAGGATCGTGAGCTGATGCAGAAGAATCCGCATGCCCTGATCGAGGGCATCGCGATCGCGGCACTGGCGGTCGATGCCACCTACACCTTCATCTTCATCCGGGGCGAGTACTGGAGGCAGGCCGACATCCTCGAGGCCGCGGTCGCCGAGGCCTACGCTGCCGGCTACCTTGGCTCCAACATCCTCGGCTCCGGCCATCGCGTCGAGCTGGTGGTCCATCGCGGAGCGGGCGCCTACATCTGCGGCGAGGAAACGGCGCTGCTGGACTCGCTCGAGGGCAAGCGCGGCAACCCGCGGCTGAAGCCGCCGTTCCCGGCGATCCAGGGCCTCTACGGGGGGCCGACCCTGATCAACAACGTCGAGACGCTCATGAACGTCCCTCACATCATCGACAAGGGCCCGGAATGGTACGCCGGGATCGGCACCGAGCAGTCGACCGGCACGAAGCTCGTGTCGGTGTCGGGTTGCGTCCGGCGCCCCGGCAACTACGAGATCGAGCTGGGCGTTCCCTCACGCGAGATCATCTACGAGCTGGCCGGCGGGCCGATTGAAGGCGAGGTCAAGGCGTGGTATCCAGGCGGATCCTCGGCCCCCGTCCTGGGCCCGGAGGAGCTGGATTTGCCCTACTCGTTCGAGGCGATCGCCGACGCCGGTTCGATGCTCGGCTCCGGGGCGATCATCGTCGCCGACGACACGGTCTCCATTCCTCACATGGCACTGCGGACCGCGCGCTTCTACCACCACGAGTCCTGCGGGAAATGCACGCCCTGCCGCGAGGGCACCAATTGGACGGTGAAGATGCTGGAGCGCGTGGTCACCGGCGAGGCGACGCCGATGGACCTGGACATCATCACGTCGGTGCAGGAGAACATCATCGGCAACTGCCTGTGCGTGCTCGGCGACGCGATGGCGATGCCGGTCGCGTCGATGGTCAAGCGCTGGCGCGGAGAATTCGAAGCTGTGATCGAAGAGGCGCGGATGGCGCCGGTGCCGGCATGAGCCTTGGGCGCCCAAAGCCCGCCATCACCATCGTGGTCGACGGCCTCGAGGTCGAGACGACCGACGGCACGATGCTGGTCGACGCGGCCAAGAGCGGCGACGTCGAGATCCCGGTCTTCTGCTACGAGCCGAAGCTCGGCCCCCCCGTCGGGGCCTGCCGCATGTGCCTGGTGGAGGTGGAGGGCATCCCCAAGTTGCAGACTGCCTGTTCGACCCCCGTGCGCGACGGCATGGTCGTCTACACCCAGACCGATCGGGTCAAGGAGGCGCAGAACGCCGTCGTCGAGTTCTTGCTCGTCAACCATCCCCTCGACTGCCCGGTTTGCGACAAAGGCGGGGAATGCCCGTTGCAGGACATCGCGATGGGCTGGGGCGCGGGCAAGAGCCGGTTTGCCGACCCCAAGCGCCATTTCCGCAAGCCGGCCCCGCTCAGCCCTCTGGTGCGGATCGATCGCGAACGCTGCATCCTCTGCTACCGCTGCGTGCGCTTCAGCCAGGAGGTCGCCGAGGACGAGCAGCTTCAGCTCCTGGAGCGCGGGTCGCGCTCTTACGTGGGGACGTTCGACGACCGCCCCTACATCGCCCCGTTCCACGGCAACATCATCGAGCTCTGCCCCGTCGGTGCGCTGACCTCTGAGACGTACCGCTTCCGGGCCCGACCCTGGGACATCGAGGACGCCGGCTCCGTCTGCACGACCTGCCCGTCGCAGTGCAACGTCAGGTTCACCGTACGCGACGAGGGGGTCGCGCGAGTGCTGGCGCGCGACAACCAGGCCGTCGATGACGGCTGGCTTTGCGACCGGGGGCGCTTTGGCTTTCAGTCCTTCCACGCGCCGGACCGGGTGATCGCACCCATGATGCGTGGCGACGACGGTGGCCTCGCGCCGGCCAGCTGGGCCGGCGTGCTCGATCGCCTCAGCGAAGCGCTGCGAAACGCCGGCCCGAGGACGGCCGTCTTGGTTGGGCGGCAAGCCTCCAACGAGGAGGGCTACCTGCTCCAGCGGATCGTGCGCAAGGCGCTGGGCTCGGGCTCGATCGACGCGCGCGCAGGGCGCCGGCTGGAGCGGGAGACCGCGCTCGCCCTGTCCGATCCGGCGCTTGGCGCCGCGATGACGGACATCGACAAGGCCGACTCGATCCTGGTCGTCGGCGTCGATCCGCTGCACGCCATGCCGAGCTTGGACTTGCGTCTGCGCAAGGTGCTGAGGCGCTCCGATGCCCGGGTGGTCGTCGCTTCGGAGCGCCCCACGGCCCTCGACGGCGGCGCCGAGGAGACGCTGCGGTACTCACCCGGCGACGCCGCCGCGTTCCTCGACGAGCTGGCAGCCGAGCTCGCAAGCGATGCCGGCGCCCGGGGCGAGGACGTGGAGCGGATCGCCGGCGAGCTGCGTCCCGGCTCCACCGTCGTGATCTACGGCGAGCGGATCGGCCACGGCCCCGAAGGCGAACGCGCCCTGCGACGGCTTGCGGCATGTGCCCAGGCGCTACGCCTCGGCGACGACGGCGCCGGCCTGCTCGAAGTGCCGGAGAACCCCAATGCGCGCGGCCTGCGCGAGGTTGGCTGTCTGCCGGGAATCGGTCCCGGGCTTGGCGCCGCGGCCGATGGGCTCGGCGCCGACCAGATCAAGGCGGGGCTCGTTCGGGGCGAGGTCGAGGCCGTGCTCCTTTGGGACGTCGACCCCTCGCGCGACCTTCCGGACCCCGTGGGCTGGCGTGAGGCGTTGGCGGCGGCCCGGTTCGTCGCGCAGGTGGGGATGTTCCAGAACGCCGCCTCAGCCGAAGCCGATGTCTTCATCCCCGGCGAGACCCACGCCGAGAAGGAGGGGACCGTCACCCACCCCGACGGACGCCTCCAGCGCCTGCGCCCCAGCGTTCCTCACCCCGGGGAGACCCGCCACGGCTGGCAATGGCTGGCCGAGCTCGCCGCCCGCTTGGGCCACGAAACGGAGGTCGACTCCGCGCCGGAAGCGCTGGCCGCACTCGCCGCGGAGGTCCCGTTTTACGCAGGCATCACCCACGAGGAGATCGGTGGCAACGGCGTGCGATGGCAAGAGCGTGGACAACGAGGATCGGTCTGGGCTAGGGACGAAGTCCCGGTAGCTACGGCCGAGCCTGCCTCCCCGCCGGCGTCGCAACCCGCCGGAACCGGACGCGAAGCGGAGGATTCGGGCGGAGGTATCTCGTCCCTAGCAGCCCCGGCCGAGTTGCGGTTGGGCACCTATCGCGACCTTTGGGCGTCGGAGGTCACCGAGCACTCCCCCGCGCTGCGCTTCTTGATGCCTTCGCAGACCCTGGAGCTCTCGCTCGCCGATGCCGAGCGCCTGGGCTTATGCCAGGGAGACGAGGTGACCGTTCGCTCGAACGGCCGCTCGGTTGAAGCCAGGGTAGGTATCCACCAGCGGATCCGCCCCGGGGCCGGCTTCCTGATCGAGGGTCTGCCTGAGAACGGCGCCAACCTGCTCTCAGGAGCCGAGACCGTCCTGGTCGAGAAAACCGGCGGGCCGCCATGACCCTCCCGCTGGCGGAGGTCGGATTCGCCGAGGCCACCTGGATCCTGATCGTGAAGTCGATTCTGATCTTCGCGGTGATCTTCGCGATCGTTCCGATTCTGACCGTCGTCGAGCGCAAGGTGCTCGGGCGCTTCCAGGCGCGCTACGGGCCGAACCGGGTCGGGCCACTCGGCATGATGCAGCCGCTCGCCGACGCGATCAAGCTGATCGGCAAGGAACCGTATAAGCCGGACAACGCGACCGGGTTCCTGTGGGCGGTCGCGCCGATGATCGTCGTCTTCAGCGCTGTCACGACCCTTGCGATCCTGCCGTTCGGCGACGTGCGCGACGGCGTCGGCCTGTACGGAATCGACACGTCGATCGGCGTCCTCTTCTTCTTCGCCTTCGGGGGCCTCTCGTTCTACGGCCTCGTGCTCGGGGGCTGGGCCTCCGGCTCCAAGTACTCGTTTTTGGGGGCTATGCGTTCGGCGGCGCAGCTGATCTCCTATGAGATCTCGATGGCCCTCGCGCTGCTGGGGGTCGTGATGATGTCCGGCTCGCTGTCGCTGACGGAGATCGTCCATGCGCAGGAGCCCGTTTGGCACATCGTCCCGCAGATCGTCGGTTTCCTTTGCTTCATGGTCGCGGGCTTCGCCGAGACCAGCCGCGCCCCGTTCGACCTCCCCGAAGCCGATGCCGAGCTGGTCGCCGGCTACCAGACCGAGTACGGCGGCATGCGCTGGGGGACCTTCATGATGGCCGAGTACATCGAGATGTTCGTCGTGTCGGGTATCGCCGCGACGTTTTTCCTCGGCGGCTGGATGGGCCCCGGCCCGCCGATCCTCGACCCAATCTGGATGATCCTCAAGATCCTGGGCCTGATGTTCGTGTTCTTCTGGGTCCGGGCGACACTGCCACGCGTGCGCTACGACCAGCTAATGAGCCTGGGCTGGAAGGTCCTGCTGCCCTTGACGACTCTGAACGTGCTGGTAACTGCGATCCTGGTGGTAGCGACGTGAGCCACGAGTTTCCATATCTGAAGGATGATTCATACGTCGCGGTTCAGCGGGGGCCGGAGTCGGGCGGCGCCAAGGGCGCTTACCGTGCCTTCGGCGAGACGCTCCGTGGCTTGAAGACGACGATGGCGCGCCTGATCGAGGGCCCGGTCACCGTTCAGTACCCGGAGGAGAAGACGCCGGTCTATCCCCGCTTCCGGGGCCGCCACAAGCTCCATCGCTTCGAGGACACGGGGCTCGAGAAGTGCGTCGGCTGCTCGCTCTGCGCCGCGGCTTGCCCCGCTGACTGCATCCGCGTCGTGGCTGCCGAAAACGACCCGGCCGACCGGGTGTCAGCCGGCGAGCGGTACGCGGCGACGTACGAGATCAACCTCGCCCGCTGCATCTTCTGCGGCTACTGCGAGGTCGCCTGTCCGTTTGACGCGATCACGATGGGGCACGACTACGAGATGGCCGACTACAACCGCAGCGACCTGATCTTCACCAAGGAGATGCTCCTCGCGGAGCCAATCGTGCGCACCCCGCTTCGCGGCGAGGATGAGTAGATCTCGGATCCCGGCGCAGTGCTGGACGAGCACTCACGACTGGAGCTGGTGCGGCGCCATTACGCCGCCTACAACGCGCATGACATCGAGGCCCAGCTGGCAACCCTCGCGCCGGAGATCGAGATCATCGCGTTCGACGAGGCGGGTCGCGTCTCGGAGCACTGGCGGGGAATCGAGGAAGCCAGGGACTTCTTTGTGGGAATCCGCGCCGTCGTCGGGGACAGCCGCGCGACGCTGGACGCCGTGAAGGCCGACGGGGACCGGGTCTTTGTCCGCCTCTCGCTTTCAGGTGTGCTTCGGCGCACGGGGGAAGAAGGTGAGATCCAGGCGGTGCACCTGCACAGCTTCAGCGACATGGGAATCGTGAGGATCCAGACGTACCGCCCGGATTGGCGCGGCAAGGACGAGTAGCGCGCCCCTCTTCGGGACGCGCTACTCGAGCCTGATCTACGGGACAGCCGGCGCGGGATCCGGCCTGATCGATCTAGCCCCCGTCCAGCATCCGCTCCAGCGCCTCGCGGTGGTAGGCCCACGGATTGCCGCGACGAGCGCGACCCGACGGATCGAACTCACGCACCAGCGCCAGCCCGGCGATCGTGTTCATCGCTACCGCCAGCTTGCGCTCGAAGCCGGGCTCGACGCCGATGTCGCCGACGATCTCGCCTGCAATCCCCGCGGTCGCCCTGTTGATCTTGCGCTCGACCGGGATCAGCCGCTTGCGCAGCTCCTCGTCGTCGGCGGACGCCACCCACAGCTTCGCGGCGACGGTAAAGAGCGGACTCGAGAAGTCCTCCCACAGCATGTCGAGGAGCGCCCGCAGCCGCGTCCTTCGATCGCCCGTAAGCTCCCGCGCCCGCGCGGCGTACCCCGCGCTGCGGCGCGCGGCCAATTGCTCGAAGGCGCTCGCCACAAGGTCCACGCGGTGCGGGAAGTGGTGCGACTGGGCGCCCTGGGAGACCCCGGCCCGCTCGGCGACGGCCCGGATCGTCGTGCCGGCGTAGCCGACCTCGATCAGGCTCTCGATCGTCGCGTCCAGCAAGCGCCCGCGCGTGTCGGCGCGGCGCTCGGACTGGGTGCGCCTGGCCGCGATGGGCGACGAGTGCGGGGTTGTATTGCCCATGCCAATGAAAACCCGCACTCGGCGCCGGGCGGGGTTAGGCGATCTCCGCCCAGCCGTCCTTGATGACGACCGTGCCCGCGTCGGACTTCGTCTCGAAGGCGTATGCCGTCCGAGCCGCGGGCGAGGGTCCGTCGTGGTTCCGGTCGTTCTGGCCCTCGCGCTCGCCCGCGTCCCAGAGCTTTGTCGTGATCGTCTGCTCAGGCAGCGCGATCGAGGCGAAGCGAACGGCCAGGCGCCTGAGACGCGTGGGGTCATCGGGCGTCAGGCTCTGGAGCGTCGCGACCGAGGCGAACGCCATCGTGCAGAGGCCGTGGATGATGATCCCGGGCAGGCCGACGGCCTTGGCAAATTCCTCGTCCAGATGGATCTGCATCGGATCGCCCGAAGCTTCGGCATAGCGAAAGGTTTGGTCGGCGTCGAAGGTCTGGGCGACCTCGGCGACCGGCTCCGAGTCGCGCAGCCGGCTTGGGAAGGCGTGCTCCGGGGCGCCATCGCCGACGTCCTCGGCCCCCTGCGCACCGCGCACGAACGACGTCATGTACTGCTCGGTGACGAGCTCGGCCGCCTGATCGCGCGTCTCGCACCGGACGACAACCGTGACGCCGGAGGAGCGCTGGCGCATCCCGATCGGCGTGGAGATCGACTCCAGGACCATGCCGGGCTCAATCGGCTTGTGGAAGTGGAAGTCCTGCTCACCGTGGAGGATCGAACCGATCAGCTCCGGCGGGATCACCCCGATCGATGCCATCGCAGCGGACTGGAACGCGGGGACGATTGAGAACACGGGCGGGGCCAGGTCACCGGCGGCGTGCTGCGGGATCGAGTCGTTGGTGGCGACCGCGTACGCGGCGATCCGCTCGCGCTCGACTTCGAAGCTGACGGGCTCGCCGGCCTGGCCGATCGCTTCGGTCTTGAACGTTGGGGCTGTATCGGTTGGCAAAACCGCCTCCGGCGGAACATGCTGGTTTTGCGGCTTGCGCCGCTTATTCATCGAGCTGGCAGCGTAACAAACCGAACGGCCGTTCTGTATCTTTATTTCCATGAACACCGCTAACCGCACATTCGTCGTCGGGGTCGGCATGACCAAGTTCGACAAGCCGGGCGCCAAGGAGGGGGACTACCCCGATTGGGCCAAGGAGGCCGGCGAGAAGGCGATCGCCGACGCCGGGGTCCCTTATGAGTCGATCGAGCAGGCCTTCGCCGGATACTGCTATGGCGAGTCCACCTCCGGCCAGCGGGCGATCTACGGGCTCGGCCTCACCGGGATTCCCGTCGTCAACGTCAACAACAACTGCTCGACGGGCTCTTCCGCCCTGTTCATGGCGCGGCAGGCGGTCAAAGGCGGGCTCGCGGAGTGCACCCTGGCGATCGGCTTCGAGAAGATGGAAAAGGGCTCGCTGGGCACCAAGTACACCGATCGGACTAACCCGATGGACAAGCACGTGATGCGGATGTTCGAGCTGCGCGAGCCGGAGCCGTCCCCACCGGCCCCGCAGATGTTCGGTAACGCCGGGCGCGACCACATGCAGAAGTACGGCTCAACGCCCGACCACTTCGCCTGGATCGGCTGGAAGAACCACAAGCACTCGGTGAACAACCCCTACGCCCAGTTCCAGGACTCCTACTCGATGGACGACATCAAGAACGCGAAGATGATCCACGACCCGCTGACCAAGCTCCAGTGCTCGCCCACCTCGGACGGCTCCGCCGCCGCGATCGTCGCGTCGGAGCGGTTCGTGGACGAACACGGTCTGTGGAGTCAGGCGATTGAAATCGCGGGCCAAGCGATGGTCACGGACATGGGCTCGACCTTCGATGAGGAAACGGACTGCATCAAGATCGTCGGCTTCGACATGTCGAAGGGCGCCGCCGAGAAGGCCTACGAGGAAGCACAGATCACCGGTGCCGACGCGGATGTCTGCGAGCTTCACGACTGCTTCTCCACCAATGAGCTGATCACCTATGAAGCGCTCGGGTTCGCCCCCGAGGGGGAGGGTCACAAGCTCGTTGACGCGGAGGCCACCACCTACGGCGGGGATGGCCCGGTCGTGAACCCCTCCGGTGGCCTGATCTCCAAGGGGCACCCGCTGGGCGCGACCGGTCTGGCACAGTGCGCCGAGCTGACGTGGCAGCTCCGCGGCGAGGCCGACGCCCGCCAGGTCTCAAACGCCGAGATCGGGGTACAGCACAACATCGGCCTGGGTGGAGCGGCGGTCGTCTCCGTCTACAAGCCGGCCATGGCCTGAGCAACAACCCGAGGAGGAGCCCCTCGCATGCCCATCGAGTTCACCGACGAGCAGGTCGCCTTCCGTGAGGCGATTCGCGACTTTGCAGCGCGCGAGTGCGGCACGCTCGAGCAGCGCGAGAAGCTGACCAAGGGCTACGAGGATTTCCAGAACATGGAGCTCTATCGCCGGCTCGGCGAGCTGGGCTGGCTGGGGGTCGCGATCCCGGAAGCGTACGGCGGCTCCGGCGGCGGCATGGTCGATCTCAGCATCCTGCTGGAGGAGATCGGACGCGGGCAGATCCCGGCCGGGGAGTTCGGGATCTCGGCGATCGTCGCCGGGGCCTACCAGCGGTTCGGCACCGAGGAGCAAAAGCGGGAGATCCTCGCCGGGATTGCCCAGGGCAACGTCGAGGCGATCGCGATGTCGGAGCCTGAAGCGGGCTCGGACGTCGGCAATCTGTCATGCCGGGCGGAGCGGGTCAACGGTGGCTTCGTGATCAACGGCCAGAAGACCTGGATATCGGGCGCCCACAACGCGAAGCACATCCTGCTGATCGCCCGGTCGGACCGGTCAGGCTCGAAGCATGAGGGCCTGACGATGATCTCCGTGCCGGCTGACGCCGAGGGGCTGGAGATCCGCCCGATCGAGACGATGGGCGGGCGCGAGGTCAACGACCTGTTCTTCACCGACTGCGAGGTCTCGGCGGAACGCGTGCTCGGGCAGGAGGGCCAAGCGTGGATTCAGCTGATGGCGGGCCTGAACGTCGAGCGTCTGATCCTTGCCGCGATGATGCTGGGGATCGGCCAGCGCGCCTTCGACGACGTCTTGGGCTACGTCAAGGAGCGCAAGCAGTTCGGGCGTCCGATCGGCTCCTTTCAAACGATCAGCCATCGTCTGGCCGATCTTGCGACGGAGCTCGAGTGTTGCCGTCTGCTGGTCTATGACGTTGCCCGGAAGGTGGATTCGGACCCGAACCGGATGTTGCCACGTGAGGCGTCGATGGCGAAGCTCAAGGTCACGGAGACGGCGAAGAAGGTCGCGCTCGAGGGCATGCAGATGATGGGCGGGTACGGCTACGCCTCCGAGTACGACATGGAGCGCCATGTGCGCGCCACCCTGGTTTCGACGATCTACGGCGGCACGTCCGAGATCCAGCGGGAGATAATCTCGAAGACACTCGGCCTCTAGGACGCCCGCGTGCCGCTGATTCGACGGCTGTGGGCGCTGTGGCGCCTCGACGCCCCGCTCGGTGTCACCTGGAGGGTCGCGCGCTGGTTCACCCGGTACCTGGCGCGTGAGCTCGCGTTTCAGTACGCGGCTACCCTCGCCGGCCTGATCGCGCTCGTGGCGATCACGGGAGTACCGGCCGGCGCGGCGGGCGTCGTCGTGGTCGCGCTCCTCGGCGTGCTGCTCGGCTGGGAGTTGCGGCTGGCGTGGGCCGCATGGCGAAGCGCCGCCGCGGTGCGCGACGAGCTGAGCGAGATCCCGGGAGAGCCGGCCGCCTCCCGCTTTCCCCGAAGCCACCTTTGGCTTCCGTTTCTGATGCTTTTCGCACGGTCGGTTCGGCGGGAGCGAGCTGTGGTGTTCCATCGCGAGCCGGATCGCATCCTGCGACTCGACATCTATCGGCCACGCCGGCTCGCAAACGACGAGCCGCGGCCCGCCGTGATCCAGGTGCACGGCGGCGGCTGGCTCTTGGGCTCGCGCCAGGAGCAGGGAATCCCGTTGCTCAATCATCTTGCCGCCAACGGCTGGGTCGGATTCAACGTCGACTATCGCCTGAGCCCGCGCGCGACGATGCCCGAGCACGTGATCGACGTGAAGCGGGCGATCGCTTGGGTTAGGGAGAACGCGGAGGATCTGGGCGTCGACCCGGGGCGGATCTGCATCACGGGCGGCTCGGCCGGCGGTCACCTGGCGGCGCTTGCCGCCCTGACCGCCAACGATCCCTCCCTGCAGCCGGGATTCGAGGAGGCGGACACGACCGTGGTGGCTGCCGTTCCGTTCTATGGCGTTTACGACTTCACCGATCCCGAAGGGCTGTACTGGCCGGGGTTCGAGTCATGGGTCCTCGGCAGGGTGGTGATCAAGCGGCGCCTGGCGGAAGCACCCGAGCTTTATCGGCAGAGCTCGCCGTTTCACCGAATCCACGCCGGGGCTCCCCCCTTCATGGTCTTCCACGGAACCGACGACTCGCTGATTCCGGTGGAGGACGCACGCGCGTTCGCCCGGCGCCTGGAGGCCGTTTCGAATGAGACGACCCTCTACGTGGAGCTCCCGGGAGCGGAGCACGCGTTCGACCTCTTCCCGTCCCTGCGCACCGCGCGGGTCGTCGAGGGGATCGAGCGGTTCCTCCGGTCTGTCGTCGATCCGCCCGAGGAGCCGGCGGATCGGGTAAGCGAGGCGCCGGGCAGCGCGGACCGGCAGACTGTCCGCGCATGAGCCCAGCCATTCGCCTCGGTGACACCGCCGGGCCCAGCGACGCGGCTCCGCCGCCGCTGTCGCCTCGGCTCGACCGGAAGCGGGTGACGGTGGGTGACATCCCGACCAGGGCACTCACGGCCCGCGGGTCCGGTCCTCCGGTCGTCCTGTTGCATGGCTGGCTCGATAACGCTGAGACGTGGCTCCCCGTCCTCGAGCGCTTGGCCGCGCGAGGCCGGGCGGCGGTTGCCTACGATCAGCCGGGCTTCGGCGTGGCGCCCCCGATGGAGATGGAGGATGCCCTCGGGCAACTCACCGATTTCGCCGAGGTCGCGGTGCGAACGGCTGCGACGAAGTCCGGCCGCAAGGTGGTCGTGGCTGGCAATTCCCTCGGAGGCTGGGTTTGCCTGCGCCTCGCCGAGCGCAGCGACCTGCCGCTCGCCGGCATCGTCCCGATCGCACCGGCCGGGATCCGCATGGCGCAGCTGTTCTTCACGGCCGACCGGATCCCGATCGTCCATCGCGTGATCACGATGCCCGCGCCGCTGCCACCCGCGGCCGTGCGGGGGATCGTCGGGCGCTTTTACCGCAACCTCGCCTTCGGCGATCCGGGTGCCGTCGAGCAAGCCGTGATCGACCGGTTCACCAAGTTCAACGGTGATCGTGATGTGCTGGCGCGAAGGATCGAGTACGTGAAGCGAGTTCGCGGCGAGTTGGACCGCGCCTTCGACGCGGAGCGGATCGAGGTCCCGGTTACCGTCATCTGGGGCGATCGCGACCGTCTCTGCCTGCCGGCCGGGGCCGGCGACCTCGCCGCCGCGATTCCACACGCGCGGATCCAGCTTCTGGAGGGCGTCGGCCACACCCCACAAGTCGAGGCCCCGGACGTGGTCGTCGACGCCATCGCGGAGCTCGCGGGTCGCGACTGAGCCGAGCCGCCTGATCGGGACCTCCCGCGAATAGGATGCCGACCGGATGGAAGAGGTCGCCTTCTTCGTTGGAGCCATCGGAGCGCTGGGAGGTGCGGTCGCGGTCGTCGCGCTGCGCAACCCGTTCTACAGCGTGCTCGCGCTGGTCGTGCACCTCGTCTCGCTGGCCGGGTTGTTCCTGCTGCTTCACGCCGAGTTTCTGGCAGCCGCGCAAGTCGTCGTCTACGCAGGAGCGGTGATGGTCCTGTACCTGTTCGTTGCCGCCTACGTAGGCAGTGCCGAGGAGCCGCTCTGGGAGCCGATCGCCGGCCAGCGCTTCCTTGCACCGGTCCTGGCCGCGGCGCTCTTCGTCGAGCTCTCGGTCGCGATCCTCGGCACCGGTCTCAAATCGCTGGACAGCGAGGGGGCGACGATTCCCGCCGGATTCGGCTCGCCGGCGGCGATCGGGGAGCTCTTGCTGGAGCGCTTCCTGATCGCGTTCGAGGCCGCCTCGCTCCTCTTGCTGATCGCGGCCGTCGGCGCCGTCGTCCTGGCGGCCAGAAAGCATGAAGAAGCATGAGGTCCCATGGCGACTGAGTGGTACCTCGTCCTCTCCGCGCTGCTTTTTGCGATCGGCGCCTCCGGCGTCTTGCTGCGACGCAGCCCGCTGGTGATCCTGCTCTGCCTGGAGTTGATGCTGAATGCGGGAAACCTGGCGCTGATCGCGTTCTCGCGTTCGCTCGGAAACCAGGACGGGCACATCTTCGCGCTCGTCGTAATGGTGGTTGCGGCCTGTGAGGTCGTGATCGGGCTGGGCCTGATCGTCGCCATGTTCCGCCGCCGGCTGCCTCTGAACGTCGACGAGATCCGGGTCCTCAGAGGATGAGGCGCGGGAGCTGAGATGAGCGCCACGACGTATGGCTGGCTGATCTTGCTCTGCCCGCTGGCCGGCTCGATCCTGATCGCGCTGAGCTGGCGGGTCCTGCCGGGACGCGCGGCGGGCTGGATCGGCACGGCGGCGATCGGCCTCTCCTTCGTCAACGCCGTCGGCGCGTTTGTGATGCTCCTCGGCGAGCCCGAGGACGGCCGGCAGCTGACGTCGGCGCTCTACGACTACGCGACCGCGGTGGGCCTGGACATCGACCTCGGGATCCTGGTCGACCCGCTGGCGGTCGTCATGTGCCTGATCGTGACCGGGGTATCGACCCTGATCCACCTCTACTCGGTCGCCTACATGGCCTCCGACGAAGGCTACGCGCGGTTCTTCAGCTACCTGAACTTCTTCGTCTTCTCGATGCTGCTTCTGATTCTGGCCGGCAACTTCGTCCTCCTCGTCGTCGGCTGGGCGTTCGTCGGCTTCGCTTCCTACGCCCTGATCTCCTACTGGTACCGGCGATCGACCGCAACCACGGCCGGGATGAAGGCGTTCGTCATCAACGTGATCGGGGATGTCGGCCTGGTCCTCGCGGCGTTCCTGATCTTCCGGGAGCTGGGCACCTTCGACTATCTGGAGGTCTTCGAGGCCTCGGCCGAGCACTTCACTCCGAACGACGGCACGATCGTCGCGATCTGCCTGCTGCTGCTGGTCGGGGCGTCGGCGAAGTCGGCCCAGATCCCTCTCCACACCTGGCTCCCCGACGCGATGGAGGGCCCCACCCCGGTCAGCGCCCTGATCCACGCGGCGACGATGGTCACCGCGGGCGTCTACCTGATCGCCCGGGCCCACCCGCTCTACGAGCTCGCCCCGACCGCCGCCGACATCGCGGCCTTCGTCGGCCTGGCGACGCTGCTGGTCGCGGCGACCATCGCCCTGGTGGTCACCGACCTGAAGCGGATCATCGCCTACTCCACGATGAGCCAGATCGGCTACATGGTCGTCGGTGTCTCGATCGGCGCGTATACCGCAGGCATCTTCCACCTGATGACCCACGCGTTCTTCAAGGCGCTTTTGTTCATGGCGGCGGGTTCGATCATCGGCGCGATGGCCTCGCGCCAGAACATCGATGAGATGTCCGGCTTCCGCAAGGCGATGCCATTCACCTCGCTGCTGCTGATCATCGGAGCCCTCGCGCTGGCCGGTTTCCCCGGGATGTCGGGCTTCTTCTCCAAGGACGAGATCCTGGTCTTTGCCGCGGAACGGGATGGCATGTACTGGATCTTCGCCGTCGGGGGGTACCTCGCCGCGTTCTTGACCGCCTTCTACTCGTTCCGGATCGGCTTCCGGATAGTCCTGGGTGAGCCCGTTGACGAAGCGCGGCAGCTCGAGCGCGGGCACCTCGCCCACGGCGAGCCGGAGAACCCGGCGACCGGGGAGAAGGAGGACACGGAGGTCGGCTTCCCCGGAGCTGAGCACCACATCGCCGAGCGCGCCGCGCCGATGCGAATCGCGATGGGAGTCCTGGGGTTCCTCGCGATCTTCGGAGGCATCGTGCAGATCCCCGGCGTTACCGCAGCGATGGAGCACTTCCTGGCGGGAACCTTCGAGGAGTCGCACCTGTTTCACATCGTTCCGTCGGAGAGCTCGGCCTACCTGGGCTTGCTGGTCGGCGCGATCGTGGCCATTGCCGGCATCGGGCTGGCCTGGCTCGTCTACGTGCGCAACCCGGGCGTCACCCTGCGCTTCCGCGACCGCCTCGCCCCGGTCCACCGCTTCCTCGAGCGCAAGTGGTACTTCGATGAGCTGATCGATGCGCTCTTTTACCGCCCCGTGGTCCGAACCGGCCGCTTCGCCCACGACGTGGTCGAGCGGGTGGTGGTCCAGGGGCTGGTCTCCGGCGCCACCGGTGCCGTCCGGGAGGCCGGCGTCTTGGTGCGAGGCGCGCAGTCGGGCTTCGTCAGGGCCTACGCCTTGCTGCTGATCGGTGGCTTAACCGCGCTGGCCCTGTACTTCCTGGTGGTCAGTAATTAGATGAGTGCTCTGCGCGAAACGAACATTGCCCGCCCGGCAGGGCATGTATCGAGCGCTCTGCGCGAAACGAACATTGCCCGCCCGGCAGGGCATGCATTTCGCAGTACGGCCCGCGCCGCGGGGGAATTGCACTGATGCTGAACGCGATCCTCTGGCTTCCGATCGCCGTCTGCGTCGCGGTGGCGGTGATGCCGAAGCGCGCGGCAGGGCCCGTCTCCGTGATCGGGTCGCTCGGCACGCTTGGCCTGGCGATCGCGTTGGCGATCGACTTCGACTCAGGCGTTCCCGGACTCCAGCACGTCGTCGACGAGAGCTGGATCGCAGAGCTGGGGGTGCGCTATCAGCTCGGGGTGGACGGGATCAGCCTCTTCCTGGTGGTGATGACGGCGCTTCTTTGGACCGCCTGCTTGACCTGGGCGGCGTTCAGGACGCCGGAGCGGCCACGGAACTTCTTCCTGATGCTGGGCCTGGCCCAGTTCGGCACGATGGGGGCGTTCCTGGCGCAGGACCTGCTGCTGTTCGTCGCCTTCTTCGACCTGATGCTGATCCCGTTCTTCTTCCTGATCGGCTCGTACGGAACGGGAGATCGAGTCCGGGCGACGATCAAGATGATGGTCTACACGCTGGTTGGCTCGCTCCTGATGCTGGTCGCGGCCATCGCGACTGCGGTGCTGGCGGCGCCGGATGCGGGCGAGATCTCCTTTGCGATGGCGGACTTGCGGGTGAACCTGCTGCCCGAGGGCAGCCAGGACTGGATCTTCTGCTTCTTCCTCGCCGCATTCCTGGTCAAGATGCCGTCGTTCCCGCTCCACGGCTGGCTGGTTGACGCCTACAAGGCGGCGCCGTTGCCCGTGCTGGCGCTGCTCTCCGGGGTGCTCTCAAAGGTCGCGGCGTACGGCCTCCTGCGCGTGGTCCTGCCGATCTACCCCGATGCCACGATCCAGTTCCAGGAGTTGATCTTGGTGATCGCCACGGCCTCGATCCTGTACGGATCGGTGATGGCGTTTAGCCAGACGAGCGTCCGCCTGATCGCCGGCTACTCGTCGATCGCGCAGCTGGGCTTCATCACGCTCGGGATCTTCTCGCTGACCCCGGACGGCGCTGACGGTGCCGTGCTGCAGATGGTCAACCACGCGATCGTCGTGGTCCCGACCTTCCTGGTCATCGCGATCCTCTACGAGCGCTTCGGGACCGACGACCTGCGTGGGATGGGCGGCGCCGCGAAGCGCGCGCCGGTACTGGCCGCGATGTTCCTGATCGTGACGATGGCGACGCTGGCGATGCCCGGCAGCGCCAACTTCATCGGCGAGTTCTACATCTTGAACGGGCTGTTCGACTCGAAGACCGCGTTCGCCGTCGTCGCGACCGCCGGGATCGTGCTGGCTGCCTTCTACGCATTGCGGATGTTCCAGCTGACCATGCACAACCGGCTCCCGGCAGGAGCCGAGTCCCGCGAGGTCGGCTGGCGTGACGGCGTCGTCCTGGTCCCACTCGTCGGCGTGATCGTCGCCATGGCTTTCTTCCCCGGCGTGATCATCGAGCACGGCGAGGCTTCGGTGCAGGACAAGATCGGGGCGGTCGCGGAATGAGGCGGAGTCAGGCCCGATGAGCTTTCAAGCTCCCGACATCGACTACGCCGGGTTGAGCCCGATCATTGCATTGACGGCGGGGCTGGTCGCGGTCCTGCTGGCCGGGCTGGCCGGCCGCGGCCAGCGGATCGCCGTTTCGGCCATGAGCTTCGTCGCTTACCTCGCAGCCGCCGGGCTCTCGATCTGGCAGTTCGGCGAGAACAAGGAGCTGGTCGCGGGCACCCTTCGGGTCGACGAGCTCGGCCTGGTGGCGACCTTGATCGCGATCGGCTGCGCGATCTTCGTGATCCCGCTTTCCTGGCGCGAGGAAGCGGCCGACGACGCGGCCGGACCGGGCGGGCACGGCGAGTTCCAGGGCCTCCTGATGGCGTCAGTCCTGGGCATGGCGATGCTGGCGATGGCCCAGAACCTCGTGATCTTCTTCGTCGGGCTCGAGCTCTTGTCCGTGCCGCTCTACGTGCTTTGCGGGTCGGCGCTCCGCCGCCGGGCCTCGCTGGAGTCCGGCCTCAAGTATCTGATCATCGGGGCGCTCGGATCAGCCACCCTGCTCTACGGGCTCGCGTTCATCTACGGCGGCGCAGGATCCACCGATTTCGACGGTATTCGTGCGGGGATCGGCAGCGAGCTGGCCGACGATCCGCTGGTCCTGATCGGCGTCGCCCTGACCGCGACCGGCCTGGCGTTCAAGCTCTCGATCGCGCCTTTTCATCAGTGGACGCCGGACGTCTACCAAGGCGCCCCGACACCCGTCACCGCATTCATGGCGGTCGCCACCAAGGCCGCGGCGTTCGCAGTGTTCGCCCGGTTCTTCGAAGTCGCCCTCGGCCCGACCGTCGGCGACTGGCAGCCCGCCCTGGCCGCGCTCGCGGCCGTCTCGATCCTGGTTGGGAATGTGGGCGCCCTCACGCAGAGCTCGCTGAAACGGCTGCTGGGCTACTCAGGCATCGCCCAGGCCGGCTACATGCTGGTCGGGATCGTCGCCGCCAACGAGGTGGGAATCCAGGCGCTCTTCTTCTATCTGACGGCCTATGCCTTCATGAACATGGCCGCCTTCGCCGTGATCACGATCCGCGAGCGGGAAACCGGCTTCGGTGACGACATCCGCCAGATCCAGGGCCTCGGGCGCGAACGGCCGATCCTGGCCTGGCCGATGACGATCGCGATGCTGGGCCTCGCGGGTCTGCCCGGCACGGCCGGCTTCATCGGCAAGCTCTATCTGCTCGAGGCCTCCGTGGCCGCCGACTACACCTGGCTCGGGGTGGCGATCGTGATCGGGACGATGATCTCGCTCGCCTACTACCTCCGGGTGATCGCCGCGATGTGGATGCGGCCCGCCTACCTGGCCGACCCGACCCCCGAATCGGGCCACCGGGTGCTGCCCGCGATGGCCGGCGGGTCCCCGGAGGCCGACGCGCTCGCCGGCGGCGTCGGCGGAATCCGCTGCCCCGTCATCATCGGCCTGACGATCGCGGCGGCGATCGCCACGGTCTTCTTCGGGATCGTCCCGTCGCCGCTGGTGGACTTCGTATCGGGGACGGGCGAGGCGATCACCGCGGCCCTCGGCTAGCGGTCGCGCCGGGGCGCGTCCGGGGGTTGCGTCGAGGACGGTCTCCCA
>JALZKA010000001.1:40597-49028 GCA_030859475.1 Actinomycetota bacterium
CCGCCGAGGGCTGAACTAGGATGCCCGTCCGTGCGCTATCCCGTCGAGTCGTTCACCCCTGAAGAGCAGGCCCTGCTCGCCCCGCATTTCACCAACGCCGACCGGCCCGTCTTCGCGCTGACGAATCTGCCGGAGACCGTCAAGGGCGCCCTGTTCGCCCGCTACTCGCGCTGGGGCGGGACTTTGCGCCGTCTCTACCTGGATGAATTCGCCGGCGAGATGCCGGTGGGCGCGCGGCCGTTCGACGGCCAAGAGGGCGAGCGCGCCGCCGGCCTCTACGAGCGGGTCTTCGTCGGCTTCGGCGACGATTCGATCGCCCAGGTGGGTGGCGCTCACCTGGCGTGTGAGTGGGTCTCGAACGTGCTCACGAAGGTCCTGCAGCGCGGCCGCCTGGCGGCTTACCTGGAGCAATCGACCCGCTACATCCCGTACGACCAGCCGATTCCGGGCGGCGGCTACCGCTACTACTCCGATCAGGACCTGGGGCCCGCGTACGGCCGGGCCATGGATCAGATCTTCGCCGACTACTCCGCCGGGCTCGCTCAGGTTCTCGCGTGGGCGGCGGAGCGCTGGCCTCGCGGCGACGAGCCCGAGCGAGCATGGCGCAGCTCGATCCGGGCCAAGGCGCTCGACCTCATGCGGGGGCTGCTTCCCGCGTCCACGCTGAGCCACGTGGGCATCTTCGCCTCGGGCCAGGCGTACGAGCAAATGCTGCTTCGCCTCTACGCGTCGCCGCTGCCCGAAGCCCGGGCTTTCGCCGACATGATCCTGGCCGAGCTGGGCCAGGTAATCCCCAGCTTCGTCGCCCGAGTCGGCCGGCCGGACCGGGGCGGCGAGTGGATCTCCTACCTGAAGGCCCGCAGGGAGGCAACCGAGCGCGCCGCCGCGCGATTCGGGCTTGATCGCCGCGAGGGCGCCGACGTTCCCTCGGTCGAGCTGGTCCACGTCGACGGCGACGAGGCCGGCCTGATCGCTTCGTCGCTTTACGAGTCCGCCGGGACCAGCGAAGCCCAGATCCGCCGGAAGGTCGCGGGGTTGGACCCGATCGAGCGGGCGGAGCTGATCGCCGAGCTCACGGGCGAGCGCGCCAACCGCCGCCACCGGCCCGGCCGCGGCTGGGAGGCCGTCCGCTACCGCTTCGAGATCGTCTCCGACTACGGCGGCTTCCGCGACCTGCAGCGCCACCGGATGCTGACCTGCCAATGGCAGCGCCTGGGACCCGACCTGGGTGCCGGGATCCCCGAGGAGGTCGCCGAGGCGGGGGCGGGCGATCGCTACCAGCGCGGGCTCGAAGCCTCACGAGCGGAGTTCGTGCGCCTGGAGGAGGCAGGGTTGCCGGAAGCGGCGCCCTACGCGCTTTGCCTGGGCTACCGGATCCGCTACATCCTTGACCTGAACGCTCGGGAGGCCATGCACCTCTGCGAGCTGCGCTCAGCGCGCGAGGGCCACCCCACCTACCGCGCCGTAGCGCAGGCGATGCACGAGCGGATCGCGACCGTCCACCCGGCTGTCGCGGCGGCGATGAGCCACGTGGACTCGTCGACCGAGCCACGGCTGGAGCGGATCATGAGCGAGATTCGCGCCCATGCGAGGCGGAGCCCGCAGGGCGAAGCCGAAGCGCCGGCGTTGTAGAGCCGGCCTATCTGAAGCGCGTCGCCATGGCTTGAATCAGCGGCGTTGCGCGCGGCGGTAGAGCTGCCTGATGGTTTCACCGAAGTAGGGGCCGAAGAGCTTCCCTTCTTCGGGGTTGCCGCCGACGACCTGGCACAGGAGGTCGAGCAGACCGCACTCGTAGCCGTACGAGACGACGGAGTTGACCCGGCCCCTGCTGATCACCCAGCCGCCGCCGCTCGAGCCACCGGTCATATCGCAGTCGATCCGGGTCGGCTGCGGGGCGGGGCCACTATCGGTTCCCTGTGCCGGCGACTTGCAGCGATAGAGGTACTCCCCGTTGAAGCGGCCCTGGGCGGGATACCCGAACGCCTTGAACGTGAGGTTGCGGCCCTGGTTGAAGGCGATCTTGCGCCCGCCGACCTTCCTTTGGATCGGCCGGCGGTTGCGGCGCTCGAGCGTGGCCATGCCGACGTCGTAGCGGATGTCCTCACTGGATCGCCACTGGCGCGTGGTGTCCAGCTCGACCGCGGCCCATCTGCCGTACGGCTCGGACGATCCGTTCTTCGCCGGTACGAACAGCCAGTTCGAGGCGAACTGGCCGAAGCCGTACACGCAGTGGCCGGCGCTGACGACCAGGCTCCTTGTCTCAGCCCTGACCACGGAGCCCGAGCAGACGTAGCGAGTCCCGCTCAGGGTGAAGTAGACCTTGCCGTGCGTGCGAAGCGGGGAGCGGTCGGGGTTCGGCACCGACTCCGCCGCCGCTCGTGGGGCCGGCTGCGACTGGAGCTCGCCGGGCAGCAACTCGTCCACCTCGGCCAGCAAGGGAAGCTCAACGCCGGCCAGCAAGTCGGATCCCGGGAGCGCGGACCGCATGCGCTCGTCGGTCCAGTACTGGCGCACGTCGGCTGGATCCTGGTTGACCTCGACGGCGCCCGCGATGGGCGCGCTCAGGAGCACGGCGGCGAACATGGTCGCCGCGGCGCATACCCGCGCCAGCAGGGGTGTCCCGCACTTACCCATACCCATAACCATAGGAGACCGGGTTCTGCCAGGCGCCGGTCGGGCATAGGATTCCCGGCTAGAGCGATGCCAGGAGGAGACAAGATGGCCTCAGAACCCGAGCTTGACGTACTGCTCCAGACAGAGCAGACCTTCCCTCCTCCGCCCGAGTTCACCGCTCAGGCCAACATGGCGGACCCGGAGGTGTATGACCGGGCCGCGGCCGATCGCGAGGCCTGGTGGGCCAGCTGGGCGGAGAAGCTCGACTGGATCGAGCCATGGGACGGCGTCTTGGACTGGTCAGACCCGCCGCATGCCCGCTGGTTCGACGGCGGCACCCTGAACGTCTCCGCCAACTGCCTGGATCGCCATGTCACCGCCGGTCGCGGCGATCGCGTCGCCTTTTACTGGGAGGCGGAGGATGCCGACGAGCTCGGCGATGACGGTCGCAGGACGATCACCTACGGGTGGCTCCTCGACCAGGTCCAGCGCTTCGCGAACGCCCTGAAGGGCCTCGGCGTGGGCAAGGGCGACGTGGTCGGGATCTACATGCCGATGCTGCCCGAAGCCGTGGTTGCGATGCTCGCGTGCTCGCGCATCGGCGCGCTTCACAACGTCGTTTTCGGGGGCTTCTCGCCCGAGTCGGTGCGGGAGCGGATGGAGTTCTCCGACGCCAGGGTCCTGGTCACGGCCGACGCCACCCTGCGCCGTGGTGAGCCGCTGCCGATGAAGGCCAACATCGACACCATCGTCGAGGCGCTTCCGAAGATGGAGCAGGTCGTCGTCGTCGACCGCTGCAAGACGGGCCCGCCCATGACCGACGGGCGCGACGTCTTCTGGCACGAGGCGGTTGCGGCCGCCGAGCCCGAATGCCCACCGGAGCCGATGGCGGCGGAGGATGAGCTGTTCATCCTCTACACGTCGGGATCGACGGGAAAGCCGAAGGGCATCGTGCATACGACCGGCGGCTACCTGACACACGTGAGCGCCACCCACAAGATGGTCTTCGACCTGAAGGCGGAAAGCGACGTCTATTGGTGCTCGGCCGACATCGGCTGGATAACCGGCCATTCCTACATCGTCTACGGGCCGCTCGCCAACGGCGCCACCTCGGTCCTCTATGAAGGGGCGCCCAACTACCCGAAGGAGGACCGCTGGTGGGAGATCTGCGAGCGGTACGGCGTGACGATCTTCTACACCGCGCCGACCGCGATCCGTGCATGCATGAAGTGGGGCGCAGAGCACCCGCAGGCGCATGACCTCTCGAAGCTCCGGCTCCTGGGGTCGGTCGGCGAGCCGATCAACCCGCGTGCCTGGCTCTGGTACCACGAGAACATCGGCGGCGGGCGCTGCCCCATCGTCGACACTTGGTGGCAGACGGAAACCGGCGGGATCATGATCGCGCCACTGCCCGGCCTGACCGAGACGAAGCCCGGCTCGGCGACCGTGCCGTTGCCGGGGATCGAAGCCAAGATCCTCGATACCGGGGGCGAGGAGCTCGAGGAGGGAGGCGGCACGCTTGTCCTGACCCAGCCCTGGCCCGGCATGGCGCGCACGCTGTTTCGCGAGGCGGATCGCTACATCGAGACCTACTGGGACCGCTACGGGCGCGACGTTTACCTGGTCGGTGACGCCGCGCGCCGCGACGAGGACGGATTCTTCTGGGTGGTGGGGCGGATCGACGACGTGATCAACGTCTCCGGCCATCGCCTCTCGACGATGGAGGTGGAGTCCGCCCTGGTCTCCCACCCCCGCGTGGCCGAGGCGGCGGTGATCGCCGTCCCCGACGAAGACACGGGGCAGGCGATCGTCGCGTTCGTGACGCCGGAGGGGTCCGAGCAGGGCGGCGACGAGATGGGGAGCGAGCTGCGCGGACATGTGGCTGAGAAGATTGGGAAGCTGGCGCGGCCCAAGGCGATCCACTTCGCCCAGGACCTGCCGAAGACCCGGTCGGGCAAGATCATGCGCCGGCTCCTGCGCGATATCGCCCAGGGCAACGAGCTGGGCGACGTGACGACCCTTCGCGACCCCTCGATCGTCGAGGAGTTAAAAGAACAGGTCACCAGGCCGGGTTGACGTCGGCTACGAAACGATGAGCGATCGCAGTAGGGATTCATCGCGAGCAGCCGTTTCCGGCCCGGTCATGCCACCTGGGCTTGAGTCCTGGGAGGAATTACCAGCCGACCAGGTAGGGAGGTTGCGCGGGTTTGACGCGTGGGACCGCGGCGATCTCGAAACCTGGATCGAGCTATTTAGTCCGGACTGTGAGTTTCGAACGCTCGTGACCGACAGCGTCGAGGGCACCGCTTTCAAGGGTCGAGACGGACTGCGAGCATTCTGGATGTCGCAACAGGAAATCTGGAACAACCCTCGGCATGTCTCCGAGCGGGCTTGGCGCCGGGGACGGCTCATTATCGTTGCCGGTCGCCAGCGGGCCGAGGGCAAAGGCAGCGGCGTCGAAGTCGAGATGCCTGTCTTCTTCGTCTCCGAGCGCAATTCACGCGGGAAAATTCGCTGGGCAGCCCAGTTCTCGTCGCTAGAAGACGCGGTGGCTACCGCTTGCCAGAGGTTGGAAGCAATGCCTGACTCCGGCAGCGATCTCGACCCCGGCTGAGGACAGGAGGAATCGTGGAGATCAATGGCGTTGCACACATCCAGCTGAGCGTCAATCGCTATGAAGAGTGCGTCGCCTTCTATCGCGAACTGATGCCCTTTCTGGGCCTACGCGCCGTGCACAGTTCGCCAGAGTTCACTTATTACGTGGGCGGTCGGACTGGGTTCAGCTTCTCACCGGCGGATCCCCGATATGCCGATGAGCCGCACGTCGCGACACGACCGGGCCTCCATCATTATTGCTTCCGTGCGCGCAGCCGCGAGGACATCGATGAGCTCTACACCTTCCTGCAAGAACTCGGAGCGACGATGGTCCGCTCGCCTGAAGAAGGTCCGTGGGCGCCGGGCTACTACTCGCTTTCCTTCCTTGACCCGGATGGCATCAGGCTAGAGGTCAATCACGTGCCGGGTAAGGGGGTCTTCGCCGAAGGCGCGGCTTTCAACCCCGAGCTTGACTACCCCGTGACGGGACGTCCCAACGACGAGATTTGAGAGGCGCGCCTGTCAGACCCCCTCGGGCCGCACGCAATGCGCCCCCTCGGCAAAGCCCTGTGAGCCAATCCCGAACGCCCAATTGAAGCGGGCGCGGTAATTCTCGAGCGCGATGATGTCCGTGAGCTCGACAAGCTGGGCTTCGTCGAAATGCTCGCGCAGTCGCGCGAATTGCTCATCCGTGACGTCAACCGGGGTGCGCGAGATCCCGGTCGCGTAATCAAGGACAAGCGTCTCCAGCTCGGAAAAGTGCCCGTTGGACGCGTAGAGGGACAGTGCCTGCATGTCCTCCTCGGTGATGTCGTTCGCGTTTGCCAGTGACGAGCCGAAGTCGCAGCACCACTCGCAGCCGGGCAGCATCGCCGCGCGCATCTCGGCCAGGGCCTTGAGGCGAGCGGGAACCAGGGTTGCCCGCTCGGCCGCCATCTCGTGCAGCGCGTAACCGGTCATCACCAGCGGGTGGTGCGCATAGACCCGCAGGGGGTCCATCACCTGGCCGAACCGGCGCCGCGACTCGAAGAAGCTGATCCGCGCCAGCAGGCTGCGACTCGAGTCCGGCACGCCCTGGATCCGCATCTCACCCGACGGGTCGGCGGCCTTGCGTGGGCTCGCGTCGCCCCGCGCAAGGAGGGCGAGTAGCCACAACGGCAGCAGCACGGTGGCCGCCAGGGTGAGTGCGTTGGCGACGGCGTCGCCGGTCCCGTACGGCTCGAGATGGAAGAAATGAAACACCGCATGCGGGATCGCAAACAGCAGATAGGAGATCAGGCTGATTGCGACCCAGCGCCTCTCCAGCCTGACAGCCGCTGCGAGCAGCAGGAAGCCCGTAGCCAGGAAGAGGCCGCCCACGTCGCGCATCAGATGCTCGTTGTACGCGGGCAGCACCTCGACCCACCCGCGCCCGAAGGGGAAGTCCTCGAAGAACGAGAGCGGCGCGATCGTCGCCCAGATGCCGTTGACGAACTGCGTCCCGCCGAGGACGATCAGCACGGCTCGAGCGGGGGTTCGGTGCCGGGTCAGGGTTTCGTTGTTCATGGCTGCCTCCAGGGTTGGCGGGATCCCACCGTTCCCCTACCCGGGGTGGTCGGGGTTGCTCTCGGTTAGCGACACTAACCCCGACCAGGGCGTTCGGGGCGCCGCCTCGGCCCGGGGGTGGTCGTGGTTAGGGCCGGATAGCGACACTAACCCCGACCAGGTCCGAGCGGCAGCCCGGCGGGCGCTTAACGTCGGCGCTTGCGCTTGCGGCGCTTGGCGCGCTCGCGGCGGGCGGCGTTCGGGTTCTCGTCGACGCCGGGAATCTCCGTCGCGTCACTCTCCACGACGTTCGCCGGGGCCCCCGCGGCGGCGACCTGCTCCGCCCCGGGCTGAGGCCACGGAACGGCCTCGCCGGCGTCCCAGGCGGGCGGGCGCCCGTTCGGGACGCGGCCCAGGATGACCAGCGCGAAATAGAGGAACCAGCAGACGACGAGGAGCAGGGCGATCTGCAGCAAGAAGATGATCGAAGCCCCGAGAGCCATGCCGAGAGTGCCGAAGAACCGGCTCAGCAAACCGGTCCGCACCGCCCACAGAGGCACGTAGATCATCGCGAAGATCAATGCCAGCATCCCGGGCAGCACGAGGCCCGTAGCCGTTGACAGTGCCCCGGACTCGTCGGCCAGGTTGTCGGCCAGTGAGTAGATGTCGCCGACGCCCGGCGACTGGGCGACGAACTGGGCGGCGACGTCCGTCTGCGCCGACCACGTGATCAGACCCTGCGCAGCGAGCAGGACCGGGCCGATGATCACGATCCCGAGGAATACGCTGTTCATCCTGTCGGTACGTGCCTGCGCCGCTCGGAACAGGTAGACCAGCGGGACGGCCAGGAGCGCGAAACCGATCGCACGAGCGATCGACGCGTAGAGGAGCGCCTGCGAGTCCTCGTCGATGGAGCGCAGTTGCTCGGTGGCCAAGCCGCTGGCGATAAGGCCCGCGTTCGCCTCGATCATCTGCGCGACCATGTAGAGGACCAGCGGCAGGACGGCGCAGATCGCGGCCCAGGGGCGCAGCCGGCGCTCGCGCTCGATGACTTGGATCCTGCTCACGAGGCCGTGATCCTAGTGGCACGCCGCCGGACGCTGGCGACGCACCACTAGATGAATGATTCCACGGAATCGCGTGCGCGAGGGCGCTTGGCACCGAGCCGGGGGTGGCCGTGGGACGAAGCCTGTACCGGTTGGTACAGGCGAGGAGCACGGGCGCGATCCGGCGAAGCGTGTCCAGGCGTCATTCGCGTGCGTGAGTTCGTGGAATCACTCATCTAGTGTTCCCGATCCGATGACGGGCAGCACAGGAACACGGGTCTGCGTGATCGGCGCCGGCTCCTCGGGGATCTCGACTTGCCAGGTCCTGAGCGCGCGCGGGATCGCCTTCGATTGCTTTGAGGTCAGCTCCGAGGTCGGCGGAAACTGGCGCTACGAAAACGACAACGGGATGTCGTCCGCATACCGCTCGCTTCACATCAACACCTCACGTCGGACCATGGCGTACTCGACGTTTCCGATGCCCGCGGACTACCCCGACTACCCCGACCACTTCCAGATCGCCCGCTACTTCGACGACTACGTAGACCGCTTCGGCTTCCGCGACAAGATCCGGTTCCGGACGGAGGTGACCAAGGTCGAGCCGGAAGGCGGGTGCTGGCGCGTGGCGTGGCGCGATCTGGAGTCCGGTAGCG
>JALZKA010000019.1 GCA_030859475.1 Actinomycetota bacterium
ACCTTATCTAGTCTGTTTCGGGCAGATGGAGGGATCCGTGTTCACAGCGGTCGCGCTCCCGGTCGCGCTCGCCGTGATCATGGTCAGCCTCGGGCTCGAGTTGACCCGGGCCGACTTTCGCCGGATTTTCGTCTACCCGCGGGGAGTCGCGATCGGGATCGCGAACCTCGCGCTGATCGCGCCGCTCCTCGCGTTCGCCGTCGCCGAAGCGTTCGCGCTCGACCCGGTGCTTGCGATCGGCCTGGTTCTGCTCGGCGCCTCCCCGGGAGGCACGATGGCGAACCTGCTCACCCATCTGGCGCGCGGCGACACCGCGCTCTCCGTGACCATGACCGCCCTCTCCAGCGTCGGCGCGCTGGTCACCGTTCCGCTCTACCTCGGGCTGGCGGCGAGCCACTTCGCCGGTGGCGACATCGGCGGTGTATCGATGGCCGGCGTGGTCGCCCGCGTCTTTTTCATCACCCTGGTGCCGCTGAGCGTCGGCATGTACCTGCGCGAGCGCTATCCGGACCGGGTCGCCGAGCTGCGCGGGCCGTTCAAGAAGGCGGCGATGATCGCCTTCGTTGCCGTCGTGATCGGAGCGGTGGCGAGCGAGTTCGACGTCGTTCGCGACAACATCGCCGACGTTGCGCTGGCCACACTGGCGCTCAACGTCGCGGCGATGTCGATCAGTTTTGCGATCGCGAAGCTCGCCCGGCTCTCCGACCGCCAAGCCACCGCGATCGCGATGGAGCTGGGCATCCACAACGCAACGCTGGCAATCGCCGTCGCCGGCACGATCGACATCGACTACGCGATTCCCGCGGCCGTCTACTCCGCGTTCATGTTCGTCACCGCGGGCCTGTTCGCGAAGCTGATGGCAGCCAGGAACCGGCACGAGGACGCCGCCTTGGGGCCGAGTCCGGCTTGACCTCATCTGGCAAGCTTCCGGCCGCGGCGGCGCGATCCAGTGCTCCGTCCGGCAGAATCAAGCCTCTCTCCCCGTAAACCAACCAAGGAGACGACTCCACCAGTGAGCGAGACCGCGACCACGTCCGACGCGCCGGCCACCAATTCGAAGCTGACCGCCTGGGTCGAGGCGATCGCCGGCCTTACCCGGCCCGACTCGGTCCACTGGTGTGACGGTTCCGCCGAGGAGTACGACCGGCTTTGCCAGGAGCTGGTCGATGCAGGCACCTTCAAGCGGCTCGCGGATGCCAAGCGCCCCAACTCCTACCTTGCCTGGTCGGACCCCTCCGACGTCGCCCGCGTCGAGGATCGCACCTACATCTGCGCTGCGACCGAGGAGGAGGCCGGGCCAAACAACAACTGGCGTGACCCCGCGGAGATGCGCGCTGAGATGGACGGCCTTTTCACCGGCTCGATGAAGGGCCGGACGATGTACGTCGTGCCCTTCTCGATGGGCCCCCTGGGATCGGACAAGTCGCACGTGGGCGTCCAGCTGACGGACTCGCCCTACGTCGCGGTCTCGATGCGGATCATGACCAGGATGGGCGAGGGCGCCCTGGAGGCGCTGGGCGCGGACGGTGAGTTCGTCCCATGCGTGCACTCGGTCGGGGCACCGCTCGCGGCGGACGAGCCCGACGACCCTTGGCCGACGAACGCCGACGTCAAGTACATCGTTCACTACCCGGACACCCGCGAGATCTGGAGCTACGGCTCCGGCTATGGCGGCAACGCCTTGCTTGGCAAGAAGTGCTTTGCCCTGCGAATCGCCTCGGTGATGGCCCGCGACGAGGGGTGGATGGCCGAGCACATGCTGATCCTGAAGCTGACCTCGCCCGAGGGCGAGGTGAAGTACGTGACCGGCGCTTTCCCTTCGGCCTGCGGCAAGACCAACCTGGCGATGCTGATCCCGACGCTCGAGGGCTGGACGGTCGAAACCGTCGGCGACGACATCGCCTGGATGAAGTTCGGCGACGACGGCCGCCTTTACGCGATCAACCCGGAAGCCGGATTCTTCGGCGTCGCCCCCGGCACCGGGTACAAGACCAATCCCAACGCCATGGACGCGATCGAGAAGAACGCGATCTTCACCAACTGCGCGCTCACGGACGAGGGCGACGTCTGGTGGGAGGGCATGACCTCCGAGCCGCCGCCCCACGCGATCGACTGGCGCGGTGACGACTGGACCCCGGACTCGGAGTCGCCGGCCGCGCATCCGAACGCCCGGTTCACGGTCGCCGCCGCCCAGGCGCCCTCGATCGCCCCCGAGTGGGAGGACCCCGAGGGGGTCCCGATCGATGCCTTCCTATTCGGTGGCCGTCGAGCGTCCGGTGTGCCGCTGGTGCGCCAGGCGTTCGACTGGGAGCACGCCGTGTTCATGGGCGCGACGATGTCGTCGGAGCAGACAGCCGCCGCCTTCGGCGCGGTCGGCCAGCTGCGCTTCGATCCCTACGCGATGTTGCCGTTCGCGGGCTACAACCTGGGCGACTACATGGCTCATTGGCTGCGGATCGGCGAGCAAGGCGACGACGAGAAGCTGCCCAAGGTCTTCCACGTCAACTGGTTTCGGAAGGACGCCGAGGGCAACTTCCTGTGGCCGGGCTTCGGCGAGAACAGCCGCGTGCTCGAGTGGGTCTTCCGCCGCTGTGACGGTGAGGGGGAGGCGATCGAGACCCCGATCGGGCTGGTGCCCGCTCCCGGTGACATCAACACGGAAGGACTCGACATCTCCGCCGAGGCGATGGCCGAGCTGACCACGGTGGACGAGGCCGCGCTTCGCGGCGAGGTGCCTCAGATCGAGGAGTACCTGGGCACCTATGGCGACCACCTGCCGCAGGCGGTCACCGATCAGCTCGAGGCGCTCAAGCGGCGACTGTCCTAGGGACGGTTCGGAGACCGGGGCCTTCCGATCGAGGCCCGCGGGCACTCTGACGGGGCCCGCCGCTTTTTCAGTCCCCGAACGCGCCCAAGAGCTTTGGCGCGACCTGCTTCTTTCGGCTCATCACGGACGGCAGCGGCAGCGAGCCGTTCTCGATCTGCTTGCCGAAGGCGCGCTCGACGGGCCCTGCGTCTCCGGCAACCAGCAGGTCGGTGCCCTTGCTGAGGATGTCGGTGACCATCAGCGCCGTTAGGACATGGCCCTCGTCCGAACGCATGGACTCGAGCGCAGCACGCAACTCGTCTCCGCGTTCAAGGACGGCCTTGCCGACGACCTCGATTTGGGCGATGGCGATCGTCTCACCGCCCGCCAGGGTGTACTGCTTCGCGTCGCGGCTCACGATGTCCTCCGCCGGTACGTCGGTCACGTCTGAGCCGGCCTCGAACATCTCGCTGCCGAACTCCATCGCGTCGACGCCGAGCGCTCGCTCCAGGAACTCGACCACGACCCGGTCACGGTCGGTCGTGGTGGGCGAGTTCAGGAGAACCGTATCCGAGAGGACGGCGGCGAGCAGCATGCCGGCCGCTGGTCCGCCCGGCTCCATGCCGTTCTGGCGAAAGCGCTCAGCCACCAGGGTGGCGGTGGAGCCAACGGGGTCGAACGTTGCCGTCACCGGCACCTTGGTCTCGATCGAGCCGATGTGATGGTGGTCGAGGATCTCGACGATCTCAGCCTGTTCGACCCCCGGCACGCTTTGCGCCTGCTCCGCGTGGTCGACCAGGAGGACCCGGCGGAGCCGGGGGGAGACCAGGTCCGACCGCGTGATCAGGCCGCAGGGCTTGCCGGCCCGGTCCACGGCCACAGCGGCGCGGTAGTGGACGTCCTTGATCTCGTCCGAGATCTCGCTCACCAGGTCATCGGGGTCGACGGTCAACGGCTCGGTGTCCGCCAGCGCGCGGCAGGGCGCCGCCAGGGTGATCATCCGGCTCGAGACGTAGCTGTCGAGCGGGCTGACCACGACGCTCGCGTCGCGGTCCGCTGCGAGCTTCATGATCTCGGCCGTCGGCTCGACTCCATTCGATGCCACGAGCAGCGCGGCCCCCAGCTCCAGGGCCTGGCGCTGGGCGTCGTCGCGGTTCCCGACGACGACCACGTCACCCTCGGAGATCTTCGACTCCGAGTGCCTGGGGTCGATCGAGTGCACCCAGACCCGGCCCTCGATCTGCCGGTCGGAGCCCCCGACCAGCTCACCATCGAGGACCTCGACGATCTTCGCGACTGTCGTCGGGGCATCCACGAGCGTCGACGTGGTCCGTGACTCGCGGATGTAGCGGTGGGCGAGTGCCCGCTCGGTCATCACCCCGATCAGGCGGCCGTCCGCGTCCACGATCGGGACGATGTCAAGGTTCTCGCGGGCCATGGTCAGACCGACCGAGCGCACCGGCTCGTCGTCGCGGGCGACCGGGAACGACTCACGCATGACGTCACGGACTCGCAGGTAGACGTGGTTCATCAGCTCGGGGCGGGCGGCGCCACTGCGCTCCAGCGCCCACTCCGTTTGGGCATTCAGCTCGCCGAGGCGCACCGCCACGTACTCGTTGCCGGAATCGACGCGGCGCTTCAGCTCCGCGTAGCCGATCGCCGACGCAATCGAGTCCAGATCAGGATTGCGATGGCCGGTCACGTAGATCCGCCGCCGCTTGACGATCTCGTGCGTCTGGGTCACGCGCACATCATCGGCCATCCGATCGCCGAGTGTCGGCAAACGCCCCATAGTGGGTCGTATCTCGACGCTCGGCGGGGCCGGTTACGCCTTGAACTGCCCGAGCGTCTCACGGATCGGATCGGGGATCGGCGCCTTGCGCCGCGATTCGGCGCCGACCACCACGTGGCGGACCTCGACCTCGGCGACGGTGTCGCCCCCGCGTTCCATCGCGATCAGCGTCGTGGTCGAGGTCTCGCCGATGCGGGTCAAGGAGGCCACGAGCTCGAGCTCCTCGTCGAAGCGCAGCGGCGCCAGGTAGCGGACGTTTGCCTCAGCTACGACCATGTCGATTCCGTGCTCGTCCATCGGCGCCTGCCAGCCGCCGAACGCCTCGCGGTAGAGCTCGGTGATCGCGATGTCCGCGTAGGTCAGGAAGTTGGCGTTGAAGACGATGCCCTGCGGATCGCACTCGTGGTAGCGAACGCGCAGGCGATGGCGAAACGGGGCGCCCACCTAAAACCCGTACGCCGCCTTCAGCTCCGGGTCCTTGTCGGCCAGCATCTCGGCCAGCTCGACCATCACCTTGCATTGTTTCCACGTCGCGTCGTCCTGCATCTTGCCGTCGATCATGTTGACCCCGCGGCCATCGGGGATCGCCTCGATCACCTTCTTGGCGAAGAGCACCTCGTCCGGGTCCGGGCTGAAGACCTTCTTCGCGATGTCGATCTGCACCGGGTGTAGCGACCATGCTCCGACGCAGCCCAAGAGGAAGGCGGCGCGGAATTGCGCCTCGCAGCCCTTGACATCCTTGATATCGCCGTAGGGCCCGTAGAACGGCAAGAGGCCGGAGGCGGTGCAGGCGTCGACCATTCGCGCGATCGAGTAATGCCACGGATCCTGCTGGGCGGTCGCGCGGGGCGCGTCCTCGTCCTCCGGGTCGGGGTCGTTGATGACGATGTAGCCAGGATGGCCGCCCCCGACCCGGGTCGTCTTCATGCGACGCGATGCGGCGAGGTCGGCGGGTCCGAAGCTCATGCCCTGCATGCGGGGGCTGGCCGTCGCGATCTCCTCCAGGTTGACTACTCCCTGCGCGGTCTCCAGGATCGCGTGGACCAGGATCGGGCGGTCGAGCCCGGCTTTCGCCTCGAGCTGGGCCAGCAGGCGGTCGACGTAGTGGATGTCCCAGGCGCCTTCGACCTTCGGGACCATGATCACGCTGAGCTTGTCGCCGATCTCCGTGACCAGGGTCGTCAGGTCGTCGAGGACCCAGGGGCTCTCCAGGGAATTCACGCGCGTCCAGAGCGCGGTCTCGCCGAAGTCGACCTCCTTGGCGACCCTGACCAACCCGGCTCGAGCGGCCTCTTTCTTGTCGACCGGCACCGCGTCCTCGAGGTTCCCGAGCAGGATGTCGGCCTGCTTCGCCATGTCCGGGACCTTCGCGGCCATCTTCTCGTTCGAGGCGTCGAAGAAGTGGATCATCCGGGACGGTCTGAACGGGACCTCCCGCGCAGGGGTCGGAGCGCCGATCGCGAGCGGCTGAAAGAAGTCACGGGGGTTTCTCACGGGGATCTCCTGTTCGGGGGTCTGGCGGCGCAAACGCTAACGAACGGCGTCCGCGCCAATTGCCGCCCGCTGGGCGCTGGTGCGCATTTGAGTACCCGTGGGGGGGCCGAAACGCGCACCGAATGGCATGCTCCGTGGGTGGCGACATCGGAACCGATCGTGATCCGTGCCGCGGAGGCCGGCGAGGAACGGCGGTTGATCCCGCTTTACGAGTGGTTGTTCGACCCGCCCGGCTCAAGGCCGGCGCAGTGGGACGAGCGCCGCGCCGAGGTGGCGCTGCGCCAGGCGGTCGAGTCCCGCGACGCCGTCGTGCTGGTCGCCGACGACGGAGGCGAGCTCGCCGGGATCTGCACCGCCTATCTGGACTTGCACTCGGTCCGCTTCGGCTACCGCGCCTGGGTCGAAGACCTCGCGGTGGATCCGCAGCAGCGCTCGCGCGGCATTGGCAAGGCGCTCCTGGACGCGGCCAAGGCGTGGGCTCGCGAGCGCGGCGCGACGCACCTGGAGCTCGACTCGGGCCACGGCCGCACCCACGCCCACCGCTTCTACGAGCGCGAGTCGCCCGATTGGGGCGGGCTCTCCTACGCCTGGGAGCTCAAGTAGGGCTGAGGGTCGAGCCCGGCGGCGCGCAGCGCGGCCTCGCGATCCATGTGGAACTCGATCCGGGCAGTGAGCCCGTCCTCAAACACGTGTACGGAGGCGCTCGCGCTGCTCACTTCCGCCTCGCTCCCCTTAAGGCGACCGAACTGCCGCACGAACACGACGACGTTGGCGCCGGCGGGAATCACCCGTTCGAATTCGAGCCGATAGCTGTCAAACGGCTCGAGCCAGTCGGCCCACAGGGCGAAGTAGCCGTCCAGGCCCTTCGCCTCCTGGGTCAGGATCGGTGCGATCATCGCGACGTCGAAATCCGGCCGAGTCACCTCGCGGACGACTTCCTCCCAGGCACGCCTCCCCTCCTCCGAGGCCAACGCCGCGGCGGCGTCGTCCGGAAAGCCCGCCATGAACCGCTCGACCCTCTCGACGTTGCTCACCACGGGCAATTCGCCTGAGCATACGCCGATATCCTCCCGGCTGCCAAGCCGACCTCCATGCAAAGACAGGAGCCATGAGCACCGCCACCGAGAGCTATCAGGAGCTGACCGACGAGCAGGAGGCGATCATCGAGATGGTCCGCCAGTTCGCCGACAACGAGATCATCCCCAACGCCGAGGAGTACGACCACGAGGACAAGTTCCCCGAGCCGATTGTCGAGCAGATGAAGGAGCTGGGGCTGTTCGGGGTCACGATCCCGGAGGAGTACGGAGGCATGGGCCTGGACCTCGCCACGTACGCGCTGATCGTCGAAGAGCTCTCGCGCGGCTGGATTTCGATCTCGGGCGTCGTCAACACCCACTTCATGGGCTCATATCTGCTGATGAAGTTCGGCACCGACGAGCAGAGGGATTACTTCCTGCCGAAGATGGCGACCGGCGAGATCCGCGCCGCCTTCTCGATGTCCGAGCCCGAGGTCGGCTCCGACGTGCAGGGGATCAAGTCGACGGCAAAGCAGGACGGCGAGCATTGGGTGATCAACGGGCAAAAGATGTGGGTCACCAACGGGCTCGGCTCGGACCTGGTCTTCGTGCTCGTCAAGACCGACCCGAAGGCCGATCCCCCGTACAAGGGGATGACCTGCTTCATCACCGAGAAGGAGCCCTGGGTCGCCAAGAACAAGGGCGAGTTCGCCGGCCTCGAGGTGCCGCCGAAGATCAAGAAGATGGGCTACAAGGGCGTCGAGTCGACCGAGCTTGTCTACGACGGCTACCGCTGTCCTGAGAACCGGATCCTCGGCGGGGCGGACGGCATCGGCGAGGGCTTTAAGCAGATGATGGACGCCCTGGAGATCGGCCGGGTCAACGTCGCCGCGCGCGGCGTCGGCATCGCCCAGCGGGCGCTCGAGCTGGCGCTTTCCTACTCGCAGGAGCGAAAGGCATTCGGCAAGCCGATAGCCCAGCATCAGGCGATCCAGTTCAAGCTGGCCGACATGGCCACCAAGATCGAGGCCGCCCGCCTGGTCACCCGCAAGGCTGCTCGCATGAAGGACGCCGGGGTGCGCTCCGACCTCGAGGCCGGCATGGCGAAGCTGCTCGCGTCGGAGACGGGCAAGGAGTGCGTCGAGGAGAGCTTCCGCATCCACGGCGGCTACGGCTACTCCAAGGAATACGAGATCGAGCGCCTCTACCGCGACGCGGCGCTGCTCCTGATCGGCGAGGGCACGTCGGAGATCCAGCGCATGGTGATCGGCAAGAAGCTGTTGGAGAGAAACAAGGCCTAGACCACTGATCCCCATTCGATCGCACGCCCGGATGACGCACGGATACCGTCGCTGGATCGCGCCCGTGCTCCTCGCCTGTACCAACCGGTACAGGCTTCGTCCCCCGTCCACGCCCAGCTCGGTCCCGTGCGCCCCCGGGCACGCGCCGAATAGGAATCAGTGATCTAGAGTTGGCGTGTGGCTTCCACCGGCGATCTGATCAAGCAGGCGGTCGAGGGCATCCAGCGCGAGGTTCCCGCCCTCGCGAAGCTGAAGCTCGTCGTCGGCCTCGAGCTGCGCGGCCGGGGTGACACTCAGCTCTACCGCGTCGAGCTGCCGGGTCCGAAGATCACGAAGGGATACGCCGAGGGCGAGCGGCTCCACATCTCGATCCCGCGTTCCCACTTCAACGAGCTGGCTGCCGACGGCAAGATCAAGCATTGGCATGAGGCGTATGACCATGGCCACGTCAAGGTCGAGGGCGACGCTCAGATCCAACAGCTGGTCGGCAAGGTGATCGCCAGCCGGGAGGCGCGCTCCCAGTTGCGGAAGGCCCGCTGAGCACTCCGGTCGCGGACGGCCGCAGCGCCCGGCTTGCGAAGCTGCGGGCGGCATCGCAGCTCCTTCATCGCAGGCCCCAGTCGAGCGATCCCGTCGAGGTGGCGCGCCTGATCGCGGGGACGCAGTGCCAAGAGCCGCGGGCCGGACGCCTGCAGCTGCGCTGCCGGTCGCGAGGCCTCACCGCCGCCGCGGTGGAGAGGGCGCGAGTCGAGGAGCGCTCCCTGCTTCGCACGTGGGTGATGCGCGGCACGATCCACCTCGTACCCACGGAAGATGCCGACTGGCTCGCTTCCCTCTACAGCGAGGCGACTGCCACTTGGTCTCGGCGCCGGCTGGAGCAGCTCGGCATCGCACCCGCCCAGCGCGATCGTGGCTTGGCCGCCGCCCGCCGGGCGCTCGAGGGAGGCGGGGCGCTCCCACGCAGCGAGGTGGCGGCAGCGGCGGCGCGCGCCGGGTTCGAGTTGAGCGCCGAGGCGCGGGTCCACCTGGCGGTCCTGCTCTGCATGGAAGGAATCGCGTGCATCGGCCCCGGCGCGGGCCGGGAGACGACTTTCGTCGCAGCCCGCGACTGGATCGGCGAGCGCAAAGACGTCCCACGGGCAGCGGCCCTTGCGGAACTGGCCCGCCGCTACTACAGGGCCTTCGCGCCCGCGACGGAGCGCGACTTCGCGTACTGGGGCGGAATCTCGCTGGGCGATGCCCGCCTCGGCATCGCGGGCGCGGCATCCGCTCTGGAGGAGCGCGTGCTGGACGGGATCGCGTACGTGGTCCCACGCGGGTACGTGGCGCGAGCGCCGCGCTCTTCCGTCGTCCGACTGCTGGCCGCGTTCGACACCTACCTGATGGGTTACGCGAGCCGGCGGCACGCGGTGAACGAGGCCCGGGAGCGGCTGATCCTCCCCGGTGGGGGAGTCCTGCGCCCTACGATCTTGGTCGACGGCCGCTTCGTTGGCGTCTGGTCGCAGAAGCGGTCGGGAAAGGCGATCAGGATCGCCCTGGCGCCGTTCGAGGGGTTCGACGAGGCATGGCTGCCCGCAATCGAGGAGGAGATAGCCGACATCGGCCGCTTCGAGGGCGGCGAGGCTTCATTGGCATGAACGGGATCTGGATCACCCGGCTCCAGCCGTCCCGCGCCTCCAAGCGGATCGCCGTGAAGGACCTGTTCGACACGGCGGGCGTGCGAACCACCTATGGCTCCAAGGTCTTCGCCGATCACGTGCCGGCCGAGACAGCGACAGCGGTGCGCCTGCTGGAGGCCGACGGCTACGCGATCGCCGGCAAGGCCAACCTGCACGAGTTTTCCTTCGGGATCACATCGCAGAATCCCCACTACGGGACCGTTCCGAACCCGCGGTTTCCCGGCAGGACGGCGGGAGGGTCAAGCGGTGGCTCCGCCGCAGCGCTGGTCACGGGCGAGGCCGAGCTAGGGCTCGGCTCGGACTCCGGCGGCTCGATCCGGATCCCGGCCGCCTGCTGCGAGGTAGTCGGCTTCAAACCCAGCTTTGGCCGGGTACCCATCGATGGCTGCTTTCCGCTGGCGCCGTCGTATGACCACGTCGGAACGCTGGCCGCGGACGTGGCGGGCTGCGCCGACGCCGCTTTCACGCTGGCCGGGGCCGGGCCCGTCGGGCTCGACGCGCTCGAGGACGTCAGAATCGGCGTCTGCTGGTTGGAGCAGGCTGATCGGGAGGTGGGGGACGTGGTCCGCGCGATCGCGGAGGGCCTCGCCGCCCGGCCCGTCGCGGTCCCGCTTCCGGAAGGGGTCTTCCCCGCGTTTCAGGCGGAGATCGCGGACACCCACCGGGATTTGTTCGCCCGGCATCACGCGCGCTATGGCGACAACGTGCGGGACAAGATTGCCGACTGCATGGCGGTGACGAAGGGGCAGGCACGGGCGGCGTGTGATCGGCGTGAGCGCTACCGGGAGAGCTTCGTGGAGGCGATGGCCGGGCTCGACCTGCTGCTCGCGCCGACGCTACCGGTGCAGCCGCCCCCGGCCGAGGGATCCGAGCTCCAGGTGCGAGCGCGGATGACCGAGCTCACGTTTCCCTTGAACGTCGTCGGCGCGCCGGCGCTGGCGATGCCCTGCGGGCGCACGGACGCGGGCCTGCCGGTGTCCGTGCAGGTGATCGCGCGGCCGGGCCACGACGGACTGGTGCTTGCCGCCTCGGCACGGCTGGAAGAGCGCCTTCGCCATACTCTCGCGTCCCCTGAAACGAGGAGAGCATGAGCGAAGAGACGACCCACGAGCTGACCACCGACCAGGCCGAGCGCGAAGCCTCGGGCGCGCACGCCTATGGGCGCTACCTGGAGGAGTTCGAGGTCGGCGCCACCTACAAGCACTGGCCGGCAAAGACCGTGACCGAGTCGGACGACCACCTGTTCTGCCTGATCACGATGAACCACCACCCGCTCCACTTAAACGACGTCTACGCGGGCGAATCGCAGCAGGGCCGAAACGTGGTCGTCGGGCCGCTGGTCTACTCGCTGGCCCTGGGGATGTCGGTCTCCGACGTCTCGGGGAAGGCGATCGCCAACCTGGCGACCGAGGAGCTCAGTCACCCGAACCCCGTCTTTCACGGCGACACCCTCTATTGCGAGTCCGAGGTGCTCGAGGTGCGACCGTCGTCGTCCAAGCCCGACCGGGGGATCGTCAAGGTCCACACCCGCGTCTATAAGCAGACCGGCGACCTGGTCGCCGAGTTCAAGCGCACGGTCCTGATCCCGAAGCGGGAAGCCGGCGCCGACCACGCGGAGGGCCTAGTCGAGTAGCTCCGCGACGGCATCGAGCGCCTCGTCGAAGCCGGCGCCCGGGATGCCGCCGACGCACGGCGAGGTCGCGCCCGCGTCCGAGTACTCCATGACCTTCGCGCGGGCTTCGTCCGCGCTCCCGAGTCCGGCAAGTGAGCCGAGCAGCTCGTCGGAAAGACCCGCCATGGCCCGCGGCACATCCCCCGCAGCCATGCCTTCGTCGAACGCGGCCAGATCCGAGCCGAAACCTGAGCGCTCCAGCATCGTGCGGTAGAAGGGCAGGGAGGCGTAGGGGATCAGGTCCTTCCGGAAGGCGTCTCGCGCCGCCTCGGGGTCATCGGTAACCGCCACCGGCACGGCGACCACCACGTCGAAGCCGTCCATCGGCTTTCCCGCACGCTCGCGCCCCTTGGCGACCTCTGGAATCACCGTCTCACGGACGTAGTCGGGATTGCAGAGCCACAGCATGACGCCGTCGCCGATCTCGCCCGCAAGCCGGAGCATCCTGGGGGAGAGGGCGGCGATGTAGATCGGCAGGTCCGGCCTTGGCGGGTAGCCCATGAACCGGAACTTCGAGTTGAAGAACTCGCCCTCCGGCGGCGATTCTCCGGTGAGGATCGCCCGGCAGATGCAGGCGTACTCGCGCATCTGCGTGACCGGCTTGACGATCTTTGCGTCGTACCAGTTCTCCACGGTGACTCGGTGTGACACACCGAGGCCGAGGACCATCCGCCCGCCCGAGATCTCGTCGATGGTCGCCGCCGTCTGCGCGCAGGCAGCGGGAGTGCGGCTGAAGATGGGCAGGACGCCGGTACCGAGCCTGATGCGCTCGGTGACCGTCGCGTACCGGGTCAGCACCGTCAGCGAGTCGCGACCAGCGATGTGGGTGACGTAGACGGACTCGAAGCCAAGCGACTCAGCCCGGCGAACCCTCTCCAGGGCCGGGTCCAGGTCCCGGCCTGTGCCGATGAACGCCCCGATTCCCACCGCCGCATCCTAAGGGCCCGGCTAGCCTCCCGGCGATGGCCCCCGACGCCCGTTTCGAGATCGCGACTCGCCTTGCCGCTTCAGCGGAGCAGGTGTACGCCTGGGCGCTGACCCCGGAGGGCATCAACCATGAGCTGGGTCCCTGGCTGCGGATGACGATGCCGAAATCGATCCCGCCCGGCATGACCATCGAAGAGGCTCCGCTGGGCGAGAAGCTCGGGCGCAGCTGGATCCTGCTCGCGGGCGTGATCCCGGTCGACTACGACGACCTGACGCTGGCAGAGCGGGGACCGGGCTTTCGCTTCCTCGAGCGCTCGCAGCTGGGCAGCGCCAAGGCATGGCAGCACGAGCGCGTGGTGGTCGCGACCGGCGCCGCGACGTGTGCGGTTACCGATCGGCTCGAGCTCGAGCTGCGCGCTCCGCTCCGGGTCCTCGGAGGTTCCGCGATTGCGCGGCGAGTCCTGCGTGCGCTCTTCACACACCGCCACCGCAGGCTGCGCCGGCGCTGGGGAGAAGACTCCGGCCCGGAAATCCGCTAGTGCGCTTCACCGGAGGCGTGGGCGGGAGGCCGGGATTCCTCCGCTAGCGAGGTGACCTCCAAAGAGCCGCGGGCGGCGCCTTCCAGGACCTCGATCGCCTCGTCCTCGGTGCGGGAGTAGAGCTCGACCAGCAGGTGGACGATGATGCGTTCCTCGTCGTGCTTGTGAAATCGGACGTGCGTGAAGAACTCGCGGGTTCCGGCGTCGCCGAACGCGGCGTAGGTGAGGCTGTCGGCTGCCTCGGGGCCGGAGCATGAATCGACCATGTCCTGATCGACGGTCACGGTGCAAGAGGCGACGAACGGCTTCCCGGCCACCATCCGCTCCCAGCGATCCCCGATCGCCACGACCCGGCCTTCCTGGACGGTCAGGTGGGGCTGGTCATGCATGCAGTCGAGGCACTGGACGACTGCCTCCTGCACCTCTTCGACCCGCTCCGCCGCCTCGCCGGTGTCGGAGTCGACGCGCAGGATCGCGTCGTAGTGGACCTGGGCTTCCAGGCGTTGCGACCAACAGCGATAACAGCGGAGCCAGGCGCCACGCTCGCCGACGGCTGCGTCGACCTCCTCGTTCACGCTTCGAGCGTAGCGACCCAGGGTCAGGCCGAAGCGACGGTCTGGGCCCCGGCCCGCTCGGCGACCAGCTCGACGATTTCTCCCATGATCCGGTTGATCTCGAAATCCTTGGGTGTGTAGACGTTCGCGACCCCGGCGGCGATCAGCTTGGGCACATGGGCGGCGGGGATGATGCCCCCGACCACGACGGGAGCGTCAACATCGCGCTCGCGGAGCATCGCGATCGTGTCGGGGATCAGCTCGAGGTGCGATCCGGACAGGATCGAGAGGCCGACCACGTCGACGTCCTCATCGGCCGCGGACGCAGCGATCTGCTCGGGCGTGAGGCGGATCCCCTGATAGATCACCTCCATGCCAACGTCGCGCGCTCGGACCGCGATCTGCTCGGCGCCGTTGGAGTGCCCGTCGAGACCTGGCTTGCCGACCAGGATGCGAATGCGGTGTCCGAGCTGGTCGGAGACCTCATCCACCCGGGCCCGGATCGGAGCCAGCAGATCCTCCGAGCCGCCGGAGGCGGCGATGCCGACTCCCGTCGGGCCCCGGTACTCGCTGAACACCTCGCGAAGCGCGCCTGCCCACTCTCCCGTCGTGACTCCCGCTTTGGCCGCGGTGATCGTCGCGGGCATGATGTTCTGCGCGTCGTCCTCCGCGGCAGCTTTCAGGTTGGCAAGCGCTTCGCGGACTGCATCGGAGTCACGGCCTGACTTCCATTCCTCGAGAGCCTCTCGGCGCAGCCGCTCGACCGCGGGATCCGGCGTCAGGATGCCACCGTCGGCGCCGGCGGTGAGCGGCGAGTCCTCGGTCTCGGTGAAGCAGTTCTGGCCGATCACGTTGATCTCCTGCCGCTCGATCTTTGCGATCCGGTCGCGATGCGACTCGACGAGGCGCGCCTTCATGTAGGGAACGGCCTCGACGGCGCCGCCCTGCTCAGCGACCACGGCCATCTCTGCCTCGGCACCCTCGATCAGCTCCGCCACCAGCCCGTCCATCACCTTCGAGCCTTCGAAGATGTCCGGATAAGCGAGCAGGTCGGTCTCGTAAGCCAGGACCTGCTGAATGCGAAGGCTCCACTGCTGGTCCCAGGCGCGGGGGAGCCCCATCGCCTCGTTCCAGGCCGGAAGCTGGATCGCGCGAGCGCGGGCGTTACGGCCAAGAGTGACCGCGAGGGCTTCCAGGACGATGCGCTGGACGTTGTTCTCCGGCTGGGACTCAGTCAGGCCCAGGGAGTTCACCTGGACTCCGTAGCGCATGCGGAGCAGCTTCGGGTCCGTAACGCCGTAGCGGTCGCGGCCGATCCGCTCCCACATCGCCGTCATGGCGCGGAGCTTGGCGTGCTCTTCCACGAAGCGCACCCCGGCATTGACGAAGAATGAGATCCGGCCGAAGACCCTGGGGAAGTCGTCCTCGGAGACCTGCCCCCGGGCCTTGACCTCGTCGAGCACCGCGATCCCAGTCGACAGTGCGTAGGCGATCTCCTGGACCGGTGTGGCTCCTGCCTCCTGGAGGTGGTAGCTGCAGATGTTCGTCGGATTCCACTTCGGGATCTCGTTGACCGTGAAGGCGACCATGTCGGCGATCAGGCGCATCGACGGCCCCGGTGGGAACGCGTAGGTTCCGCGCGAGAGGTACTCCTTGATGATGTCGTTTTGGGTGGTGCCCTGGAGCGAGCCGTAGGGGACGCCGGTTTCGTCGGCGACGGTGCAGTAGAGACCCAGGAGCCACGCTGCCGTCGCGTTGATCGTCATCGATGTGTTCATCTCGCCGAGGGGAATCTGATCCATCAGAGCGTGCATGTCGCCCTTGTGGGCGACCGAGACCCCGACCTTGCCGACCTCGCCGCGCGCGAGGGTCGCATCCGGGTCGTACCCCGTCTGGGTCGGCAGGTCGAAAGCGACCGAGAGCCCCGTCTGACCCTTCGCCAGGTTTCTTCGGTAGAGCTCGTTCGAGCTGCGGGCGTCCGAATGCCCGGCGTAGGTCCGCATCACCCAGGGGCGATCGGGCTCCGGCAGACGGTGTTCGTCCATGCGGAGATTCTAGACGCCGGAAACGGGCCTCTAGAGTCACCCGCCATGGCGAAACCGATCGACACGATGCACATGGGCCGCGACCGGGTGATCTGCGCCTGGGAGGCATGTCCCGGCGTGATCGTCGACCCGGGCCCGGCGTCGTGCGTCGAGGCCCTGCTGGCCGGAGCCACCGTGGAACCCAGGGCGCTGCTCTTGACCCACATCCATCTCGACCACGCGGGAGCGAGCGGTGTCCTCTGCCGGCGCTTCCCCGAGTTGCGGGTCTACGTTCACGAGGTCGGTGCGTCGCACATGATCGACCCGGCACGTCTGCTGGAGAGCGCCGGGCGCCTTTACGGCGACGACATGGAACGGCTTTGGGGCGAGGTGGCTCCGGTGCCTGAGGAGCGGGTGACGACGCTCGCGGGCGGCGAGGAGGTGGAGGGCCTCCGGGTCCACTACGCGCCGGGCCACGCGCGACACCACGTCGTCTACCACGACGCGGGCTCGGGCGACGTCTACACCGGCGACGTCGCCGGGGTCCGGGTACCCCCGGCCGGCCTTGTCGCGGCACCGACGCCTCCGCCGGAGATCGAGGTCGATGTCTGGCTGGAGTCCCTGGCGATGGTGCGCGGCCTCGATCCGAAGCGGATCTGTATGACGCACTTCGGCGCCAGCGACGACCCGCAGAGCCAGCTCGACAAGATCGAGGATTGGCTCGGGGAGGCCTCAGAGCTGGCGTCGGCCGGCGACCCGCACGCGTTCGCAGCCTGGCTGGACCGGCGCTTCGATGCGGAAGGCCCGGACATCGCCTTGCGCCTCCGCCAAGCGATGCCCCCCGATCAACTCTGGCTCGGCCTCGAGCGCTACTGGCGAAAGCGCCGCGACCGCGAGATCCAGGGTTGACGATCGCGGGAGCGAGATTGCGGAAAACCGCACCTTTGGGCGGTCTGGCGTGTCTTCCCTCTAGGCTGATCGCTTGATGTCACCGATGCCAAAGAGATCGAGATTCCGGTTAGTAGCCGCGCTCGCGGCTACCGCCGCGCTGGCGCTTGCGGCCACCGCGGGCGCGGTGGTCTACATCTACAAGAACAACTTCTCCTCACACGGCGAGTACAAGGAGATCGATCAGGTGGGCGGCGGCAAGCGGATCTGCCAGGAGAAGTACGTCCCGGAAAAGGACAAGATGCGGGTCAGCCTTAAGGGTGAGCGCTTCTGCGTGTACGCCCCGCCCATCGAGGGCGATTCGGGCCGGCCCGATCACGACATCGTCGTCGCGGCCTCGTACAACCGCGGCGATTCAAGCGACCGCGCAAAGAAAGCCACCTTCCTGGCGGTTCGCGTGCGCGCGGGCGGCGAGAGCAATTACGAGCTCCGGATCCGGCCCGATGGGCGAAACTTCCGGATGTACCGGAACGGCGACCCCACCGGCCTCCCCGGTGGCTCGAGCACCGCGGTCAAGCCGCTCGGCAAGCTCAACACCCTTCGCCTCCGGGTTCTGAACGACGTGGTGGTCGGCTACGTCAACCGCGAGGAGGTGGGACGCTTCACGGATCCCGTGCCCGGGCAGGTCACCGGCCGCCGCGTGACGTTCGGGACCGGCTTCGACCGGGATGTACCCCGCGGCCCAGTCGCGTTCTTCGACCTGGTCAAGGTCGGCGTACCGAATCCCTGACCCCAGTCGCTGGAAGTCCAGAGGCCTTTAGGGTTTCTGCATGGCTACCGAGACCACGGAGCGACCCCGGGTTGCCGGTCCCGGAGGCGGCATGGGGGGTAACTGGCGGGTGATCGTGCTGAACGACGACCACAACACCTTCGACCACGTTGCGAAGACGTTGGCCAGGGTGATTCCGGGAATCGGCGTCGATCAGGGATACCGGGTCGCCGATCAGATCCACAACTCGGGTCGCGCGATCGTCTGGACGGGCCTCCGCGAGCCGGCCGAGCTGTATTGGGAGCTCCTCGAGCAAGGCGGGCTGACGATGGCGCCCCTCGAGCGCGGCTGAGGCCAATCCTCGCGGCGCAGCTTCCGCAGCCACCGCACCGAGTGCGCGCTTCGGTACCCCAGGGCGCACTTAACCGCGCACCCGCGGCGCAGCTTCCGCGGCCACCGCAGCGAGTGCGCGTTTCGGCACCCTATCGGGGACCCAAGCGCGCACTCGGCGCTCAGTAGGGGCGCAGCGACAGCAGCCTGCCGCCGGCTCCCGGGGGAGAGCCGGCGAGGGCGGCGCGTGCGGGGCGGCCGGCCCCAGCACCGAAGCGCCGGCGCCGCGGCTGGCGTTGCCGCAATTGCGCGGCCCGTAGATCCAGCAGGTCTCGCAGCTCGGCACCACGGCTGAACGGGTCGGCCACGGTCACGCCCTCGCTCAGCGAGGTAACCGCGAGCAGCCTGCCCTCGATCTCCGCGCCTAGGAGCGGGCCGGCCGGCACTTCCGCCGAGTCGAGCTGCGCAAGCCGCTCGACCGCGGCTGCGTCCGCCTCGGCCAACTGCCGGATCCTGATTCCCGTCGTGTGTGTCGTTTCGTTTGCCATCTCTTTGCACCTCCGTGGTACAGACGCTCGGCGCCTGGATTTCGTGATATGAGCAGTGTCACCCCGGGGCGGGATAAGCGCAACATGGAGTTCCGTTAGTTGTGATAAGTTCTCCTAATGCTCGATTTGAAGCGATTGCGGGTCTTGCGGGAGGTCGTGAGCCAAGGCTCGTTCTCGGCAGCGGCCGACTCGCTTTACCTTTCGCAGTCGGCAATCAGCCAGCAGGTGGCGACGCTCGAGCGCGAGGTTGGGATGCCGTTACTCGAGCGGACCCGGGACGGCACTACGGCGACGGCGGCCGGCCGCGCCCTGGTCACCCACGCGGATGCGGCGATTGCGAGGCTGGAGGAAGCCGAGCGGGAGTTGCAGGAGATCGCCGGGCTCGAAGGTGGCGAGGTGCGAGTGGCCAGCTTCCCGTCGGCCAGCGCGACACTGCTGACGATGGCCGTTCGCGAGTTCACATCGCGCTACCCCAAGGTGCGACTGACAGCGGATGACTCAGAGCCCGAGGACTCGCTGCCGCGCCTGCGCTCCGGCAAGATCGACCTCGCGGTGGTCTTCGACTACCCGGCGGTTCCGACTCCGGAGGATCGCGACTTCGAGCGGACGCTGCTCTTGACGGAGTCGATGTACGTGGCGCTTCCCGCCGATCATCCCCTGGCGAGCCAGAAGCGGGTCAGGATCGCTGATTTGAGCGACGAGCAGTGGCTGAGCGGAAGTTGTCCTTCCTCCTGCGGCGTGATGGTCAGGCAGGTTTGCAGGGACGCCGGGTTCGAGCCGTCGGTCGGCCTGCACACGGACGATTACTCGGTGATGCAGGGCTTCATCGCCGCCGGGCTGGGAGTCACCTTGCTGCCCGACTTGGCGCTGCCGACGCTTCGCGACGACCTGGTCGTCCGCGAAGCCCAGCCGGCCGCCCCGAAGCGCCAGGTCTGGGCGGTCTCGCGGCGGACCCACTCGCACGCGACCGAAGCGATGACCGCGGCCCTGGTCAAGGCCGGCGAGGACTTCGCGGTGAAGGACGTGGTCCTCCAAGCGGCCGCGTAGCCCGCCCGGGTCGTCGGCGGAGGCGCAGGGTGGGTTGCCGTTGCCATGCCGGAGCCCAGCAGGCGGAAGGCGAGCGGGGTTCTCGACTCCCTCGGAGTTAGCCCGGCCTAGGCGCCGGCGCGCTCGACGACGGCTTCGGCGGTGAGCGAATGCCAGTTCGGCAGGACCGGCTTGTGGTAGTAGTCGTGCGCTTCCTGGCGTAGCTTGGTGATCTCGTCCGACGCCCAGTACGCGTCGAAGTCCTCCATGTCCTCCCAAACCGTGACCTGGCGGAAGTGGAGGGGGTCGTCGATATCGCGGGTCAGATAGGAGGCGCTTGCGCCGGCAGCCAGCGCTCGGTCGAGTGCGGGCCGCCAGACGGCGAGCCAGCGATCGGCTCGGAACGGCGTGATGTGCCAATCGATGTTGTTGACGTACATCCGATCGTGATCCTATCCCGAGCCGGGAGGCGGAGATCTACGCTCCGACCTCGGCCCAGATTGCTCCGGCGCCGTCGCCGTCCTTGCCTTCGGCGTCATCGGTGGCGCCAACCCTGGTCGTGATCTTCCCGGCGTGCTTGTTCTCGTGCATCAGCTGGTGCGCTTCGGGCACGCCCTCGAAGCCCATCGCCTTCCAGAGGACGGGCCGAACCTTGCCCTCAGCCATCAGCTGGTTGGCCCGGCTGCACTCGTACGCGTTCGCGAAGTGCGAGCCCAGGATCTCCTTCTGCTTCATCCACAGGTAGCGGACGTCGAAGTCGAGGGTGTAGCCGGAGGTGGCGCCGCAGATCACGACCTTGCCAAACGGCTTGACCGTGAAGACGGACGTGGGGAAGGTGGCTTGGCCGACGTGCTCGAAGACGACATCAGGTGCGTCGCCCAGAATCGACTTGACCCGCTTTGCGAAGCCCAGCGATTCCTTGAAGCGAGCCTTCTCCTCGTCGGCCGTCTCGCCGCCCTTGCGCATCATCCCGGCGAACTCGTTGCGGTCGATGTAGTCGACGGCGCCGAGCTGCTTGACCAGCGCGCCCTTCTCCTCGCTGGAGACGACGCCGACGGCGTTCGCGCCCGCCGCCCTGGCGAGCTGAACCGCAAATACGCCGAGCCCGCCGGCAGCGCCCCAAATCAGGACGTTGTGGCCGGCCTGGAGCTTCGCGCGGTTCATCAGCATCCGGTAGGCGGTGAAGTAAGTGAGCCCGTAGGCCGAGGAATCGACCCATGAGAGGTTCTTGGGCTTGGCCAGAAGCTGCTGCGCCTGGACCCGGGTGAACTGGGCGAACGAACCCCAGGTCGTCTCGTAGCCCCAGATCTGCTGGCTCGGAGCCGCCATGGGGTCGAGGCCGTGAACCTCGACGTCCTCGTACGAGGCCTGGTTGCAGTGGATCACGACCTCGTCGCCCGGCTGCCAGCGGGTGACTCCGGCGCCCACCTTCCAGACGACGCCCGAGGCGTCCGATCCGCCGATGTGGTGGCCGTATTCGGGGTGGTCGCCGTAGCCGAAGACCGAGACCGGCTTGCCGAGGGCCGCCCAGACGTTGTTGAAGTTGACGCCGGCGGCCATCACCCGCACCGTGACCTCGAACGGGCCGGGCTCCGGAACCTCGATCTCCTCGACCTGGAAAGCGTCCTTGGGCTCGCCCTCGCGCTCGGCGCGGATCACCCACGCGGCCATCGTCTCCGGCAGGGTGCCGGGTTCGACGTCGAGCTTGGACACGTCGGATACGTCTACAGCCACTTGCTGGTCAACTCCTTGGGTCGGTTGCGCGCTGCGGGATCGTACCGAGGTCGGCCGAGGTGCCAGTGACCTTTTGGGGGCCACTAACCGTAGGTTGAGTAAATGGTCAGGTCCGAGCGCATCCTGGGACGACGGCCGCTGCGCTTGCCGCGGTCGCGACGACGCTACGGCACCAATCCCGCCCGGGGGGAGGGCGAGAATGGCAACGTGGCCCGCGACTGAGGCCGGCGTCAGGTTCCCGTCCGCCCCTCCGACTACCTTCGAAGATCCAAAATGGAAGCTTCCGAGAGACCACAACTTCCCTTCGACGCGGCCCCTGACGGCACGGTTCGCGCCCTGGACGGGCGCATCCTGATCGAATCGCTGACGATCGACGACGAGCGGGCGGCGCACCTGGTTCGCGAGCGCCAGCAGGCCGGCAAGCCGGCAGCCGACACCGTGCGCAAGGCGGTTGAGATCGGCGCGCGGGTCCTCGACAGCGAGGAGACCGCTGCGAACGTCGACTACGTGCGCCGCGAGCTCGAGTCCGGTCTCGGCGAGCTCGACCGGAAGCTGGGGGAGACCCTCGAGGGTGGCGCCGAACAGCTCGCCGAACAGCTCGCCACGACATTCGGCGGCGACGACTCGGTTCAGGCTCAGCTGCGTGAGATCGTCGCTACCGGCACGCGCGAGCAGATGCAGGCGCTCGCGCGACTGTTGACGTCGGACGACGGCTCAAACCCTCTCGTGGCCGTGCAGGCGCGCCTCGGCAAAGCGATGCTCGAGTCCGAGGGGCGCCACCGCGCAGAGGTCGAGCGGCTGCGCGAATCCCACACGAGCCAGGCGCGGACGATGCAGGCCCAGGTCGGCGACCTCAAGAAGGAGCTGGCCCGACTACTGGAGCGAGAAGACGCCGACGAGCGCGTCGCCGAGGCCGAGCAGGCTGGAACTCGCAAGGGCTTCACTTTCGAGGAGCGGGTGCACTCCGCGATCGAGCGGATCGCCTCGGCGCGCGGCGATTGCGCCACGCACACGGGTGGCGAAGGCGCCGAGGGCGGGGGCAAGAAGGGCGACACCCTGGTCGAGCTGGGCGGCGCGGACGGGCCGTCTACCGGTCGCCTGGTCTTTGAGGCGAAGGACAAGAAGCTTTCCAAGAACGCCGCGTGGGTCGAGCTCAATCAGGGCATGGCAGCCCGGGCCGCGGCCTTCGGGGTCCTCGTGGTCGCCGGCGAAGAGCGCGTCCCATCGGGGCGCGACCAGCTGACGGAGTACGAGGGCAACAAGCTGATCGTCGCCGTCGACCGCGAGGAGCCCGGCGGGCTCGCGCTCGAGGTCGCCTACCGCCTCGCCGCTGCGCGGGTGCTGCTCTCGCGGGACGGGGATCTGGACGTGGACGCCCCGGCCGTGCGCGACGCGGCATCGGAGGCGGTTTCGATCCTGAAGCAGGCGCAGGCGATCCGCTCGACGCTAACGGGAATCAAGACCTCGTCGGACAAGGCCCGTACGGGGCTGGACACGATGGTCGCCTCGCTTGAGGAGAAGCTGCGGCGGACCGACGCGCTCGTGGCCGAGGCGGACGAGGCCGCCGAGGCCGGCTCGGCCACCGAGTAGCGTCGGTCAACGCTAAGGCAGCAGCAGCTCGTCGCTCGAGCTGGAGCGCGGGGGACCGACCGTAAGCTGCGCGGGCTTGGCGTCGGAGCGCTCGCCGCCATTGACCTCGTAATCGCCCTCGTCCAGGGCGGCCTTGACGTTGCCGACGCCGTTCGGCGGAATCTCGCCGCTCTCGGCGTTGTCCTCGGGCCCGGGGCCGACCAGGGTGAGGCGGACCGGGTCCTCGGACTGGTTGGAGACGGTGATGTTGACGAGGCCGGCGCCGAACTCATCGGGCGAGAGCACGACCTGCTTCGGATCGACCTTCGCGGTGACCACGATCGGGGCCGCTGGGCGGGGGTCGTTGGCGAAGTCCTCCTCGCCGCCGCATCCGGCGACGCCGAGCGACCCCGCCAGCGCGGCGACGCCCACGCGCGCCTTGAC
>JALZKA010000095.1 GCA_030859475.1 Actinomycetota bacterium
ACCGCCAAGCCCTCGATCTGGCTGAACATCGGCAGGTGCGTGGCGTCCATCGTGTCGCGGCGGTAGACCGTGCCCGGGACGACGATGAAGAGCGGCGGCGGCGACTCCTGCATGGCACGCACCTGATTCGGCGACGTGTGCGTGCGAAGCAGGACGTCGCGCGGTCCCGGCGGCAGGCCGCCGTGGGCCAGGACTCCCTCGGCCAGCGAGCCCGGATCGACGTAGAAGGTGTCCTGCTCCATCCGCGCGGGATGTCCGGGGGGATGGTTGAGCGCCGTGAAGTTGTAGAAGTCGTGTTCGACCTCGGGGCCGTCCATGACCCGGTAACCCAGGCCGCAGAAGATGTCCTCCAGCTCGCGGCGGGTCTGCGTGATCGGATGCAGGTGCCCCGTCCTGACGGGCGGCGTGCCCGGCAGAGTCACGTCGATTCGGTCCGTGGCCAGCCTGGCCTCGAGCTCGCCGGCCGCCAGGGCCGCTTTCCTGGTCCGGATCTCGGTTTCGAGCCTGCTGCGGACGTCGTTCGCCAAAGAGCCGACGGGTCCCTTCTCGGCGGCGGGCAGGTCACCGATTCCACGAAGGATCGTTGTCAGCTCCGACTTGCGGCCCAGGTAGCGGACGCGCAGCTCCTCGAGCGCGGCTGCGTCGGCCGCCGCCGCGATCGCGGCACTCGCTTCCTCGCCCAGTTGTGAGATTCGCTCAAGCGTGCTCATCGCGCCCCTCTTCGACGGCGGCCGACCCTATCCGCTCCAAGGCGATCGCACCGGCCGCCGCGACGTTCAGCGACTCGGCGCCGCCCGGACGCAGTGGAATCGTCCAAAGCTCGTCGCAGAGGTCGGTCACCCCTGCCGGAAGACCCTCCCGCTCGGCCCCGAGGCAGAGCGTGAACCCGCCTTCCCGCGGCTGCGGCTCATCGCCCCCGTGCGCCACCAGCGCGATTCTGGGCGAAGGAGTCCGCTCCAGCCCGCAGCGCACGATCTCGGTGGCGAAGATCGAGCCCATGCTGGCCCTGGCCGCCTTCGGAGAATGTGGGTCCGCGCAGCCCGGGCCCAGCACCACGCAGGCTTCGGCGAGCGCGTGGGTCGAGCGGATCACGGCCCCGACGTTGCCGGGGTCGGCCAATCCGTGCAGGTAGACGCAGCCCATGCTCCCGGGGGCCTCCGTGACCGCGATCGGCCAGACAGCGATCAAGCGGCTGCCGGAGCCCATCGCGCTGACCGAGTCGAGCAAGTCGCGCGGGACTTCTTCGCCGACCAGCCCGGAGCCCGCCTCGCTGAGAACCGCGGCCGGGGCCGCGCCGGCCGCGATCCCGGCCTCGTACAGATCCTCGCCCTCGGTCACGAACAGGCCCTCGCGCAGGCGATGCTTTCGCTCCGCCAGGCGGCGGATCAGCTTGAGCGTTTCGTTGTGCTTGCTTGTGATCATCTGACTGCTTCTTCGTTCACACCAACAAAAAAAGGGCGCCCGCTGGGCGCCCGGTGAAGTCCATTGCGGCGGTCAACGCGAATGCCTAGGCCGCCACGGCCTCCCGGGCTATCTCGGTGAATCGGCGAAAGGCCTGCGGATCGCGCACCGCGATGTCGGCCAGCATCTTGCGGTTGACCTCGACCTCGGCCAGCTTCAGACCGTGCATCAGCTCCGAGTAGCTCATCCCTTCCTGGCGCGCAGCGGCGTTGATCCGCACGATCCAGAGCCGGCGGAAATCGCGCTTTCGCACCCGGCGGTCGCGGTAGGCGTAATTGCCCGACCGCATGACCTGCTCGTTCGCGAGGCGATAGCTCGAGTGCTTGCGCCCGTAATACCCCTTCGCCTGGTCGAGCGTCTTCTTCCGCCGCTTCTTGCGCGCGACGGGGTTCGTCGCGCGGCTCACTTGCGCCCCGCCAGCAGCCGGTTGACCCGCTCGGCGTCGTTCGGCGAGACCTCGGTGGGCCTGGCCATGCGCCGCTTGCGCTTCGGCGACTTCTTCTCGAGGATGTGGCTCGAGTACGCGCGCCGGCCGCGGAGCTTGCCCGTCGCGGTCTTGCGAAAGCGCTTCTTGGCGCCCGAATGTGTCTTCATCTTCGGCACGAGGACGGACTATTGAAGCAGAACGCGAACGGCCGACGCAAAGGCCGGCCGAGGCCGGCACCGCCCTGAGCGTCCGGGTGAACCGCGTCAGTCCGAGGTAGCTTCGGGCCCGGCGGCAGGTGCCGACGCCGGCTCGGGTTCCACCGCGGCCTGCTCGCCGGTCGGCTTCTTGCCGTCGCGAATCGTCTCTTTCGAGGGGGCCAGCAGCATGTGCATGTTGCGGCCCTCCTGAAGCGGGTTCTGCTCGATCACGCCCATTCCGTCCAGATCCTCGAACAGGCGCGCCAGGAGGTTCCGTCCCCGGTCCGGGTGCGCCTGCTCGCGACCGCGGAACATGATCGTCACCTTGACCTTGTCGCCGCCCTTCAGGAAGCGCTCGACGTGGCCCTTCTTGGTCATGTAATCGTGATCCGCGATCTTCGGTCGCAGCTTGATCTCGCGCACGTTGATCTGCTGCTGATGCTTGCGCGCCGCCTTCGCCTTCTGCTCCTGCTCGTACTTGTACTTCGAGTAATCGAGCAAACGGGCGACGGGCGGGCGCGAGTCCGGAGCCACCTCGACCAGGTCGAGGTCCCGGTCTTGGGCCATCTCGAGGGCCTTGCTCGTATCGACCACGCCGATCTGCTTGCCGTCCTCGTCGACCAGGCGGACCTCACGCACGCCGATGCGCTCGTTGATTCGAGTCTGGTCGCGCTCAGGGAGCCGGCGGTCGAAACGTCGCGGGACCGGCACTACGAGGAAAAGGCTGACGCCAGCAAGCTAGGAGGCAGTCCTAAGGAGAGAATGACAGAGCATCAAGGAGAGGGGCACGGGCGCTATCGGCGGCGCTTCGTGGTCGGGGTGCCCTTCATCTGGCCGGGAGTATAGAGCGGGAGGCGCGCAGTTCACGCCATAATCCGCGCCGCGAGCGTCGCCGCGTCCATCTGACCGACGTCGCCGGCCGCATGCGAGCGGACGGAAAGCTGGCCGGACTCGGCCTCGCGGTCGCCGAAGATGACCATGTAGGGGAGCTTCGCGAGCTCCGCGTCGCGGATCTTGCGGCCGACCGACTCGGTGCGATCGTCGACTCGCACCCGGATCCCCGCTTGCGCCAGCTCGGACGCGACGTCGTGTGCGGATTCGTTGTGGCGATCGGCAACCGGCAGGACACCGACCTGCACGGGCGCGAGCCAGGCGGGGAAGCGACCGCCGTGGTGCTCGATCAGAATCCCCGCGAAGCGCTCCATCGACCCGAGGAGCGCGCGATGGATCATCACGGGCCGGTGCTCGGCGTTGTCCTCGCCCTGATAAGTGAGCTCGAAGCGCTCCGGCATCTGAAAGTCGAGCTGGCAGGTCCCGAGCTGCCACGAGCGGCCCAGAGCATCGGTCACGTGGAAATCGATCTTCGGCCCGTAGAAGGCGCCATCGCCCGGATTCAGCCGGTAGTCACGACCCTGGCTCTCGAGCGCCTGCCTGAGGGCCGTCTCCGCCTGGTCCCACTGCTCGACCGACCCGATCGCGTCGGGCGGCTTGGTCGCCAGGTCGACGCGGACGTCGGTGAATCCGAACCGCTCGTAGAGCTCGTCGATCGCCTCGCAGATCGAGTTCACCTCGGCCGTGATCTGATCGGTCGTGCAGTAGACGTGCGCGTCGTCCTGGGTGAAGGCCCGCACCCGCAAGAGGCCATGGAGGACGCCTTCGCGCTCGTGACGGGACACATGCCCGTACTCGGCAAGCCGCAGGGGAAGGTCGCGGTACGAGCGGCGCTCGGCCCCGAACACAAGGCACGCCCCCGGGCAGTTCATCGGTTTCAGGGCGAACTGACGCCCGTCGACCTCGCTGAAGTACATGTTGTCCCGGTAGTTCTCGTAGTGGCCGGAGCGGCGCCACAGCTCGACGTCCATCACGTGCGGCGTCTTGATCTCCTGATAGCCCCGCTTGACCAGTTGTGCGTCCACCTCGCCAGAGATCAGGCGCAGCAGCACCGTGCCCTCAGGCAGCCAGAACGGCATCCCGGGGGACTCCGGGCGGATCATGAACAGCCCAAGCTCCGGCCCCAGGCGACGGTGGTCGCGCGCCCGCGCCTCTTCAAGCAGACGCTCGTGCTCGGCCAGCTCGTCGCGCGAGAAGAACGCGGTGCCGTAGATCCGGCTCAGCATCTGCCGGCCCTCGTCCCCGCGCCAGTAGGCCCCCGCGACGGAGGTCAGCTTGAAAGCCTTGATCCGCTTGGTCGATGGTCCGTGCGGCCCAAGGCAGAGGTCCGTGAAGGGACCGTTGCGGTAAAGCGAGACGCTCTCGACCGCTTGGTCGCGGATCAGGTCCTCGATCAGCTCAACCTTGTAGGGCTGCTCCTCGGCCCGAAAGCGCTCAAGGGCATCGGCCGCGGGCAGCTCGGTGCGCTCGAACGCCTCGTCGGCCTGGATGTGCACGGCCATCGCCTCCTCGATCCGGGGCAGGTCCTCGACCGATGGCCGGAAGTCGCCTGGGAACTCGAAGTCGTAGTAGAAGCCGTTTTCGATCGCAGGACCGATCGAGACCTTCGTGCCGGGCCACAGATCGACGACGGCCGTCGCCAGGACATGAGCGGCGTCGTGGCGGATCAACGGCAAAGCCTCGGGGTCCCGTGCGGTGAGGATCGCGATCTCCGCCCCGCCAGGCACCGGCGCCGAGAGGTCGCGCAGCTTGCCGTCGACCTTGATCGCCAGAGCGGCCCGGGCAAGCCCCGCGCCGATCGCGGCGGCGGCGTCCGCGCCCGTCGCGCCCTCGGGCAGCTCGAGCGGGGTCCCGTCGGGCAGCTTTACGGTGATCGCCGGCATGCGCCGTGATGCTATTCGGGGGCGCAACGGGTCGAGTGCGGGATTTCAATGGCTATGCCAATAGAACCCCTCACTCGGTCGGCTTTGACCCGGCCCGGTCCCCGTCGGCGATGAACGGACAGACTGACTGCGGCACCCGTTCGGGCTTGGTCACCTCCCACAGCGTGTACGCGCCGCTGGTCCGAAGCTCCTCCAAGCCGGAGTAGGGCGGCGCCGGACGGCCACCGCCGGGTGTAACGGTGACGACGTGCGGCACGCCAGGCGGCAGCGAGGTGCCAGTCTCCCCCACGCACACCTCACCGCCGCGCAGCTCCCACGCGACCAAGTGGGCCCCGTGCTCGTCCGTCAGGTAGTCGGGTGGCGCCAGCGCCTGCACCGGGCCTTTGATCAGCCGCTCCTCGCGCAGCTCGATCAAACCGGGGCCCCAGGCCGCGGGTCCCACCGGCCCGTTGACCAGGGTGAGCGCGCTGCAGGCCGCGGCGAGCAGCACGTACGCGCCGGCGAGGACGGCGAGCCGCGGCCTCGCCGGCTCCGCGTCCGCCAACAGCGCCCTGGCGGCGATCAGGGTGGCGAGCGGCGCCGCGATCACGATCGCCTTCGCCTCCTGGTACGGCGTGCCGGCGGCGACGGTGTAGAGGTAGATGAGCGCCGCGGCGCCGAGTGCCGCGGGCACGACGACCTCGCCACGCCGCACCCACCAGAGGAGGCCGTAGGCCAGCCCCGCCAGCGCGACGAGGGCCCCGAGCCAGAACGCCGCCGCGGGAGCGGAACCGGCGCCGGCGGTCAGCCGGAAGTCCCCCGAGGGCCAGATGCCAAGCGCCTCGATCGCCGAGATCGAGCCGAACAGGTTGCCCAGGCCGTCGCCCTCGGGGTCGAAGGTCTCAAAGCTGCCGAATTCGGCGATGCGCCCGACCTCGGGCAAGACCGCGACCAGGAACAACACGGTCGCCGAGGCGGCGGGGACCGCGATCCGCCGAAAGGGCAGCCGGCCGCTCGTGACTGCGGCCGCCAGGACCGCGACCAGGCCGATCGTCCCGATCAGCCAGGTAAGTCCCGGGAAGCTGTAGGCATAAATCGATCCTGCGGCCAGCGCCGCGAGGGGGACAAATCGCCAGCGCTCCCATCGGTCCGCCGGCAGGCCGCCACCCAGCGTTCCGGCAACGGCCTGCGCCACGGCGATCGCGAACGCGAGGACGAACAGTGCCTGAAGCGTTTCCTTGAACGAGCCCTGGATCAGGCTCGAGGCCAACATGTAGGTCAGGCCGACGAGCAGGCCGATCAGGGCTCGGCGCCAGAACCCGGCGATCTCATCCAGCAACGCAAGCGGCGCCAGGCAGGTGGCGACGGCGATGGCCAGCGTCAGGCCGTTGAAGCCCTCCACCAGGCTGGGGCCAAGCGCCGACAGCGCCGCAACGATCGCGTGCGGGCCCAGCGGATAGCCCTCGGCGATCAGCCGCTCCGCCCCGCCGTTCGCCAGCCGGTCGACCGCGAACAGGTGTTGTGACATGTCCGGATTCAGCGACGTGCCGAGGATCCCGAAGCGGCCCTCGAGCAGGAAGGGAAGGGATGCCAGCGCGACCGAGCCGATGATCACGACGACCGCAGAGGTTCCGGGCCGGGCCCTGGGAATCACGACAGCTGACGCCAACGCGAACAAGCCGATTACGACGGCCCCGACCACCGGATCGCCCGCAAGGTTCACAGCGCCCCAGGCAACCGCGGTGAGGACCGCGAGCCCGAGGGCGGGCGCCAGCCAGCTCCAATCCCGCCGCCCGCAAAGCGAGAAGAGGCCCTGGCCGACAAGGGCAGCCACGGCCAGGATCAGCAGCAGCGAGAGATACGTCCCGAGCATTAGACGGCGAGCCTACCGGCGTGCCGACCTGAAAAGTGGGCGCTACTGGGCTCGAACCAGTGACCTCCAGCTTGTCGAGCTGGCGCTCTCCCAACTGAGCTAAGCGCCCGGGCTCCGAGAATCTAGCGAAGCTTCGCCGTCACCCTGGCCGCCGACGCCGTCCTACTCCTTCGCTGCCGTGAAGGTGTCAATTCTCAGTGTCAGCCCATCGACCGCCACGACCCGGACTCGCTCCCCCGCGTCGAACTCCAGCCCGCGGCAGGCGACGGCTCTCCAGATCTCGCCGCGGACCATGACCCGGCCCTCGGGGTCGCAGCGTTCGGTCACCGCGGCCCGCTCACCGATCATGCCCTCGGCGCCGCCACGCACCCGGTAGCGGTCGAGAAAGCGCTTCCACAGGTAGAGCTCGCCGACCTCGACCAGCGCGGCAGCACAGAATGCGATCACGTTCCATGGCCCGGGAAGGACGAAGAGCCCGACGATGGCCGCGGTCAGGAGCATGCCGGCAGAGGCTAATCAGCGCTTGATTGAGCATGGCCGACTGGCGCGCTTTCGATCGGTCGCTTATCCCGGCTCCAGGTCGGCGGCCACCCAGAGCCCTGAAAGCAGCGTCAAGCCGGCAACCACGGCGATCGTGCCCTCGAAGCCGATTCCATCCCCGAGGACACCGGCGAGGAGGGCCCCCACGACGTATCCCATGTCGCGCCAGAACCGGTACACGCCCACGGTCGCTGCGCGTGCGGTAGGCACGACGGTGTCGGAGATCGCCGCGATCAACGTCGGATAGACGAGCGCCGTCCCCAAGCCGAGCCCGACGGCCGCGGTTGCCGCCAGGCCCAGCCCCCCACCCGAGACAGCGAGCAATGCCAAGGCGGCAGCCTGGACGAGCATGCCGCCGACGATCAGCGGCTTGCGCCCGGCGCTGTCGGACCAATGCCCCGTCCCGATCTGGCCCAGCCCCCAGACGAGCGGATAGAGGCTGGCGATCACCCCGATCTCGCCGACGCTGGCGCCCTCGGCGGCGAGGAACAGGGGAACGAGGCCCCATGCGAGCGCGTCGTTGAGGTTGTTGACCAACCCAGCTTGCGAGCATGACCGCAGCGTTGGCACCCTGTAGGTGGCGTCGGGAAATGCGTCGCGGAGTCGCGGCGACTCGGTCTGCTCGCCCGCGTGATCACGCGCCTGCTCAACCGCGACATGGCCAGCCGTGTCGCGGACGAAGACGATGCAGACGAGGAGCGCCACTACCGCAATCGCAAAGCCTGCGACGACGAGGACGTCCCGGGCCACGAACTCGGCCGCGAGCCAGCCACTGAGCGCCGCGGTGGCGGCGACGCCTACATAGCCCGCCGCCTCGTTCAGCCCCAGCGCCAGACCGCGGCGCTCGGGCCCCACCAGGTCGATCTTCATCACAACGGTCATCGACCAGGCGAGGCCTTGGTTGACGCCGAGGAAGACGTTCGCCGCGACGATCCAGCCCCAGC
>JALZKA010000096.1 GCA_030859475.1 Actinomycetota bacterium
GCGCGCGCTCGCCCAGCCCCTCCACCAGGCCGGCGGCGGCGCCGGCGCCCCCCTTGTGCCCCGGCACATAGAGGCGTGCAGGGTCGCGGCTCGCGTGTTCCAGCAAGGCGTCGAGGTAGGGAACCGAGTCCTGGCTCACTCCGTCAAGGTAACGGTCGCTGCCACGACGACGGTCCCTACCGGGATCGCTGATACCTTTCCAGCGTCCTCCATGGGCGATGACGACCGACCTCCCAGTACCTGGCCACACGCGCCGGCCGGGTTTACCCGACTGAAAGCGCTCAGGGCTTCGCGATGATTGAGGTCATCCTGCTGCTGCTCGTGGTCGTGCTGCTGTTCGTGAACGGTTTCTTCGTTGCGGCTGAGTTTGCGATCGTCAAGTCACGCCGCTCGCGAATGGAGCAGCTCGCGAAGAAGGGCGATCGAAGAGCGGTCATTGCTCTGGACCAGCTCGACCGCGTCGATGAGTACGTCGCCACCTCTCAGGTCGGGATCACCCTTGCGTCGATCGGCATCGGGTTCCTCGGCGAGCCCGCGATCGCTGACTTGATCGAGCCGCTGTTCGGCGGCGTCCTGGGCGATACCGGTACCCACATCCTCGCCTTTGTCCTCTCCTACGCCCTCGTCACCCTCCTGCACGTGATCATCGGGGAGCAGGCCCCGAAGATGATCGGCATCGCCGCCGCCGAGGCAACGCTGCTGCGGATCGCGCGGCCGTTCGCCCTGTTTCGCCGGATGTTCCACTGGCTGATCGTGGTCACCAACCGTCCAGCCCAGTTCCTGGTCAAGAAGATCTTCCGGCTCGAGATCAGATCCGACGAGGAAGCCGCTTCCCCGGAGGAGCTGCGCCTCATCATTGCTCGAAATGCCGTCCACGGCCAGCTCGACGCCGGCGAGGCGGGGATGCTGGGCGGCGTCTTCCACCTCCATGAGCAGGAGGCGCGTGAGGTGATGACCCCGATTCCGGCAGTCGTCACGGTCAACGCTGACGAGCCCGTCGAGGATGCGCTTCAGCGTTGCGTGTCTTCCGGCCACACCCGCCTGATTGCGATCGAGGACGACAACCCGGACCGGGTGCGGGGCGTCGTTCACAACAACTCGCTGGTCCGCCTGTACATGAACACGGGTCCCGATGCTTCGATCGAGAGCGCCATCCGGGAGGTGCCGATCTTCCCGGAGACGAAGCCGATCGACGATCTCCTCGCCGCCCTTCAGCAGCAGCGGAGCTCGATCGCCGTGGTCTCCGACGAGTACGGGCGAACGGTCGGGATCGTCACCGTCGAGGACATCCTCGAGGAGGTCGTCGGCGAGATCGAGGACGAAACCGACGCCCGCTCGTCGATGGTCAGGCGCCTCGCCGACGGCGATTGGTACGTGCGGGGACACGTTGCGATCGGCGACCTGGAGGACGCCGGGATCAAGCTACCCGTGGAGTCAGACGCCTACAACTCCGTCGGGGGCTATGTGTTCTCCGAGCTCGGCCGCCTGCCAAAACGCGGCGACCGGATCAGAGCAAACGGCCTGGAGATCCGGGTTGAGTCCGTGCGCGAGAACCGGATCGTCGCGGTGCGCATCAAGCCGCTCACGGCCGAGCATCCGGTGGTCGAGCCGGAAGCCGAAGAGCCCGCCGGCTAATCCGTCCCCGCCGACCCGTAAGTTCGCCTTCATCTTCCGCGTTGGAATGGAGGCTTAACCCATGTGGACGGTGCGATTGACCGACAAGCAGCTCGAGGTGCTGCACTCCACCTTGAGCACAGAGGAACGTCTGGGGCCGGCCTTGAGCGGCGCTCTCGAGGCGCTGGAGCTGGCGCGCTGGGACGAGCTGCCCGACGCGGAGCTGCCGTGGGGCGAGGTTTCAGACTCGGCGGAGCGCCAGCGGGTGTCCGAAGCGGACGTCGTTTGGGACCTGGCGGGCAAGGGGCGCAACGCGAAGGCTGCCTAGATCACTAGCCGATCTAGTACGTGTAGAACCCCTGTCCCGACTTGCGGCCGAGCTTTTCTTGAGCGACCAGGTCCACGATCGTCCGCGGAGGAAGATGCGCCCCGTCACCGGACTCCTCGTGCAGGACCTCGCCGATCGCCTTCGCGACATCGAGCCCCACGAAGTCAAGCAGCTTCAGCGGCCCCATCGGGTGGCCCGCGCCAAGACGCATGCAGTCATCGACGCCGGCGGCGCTCAGTTCGCTGCGCTCCATGAGCCGGACCGCGTCAAAGAGGTATGGGAAGAGGAGTCGGTTGACGACGAACCCGGCCGAATCCGGCACCTCCACGGCAACTTTGTCGAGGGCCTCACACCAGGCGCGGGCGCGACCGGCCAGCCCGTCGCAGACCCCGGGGGGGATGCACAGCTCGACCAGCTCCATGCGGGGCACCGGGTTGAATACGTGGAGCCCGAAGAACCGCTCCGCGTGGCCTGACCGGCCGGCGAGGTCGGCGATCGAGAGCGACGACGTCGTGGTCGCCAGGTCGGCGTCGCTGGCGATGTTGCCGAGCTCCGCGATCAGAACCGCCTTCGCATCGGGATCCTCGGCGATCGCCTCGATGATCAGGTCACGATCGGCCATTACGGTCGGATCCGTGGTGACCTTGATGTGCCCGGCTACTGCCCCTTCCAGGCGCTCGGCTCCCTTCATCGCCTGCTCTTCGGCTCGCCAGGCGGACTCGTCCGAGCGAGCGAGCAGAACCACCTCGCCCAGCGTCGACGCGCATGCGGCCAGGCCGGTGGCGATGGTCCCGCTGCCGGCGATCCCGGGCCGCTCATATCCGTCCGCGCGATTCATCGGGGAGGCGGGTTCCTATCAGCCTGGGGGCCACGCCGCGTCTAGATGCCTGCCGGCTGGCGCCGGGATAGGGTTCGTGGCCGCCGATGGCTGAGCTTCTCTACTACGCGACGCCTTTCTTCCTGCTGCTCTTGGGAGTCGAGTACCTCGCCTACCGCCACCTGACGAGGGAGTCGTCGGATCAGGAGCTGGTCGGGTTCGAGGGCCGCGACACCCGCACCAGCCTGATCATGGGCGCCGGGAACGTGATCATCAACTTCGGCTGGAAGTTCGTGGTCCTGGCCGCCTACGCGTTGTTCTACGAGCTCACTCCCTTGCGCCTGGACCCCGGCGATTGGTGGGTCTGGGTCCTGCTCTTCTTCGCCGACGACTTCTCGTACTACTGGTTCCACAGGGTCTCGCACGAGAGCCGCCTGTTTTGGGCGAGCCACGTCGTTCACCACTCCTCCCAGCACTACAACCTCTCCACGGCGTTGCGGCAGACATGGGTGCCGATGACCTACTTCCCCTTCTGGCTCTGGCTGCCTCTGGTCGGGTTCGCGCCCTGGATGGTGCTGCTGGCCCAGGCCTGGTCCCTGATCTACCAGTTCTGGATCCACACCGAGCGCGTTCGCAAGTTGCCCGGCCCGCTTGAGTGGTTCCTGAACACGCCGTCGCACCATCGCGTGCATCACGGCGTAAACGAGCAGTACCTGGACCGCAACTACGGCGGCATTCTGATCGTCTGGGACAGGCTCTTCGGCTCGTACGAACCCGAAGGTGAGCGCGTCCGTTACGGGCTGACCACCCAATTGCGAACGTTCCGGCCGATCAGTGTCGCATTCCACGAGTACATCGCCATGTGGCACGACATCAAGCGCGCGCCGGGCCTTCGCGACAAGCTCGCAGTCGCCTTTCGCGGCCCCGGCTGGACACCCCCGGGCGTGGCCGAGTCGGAGGCGACCCGCGGTTGAGGTTGTGGCTCGCCGCTCTTCTCTGCGCCACGGTTTGGGTCGGGTGCGGCGGAGACGACTCGGAAGACCACTCCAAGCCCGTCGTCGCGGACCCCATCACGAAGGTCGAGTTCCTGCGTGAGGCGGACGAGATCTGCTTCGCGTCCGAGGCCCAGATCGAGGCCGCGGCCGATGACATCCTCGCCGGCAACGGAAAGGCCGATCCCGCCGAGGTGAAACGGATCGCGCGGGGAATCGTGGTGCCCGCCCTGGAGGCGGAGGTAGCGGCGATCGGGGCGCTTCGCTTCCCGGCAGGCGACGAGGCCAAGATCCGGGCGATCCTGGCCGCAACCGAAGCCGGCGTCGCCCAGATCGAGGCCGACCCCGCAGGGCTCCTTGACGGCGTGCCGCAGCCGCTGCGGGAGGCGCAGCGACTGGCGGCCGCCTACGGCTCGCGGCAGTGCGGCATCCGCGGGTGAGCATGGGCGTGTCCAGGCCACTTGTATTAGATTGCCGCCGTCTGACTATCCCTGTCCCGGAAGGATCATTGAGATCGTGAAGCTCCGTTCAACCCTCCTTGCCTCGACCGCCGTCGCTGCCTCGCTGATCGCTGCGGGCTGTGGCGACGACGACGAGCCCGAGCCCGTGACCACGGTTGGCGCGACTGGTGCGACTGGCAACACCGGCCCGCTCAGCAAGCCGGAGTTCATCGCAGCTGCCGACGCAATCTGCGCGGAGTCCGAGGACTCGGAGGTCGATCAGCTGCAGGAGCTTTTTCCCGAGATTGCGGATCCGGGCGATCTGAATGCGGGTGAGCTCCAGGATCTCGCGGACGAGGTCGTCGTTCCGAGCCTGCAGGCACAGCTCGATCAAATCCGCGCCCTGACTCCGCCCGAAGGCGACGAGGAGGAGATCAACGCGATCACCGATCGGCTCGAGGAGGGCATCGCCGAGATCCAGGATGATCCTTCGGCGTTGTCTTCAGGCGCCGGCCCTTCGCTGAAAGAGGCCTCAGCTCTGGCCCAGGACTACGGCTTCGAGGAGTGCGGCAGCTAGATCAGCCCGCGCGGCTCGCCCGAGTGCGCTGCGAGCTCGGTCAGGCGGGCGACCTGGCGCTCGCCCTCGGCCCGGGCCGGGTGATCGACGGGCAGCGTCTCGATCAGCTTGGCGATTCGATTCCGGATCTGAAGCGAGAAATGCGGAGTCGCCGGACCGGCGAGGGCACGAATGTCATCGACCGTGATCTCGCGTCCGCTGACGCGATCGGGGCGTTCGCTTTCGCTCATCGCCGATCCCTTGCCTTCTTGTTGCCCCTTGACCCCGGGTTCGGAGCGGCACCTTGGCCGGCGCTGTCGGAAGGCAGGTCCAGCAGCGTTTCGCCCTGTCCGGGCCTTATCGGCGCCAGCGCGACGAGCTCGTCGATCGTGACTTGGGCGTTGACGGAGATGGTCGTGGCGTCTCCGATGATCCAGGCGTGGTTGTAGACGGCTCGCGTCGGGTCGTCCACGTACCCGGGTTTCAAGTCGAGCAGGTATGCCTCGAGGCTCACCGGCAGGTCACGGGAGTCGTCGGTCAAGAGCAGCGGTCCATAGGTGCCTGTGGCGGAAAGCGCGGCGGCAGCCCCCGCGTCCGACGGCCTGGTCGACGAGGCGATCACGAACCCATGGCCGGGGTCGTTGATGTCCCAGCCGAAGCTGCCGTCAACGTAGCGGGCGAAGTCGATTGCGCTGTCGACGGGATCGTCCCCTCTGGTGGCACGCTCGACTGGCGCCTTGGTCGCTTTCTCGATTTCCTTCATCGCTTCGGCGGAGATCACGTCGGCGGAGCCGAGCAGGTAGATCGGAACCTGCGGCAGTTCGCCGATCAGGTCGATGGTCGCATCCGGAACCGAGTCCGCCCCGGTGAAGAGGACAGGGTCGCCGGACCGGGCAGCCCAGGCTGCCGCCGGCATCGCGTGCTCCGGCTCCTCCGAGCTGGCGATCACGAGATGAGTGGGGTCCGTGCCGGTCAGGTCCCGGCGGAGCCCGGCGATCCTGGCGGCGATCTCCGCCTCGTCGTCGCCGGGGATGCGTCGGCTGCGCACCCCGTCAGGCTCGGGCACCGCACCGATCGCGAATACCTGCCGGTTGCCGGTGGCCTCGCTTCCCTTCGGGCTCAGCGCCTCCAGCGCACCGGCGGTCAGTTCGGAGATCACCTCGCCATCGGAGAGCAATACCGGCGCCGAGACCGGCTCGGCCGCCAGCGAGCCGGCTGCGATCGCGGAAGCCCAGTCGGACGCATCCACCAAAGACACTGCGTCGGGCCCGGGGACACCCGGGCCGGCCGGCGACGTCGCCAGAGCCACCCCGGCCGCGATCGCCACCGAGTCCGCTCCGGCCACGCGGGTTGTGTTGGCAGTCGCGAACGCCGGGAATCCGAGATCGGCCGGGTCGTCGGGCGGCTCCTCCGTCCGCACCACCACCTGCGGAGCCGGCCCCACGGCTCGGTCCGGTTCGTTCTCCGTCAACTCGTTGATCGCGAAGATGGACGCGACGACGACCGCGGCGAGCCCCAGCACCGCGAGCACGGCCATCAGGGGGTGGGTCTTCAGCCAGTAGCCGAGGTCGGCGAAGAAATAGCGAACCCGGTTCACGGCGGCAAACCTACCGCGGGACCGCCAAGCTCCCTTACGACCTGCCTCCCCGTAACGCGCCCTGACCCGACGGAAGCGGACGCGAAGCGGAGCATTCCGGCGGAGTTGCTCGCTGCAACGCTGCTTGCAAAGCGCATAATTATTGTTAAGAAACGCTTGCAATTGGCCCCGTGGTTGGTACGGTCCCTCTTCGGACCGGCCGCCGCTGTCCGTCGGGGACCCGTGCATTGATGCGAAACGACGCCCACAATCGACCAGGCCGCAAGCGCACCCTCGCGCTGGCACTGACCATTGCTCTCGCCGGGGGTGGCACCGCTCTGGCTCAAAACCTGGAGTCCGAGCGGGCGGCCAAGGAGGCCGAGCTCGAGGAGGTCGAGCGCAAGGGCGAGGTGCTCTCCAACGAGATCAGTGCCTTTAGCGAGCGGATCACACAGCTCGAAGGCGAGGTCGCCGTCCTTCGCAACCGCGAAGCGATCGTGGCCGAGCAGCTGCGCCAGACGCAGGTCCGGCTCGATCGTGAGATGAACAACCTCGTGGTTTTGCGCGAGCGCCTCGGCCGCTCGATGACGGTCCTTCGCGACCGCCTCGTCGACATCTACAAGTCGGACGAGCCGGATGCCCTGACCGTGATCCTGGATGCCAACGGTTTCGACGACCTGGTCAACCGCTACGACTACCTCGATCGGGTTCAGGATCAGGACGCGCTGATCGTCGGCCGCGTTCGCTCCCTGCGCGACCAGTCGCAGGACACCGTGAAGACGGTCCGCGAGGCCCGCGACGCGATTGCCGCCAAGCAGGCGGAGCTGGAGCGGACCCGGGTGCAGCTCGAGGCGCGCGAGGCCGAGCTTGAGGCCGTCCGCGGCCAGAAGGCGGGAGCGCTCGACCAGGTTGACGAGAGGGCTGAAGAGCTTCACGGCGACATCTCTGACCTGAGCGACCAGATCCAGGCGCAGCTTCAGGAGTCAAGCTCCAGCACGACCAGCGACCCGCTTCCGGCGGGCCCGATCCAGAGTGGGTCGAGCGGGATGATCTGGCCGGTGAACGGCCCTGTCGTCTCGCCGTTCGGGATGCGCTGGGGTCGCTTGCACGCGGGGATCGACATCGCGGTTCCGGCAGGCACTCCGATCCGCGCCCCGAAGGACGGCACGATTGCGCTGGCGGCCCCGACGTCCGGGTACGGAAACTACACCTGCATCGATCACGGCGGTGGTCTTTCGACTTGCCACGCACACCAGTCGAGCTTCGCGATCACCTCCGGCTCCGTCTCGCAGGGTGACGTGATCGGCTACGTCGGCTGCACCGGCCACTGCTACGGCGACCACCTCCACTTCGAGGTACGTATCAATGGCGTCCCCGTGGACCCGATGGGATACCTGTAGCCGTCGACCGAGCCCGGGATTCCTCGCAGAACCGCTAAAGGTTTTCGCGGCGCCTGCCGATAGGCCTAGGGAGTGCTGTCCTCGCAGCGCGTCCACCCACGCATGGAATCAGCGATTAAACTCCCTTCCGTCAAACGGCCGAGCGACAAGCGGGCGTACTTGGCAGGCGGGGGAGCGACGGCGGCGCTTGTGGCTGCGGCCGTGATCGTCTTCCTCGGCATCGCCGCATTCGTCGGGTTCAACGGCCTCCCGTTCGGATCTGACGACGGAGAGGACGCCACCGTCAACCTGATATCCGAGGCGCCGCAGGCAGCCGCTGCCGCGGCGTCCGGCACCGCGGGCTCCGTGGCCGCAACCCCGGGCACGCCTGATGCCGCCGCGGCGGCGGAGATCTTTGCGGCCTTGCCTCCCGGCC
>JALZKA010000020.1 GCA_030859475.1 Actinomycetota bacterium
CGCGCGCGACGCAGCGGCAAGAAACTCGCTCGGTTTTCGCGTCGAGGAGCTGGCTTTCGCGGACCGCCGGGGGGAAGCTCCGTTCTATGTGGCCGAGGGCTACGCGACGAGTTCCCTGCGAGCGGGGTTTCGCCCGGCCCAGAGCGTGGTCTCGGTGACGGTCGACACCATCGACGCTTGGTGTTCTCGCACCAGCGTGACACCGGCGGTGATCAAGATCGATACCGAGAGCACGGAGCCGGCGGTCCTGGAGGGCGCCGCCGCGACGCTCGAGCGCGCCCGGCCGTGGCTCTTGGTCGAGGTGCTTGCCGGGCGGGTCGAGGAGGGGCTCACGCGAGCTCTCGAATCGCTGGGTTACGCCTGGTACCGGATCGGGGAGGACGTGCCGTATCCGGCACGGGAGCGGATCGAGGGCGACCCCGACCACGAGCATCTGATGTGGCTTTTTACGCCTGATGTTCCCGACTCACGCTTCTGGCCGCGTGTGGCCGAATGGCGTTCGGCGCTTGCCCGGTGCTCGCCCTTGCGATGACCAGGCGGACGGGCTTCCACCAGCGGAGACGGGCGATGGCCAGCGTGTCGGCGCCATCGCAGGCAACGGGTCCCGGAAGGACGTTCACGGTTCGGCAACCTCGATGGTGCCCGAGCGGCTTACCTTGCCTTGCCATGCCTGCGGGGCACAACGACGAGATCGCGGCCGTCGAGCGTCTCTGCCGCGCAAGCGACCTCCGTTCCCGGCAGCGACGGGCGGCCCGGACGCGCGGCGTGTCGCTCGGCAGACAGAGCACCGCCATTCTCGCCGCTGGCTTGGCCGGGTTCATCGGTGCGGCCGCCGTCGGTGTTTCTGGTGGAGGGAGCGGCGAATCAGTGCCATTTGCCGCTGCCGGCGTGTCGATCCCAGTGTTTGAGGGATTCGGCTTCAAACCGGACCGAGATCCCGCGTCGGCACTCCCCGGTGACCTGGGGCCGCCCGCTACCGTGCCGTCCGGGCCCGCGCTCGATGCGGCCTCGGCGTATGCGACGAAGCGTGGCGGCCTGATCTCCTTTGCGACGATCGACAGCGCCGGACGGCTGCGGGGCCACCACGCAGATCGCCAGTACGCCGCGGCCAGCGTGATCAAGGCGATGGTCCTTGCAGCGGAGCTTGGACGACTGAAGGAGACGCACACGCCGATTGATGCGAACACGGACTCGCTGCTGACGGCGATGATCACCAGGTCAGACAACGCTGCGACCGATGTCATCTACGACCGGGTTGGAGACGCGGGACTTCATGCAATCGCGGAGCGAGCGGGGATGACGGGCTTTGACATTTCCGGCTATTGGGGTAACGCCCAGATCACGGCCGCCGATATGGCGCGGTTCTTCGGCGCCCTCGATCGGATGTTGCCTCGGGGGCACCGGGAGTACGGGCAGGGGCTCCTCGGCTCCGTCATCCCCAGCCAAAGCTGGGGCATCCCCGAGGCGGCCGGCAGCTCTTGGGCGGCCCGGTTCAAGGGCGGCTGGCTGCCTGGCCACGCCCTTGTGCATCAGGCGGCGGAATTGCGCGAGCGCAACGGCCCACGGGAGATCTCACTGGTGGTCCTGACCGATGAGCAGCCGTCGTTCGAGTACGGGATCCAGACCGTGCGCGGGCTGGCGCGGCGGTTGCTCACACCGGGGTAGGTTCAGGCGCCGTCGGAACCAAGCCCCGAGCACCGTTGCCGCCAAGGCACCGGCTACCCCGCGGCGGCCGGCGGTGGCGTACTGGCCACCGGAAGCCGCAATCGATCCGAAGGCAATGGCGTCGGCCGCGTCCCACACGACGGCCGCGTGCGTAGCGGTTCGTAGCCGGTCTCGATCCGAGGTGGCGGAGATCAGCCATCCCCCCAACAGCAGGTCACGGGTAGCCACCACCCGCGCCAAGGCGAGCCCCCGACCGTCGACCTGCGGAAAGCCAAGCGTCCGCAGCGCGGTCCGGGGAGCCATCCAGATCCCGGCGCCGATCCCAAGCCTGCCGCCCGCGAGGATCGCAAGCGCCACGCGCTCGTACCCCGGCCCGCCCGTCATCGCTTGGGCGATTCGCCCTTGCGCCGCACCGGGATCCGCACCGGGTCGCCGGAGCCGGAGAACCCTTCTGCTTCGTACGCGCCGTAAGGAACGATCTCCGCCTTGAACGAGCGGCGGACGCGCTCGATCTCCTGCGCCATCTGCCCCTCAAGCTCAGACGCGCGCTCACGGAGGCGAGCAAGCTCGGACCGAGTCTTCTCCAGCTCGGCTTCCATCTCCAGCACCGTCTCGACGCCGGCGAGGTTGAGCCCCTCTTCGGCTGTCATCCGCTGGATCCGGCGCAAACGCTCGACGTCGTCCTGGGAGTAGAGGCGAGTGTTCTTGGGCGAGCGCTTCGGCGTGATGAGCCCACGCGCCTCGTACATCCGCAGCGTCTGCGGGTGCATCTCCGCGAGGTCCGCAGCAACGGAGATCATGAAGACGCCGCGGCTTGAGGAGACGCGCATCGTCGTCCGCGAACGCCTTGGTGTGACATCCCGGCTCATCCGTCTCCGTCCATCTTTGCGCTCGTGGCGGTCGGCTTGGCGGCACGCATGATCGCGGCGCGGGGATCGTGGCCGTTCAGGGCATCGGCCAGGCGTTCGACGGCTTTCTCGGCGTCTCCGGAGAGCCGCGAAGGGATCTCGACCTCAAGCCTGTAATGGATGTCGCGGCGGCCACGTCCACCGGGCTCCGCAGGCCCTTCCCCTCGCAGCCGCTGGATGGTCCCGTGCTGGGTTCCCGGCTGGACCCGGATTCGCTTGACGCCGTCAAGGGTCGGTACCTCGATCGTCGCGCCGCGCACCGCTTCGGGGATGGTGATCGGGACACGCACCTCCAGGTGCCCGTCGGGCCGCTGCTTGAAGACCCGCGAAGGGGCCACCCGGGTGACGACGTAGAGGTCCCCCGCGGGGCCACCCTGGGGGCCGGCCTCGCCCTTCCCGGCGACTCGGATCCGGCTTCCGTCGTGGACGCCTGCCGGGATCGTCACCCGGTAGCGCTTCTGCTGCTGGGTCAGGCCTGAGCCCTGGCAGGTCGGACAGGGGTCCTCGATCACCGCCCCGCGGCCGCCACACGTGGGGCAAGGCTGGCTGATCGAGAAGAACCCCTGGCTTTGGGCATCGATACCGCGACCGCCGCAGCGGGAGCACATCTGCGGCTGGGTCCCGGGCTTGGCACCGCTGCCGTGGCACGTCCCGCAAGCCGCCTGCTTCGGGACCGTGACGGACACCTCGGTGCCGCGCATCGCCTGGTCGAAATCGAGCGAGACCTCCGCGCGGAGGTCGCGGCCTGTCAGGCCACCCGGGGCGCGGGCGCCGCCGCCGCGGTTGAACAGCGTCGAGAAGATGTCGCCAATGTCGGCCCCGAAGCCACCGGCGAAGTTGCGCGGGTCGAAGCGCCCGCCCGAGTCGTACTCGCGGCGCTTCTCGGAATCAGAAAGCGTGTCGTAGGCGCTCTGGATCTCCTTGAAGCGATCCTCGGCGGCGGGATCGTCCGGATGCGCATCGGGGTGGTTCTCCCGCGCCAGGCCCCGGTACGCCTTCTTGATCTCGTCGTCGGACGCCTTGCGGTCGACGCCCAGTACCTCGTAAAGGTCACGCGCCATCAGATCACCACCCCTACCCCAGCTGCCTCAACAACGGCAGGGATTCGTCTTCGCGCTTCGCGCTCCGCCTCATCATGACGTCACCACGACGCGCGCCGGCCGGATCAGGGTGTCGCCGATCCGGTAACCGCGCTGCAGGGTTTCCACGACCACGCCGGGCTCCTCGCCGCTTAAGGCGGGGCGGGCCGACAGGGCCTCGTGGGACGTTGGGTCGAAGCGCTCGCCGTCTGGCGCAAATACCTCGATGCCGGCGGCCCGCAGGGCTCCGGCGATCTCCGAGTGGATCAAGGCCACTCCGGCAGCCAGGGCCTCGTGCGCGGAGACCTCGCGGCTGGCCTCATCGGCCTCGCCGGGCTCACCCGACGGCTCGAGCTCGACCCCGGCCGCCAAGAGCGCGCGCTCCAGGTTGTCGATCGCCGGCAGGACGGTCTTCGCGAGCGCCGCCTTGCCACGTTGCTCGGCGGCGATCGCGTCGCGGGCAGCACGACGCCTGTAGTTGTCGAACTCCGCACGGGCGCGATGGGCCAGATCCAGATACTCGTCGCGCTCGCGCGTGAGCTTCTCCAGCGGGCTCTCCTCGGCGGCTTCCCCGGAGCCCTCGGGGGCGGCCTCCTCAACTACCTCGGGCTCGGAGATCACTACCTCGGGCTCGGAGATCGCCTCGGCGGCGGCCTCCTCCTCGGTCACTTCCTCTTGCTCGAGCTGCTCCTCTGGGTTCATGCGCGCTCGTCGTCCACGACCTCGGCGTCGACGACCTCCTCCTCGGCTTCAGCACCGGCGCCGTTGGTTGGCGCGCCATCCGCGGCGGCCGTAGCCTGCTCGGCCGAGGCCGACTCGTAGATCTTCTGGGAGACCTGATGGAACGCGGCCTGGAGGGCGTCGGTCTTGGCCTTGATCTCGTCTACGTCGTCTGACTCCAGCGAGTCTCTCAGGTCCTTGGCGAGACCCTCGATCTCCGCCTTCGACGCCTCGTCGACCTGGTCGCCGAGCTCGGCGACCTGCTTCTCCGCCGCGTAGGCGGCGTTCTCGCCGACGTTGCGGGCCTCGACCAGCTCGCGCTGGCGCCTGTCTTCGTCGGCGTGGGTCTCGGCGTCCTTGATCATCTGCTCGACCTCGTCCTCGGCCAGCCCGGATCCGCCCTTGATCTCGATCTTCTGCTCCTTGGCGGTACCGAGGTCCTTGGCGGTGACGCTCACGATGCCGTTGCGATCGATGTCGAAGGCGACCTCGATCTGCGGCATTCCGCGCGGCGCCGGCGGGATCCCGGTGAGCTGGAACTTGCCGAGCGACTTGTTGTAGGCGGCCATCTCGCGCTCGCCCTGGAGCACGTGGATCTCGACCGACGGCTGGTTGTCCTCAGCTGTTGAGAACGTTTCGGCCTTGCGGGTGGGGATCGTCGTGTTGCGCTCGATCAACTTGGTCATGACGCCGCCCTTGGTCTCGATTCCCAGAGTCAGCGGGGTGACGTCCAAAAGCAGCACGTCCTTGACGTCGCCGGCGAGGACGCCGGCCTGGATCGCGGCGCCGACTGCTACGACCTCGTCCGGGTTCACCCCTTGGTGGGGATCCTTGCCCGTCAGCTCCTTGACCTTCTCCTGCACCGCGGGCATCCGCGTCATCCCGCCGACCAGGACGACGTGCTCCACGCTGACGTCCGCGTCGGCGAGCGCCTGCTTGACCGGTGCCACGACCCGCTCCAGGAGCTCCGCAGTCAGCTCCGCCAGCTTGGCGCGGCTGAGCCGCATCTCCAGGTGCTTCGGCTGGTTGTCGATCGCGGTGATGAAGGGGATCGAGATCTGGGTCTCTTGGGCGGAGGACAGCTCGATCTTCGCCTTCTCGGCCTGCTCGTAGAGCCGCTGCAAGGAGTTCTTGTCCTGCGAGAGGTCGACACCCTGGTCGCGCTTGAACTCGCTGACCATCCACTCGACGATCGCCTTGTCCCAGTTGTCGCCGCCGAGGTGGTTGTCGCCGGCGGTTGCCAGCACTTTGAAGATGCCGTCGCCGATCTCCAGGATCGAGACATCGAAAGTGCCGCCACCGAGGTCGAAGACGAGGATGTCCTGATCTTCGGCTGACTTGTCGAGCCCGTAGGCAAGCGCCGCCGCGGTCGGCTCGTTGATGATCCGCTCGACCTCGAGGCCCGCGATCTTGCCGGCGTCCTTGGTGGCCTGGCGCTGGTCGTCGTTGAAGTACGCCGGGACCGTGATCACCGCGGAGTCGACCGTCTCTCCGAGGCGAGCCTCGGCGTCGGCCTTCAGCTTCTGCAGGATCATCGCCGAAATCTCCGGCGGCGAGAACTGCTTGCCGCGCACGTCGACGCGCACGTCACCACCCGGACCGGCGACGACCTTGTATGGGACGATCGTCTCCTCCTCCTTGACCTCCGCCTCCTTACGGCCCATGAAGCGCTTGATCGAGAAGATCGTGTTCTCGGCGTTCATCACGGCCTGGCGCTTGGCGACGGTGCCGACGAGGCGCTCGCCGCCTTCGGTGAAGGCGACCACCGAGGGGGTGGTGCGCCCGCCCTCCGAGTTCTCGAGGACGCTTGGCTCGCCGCCTTCGAGGATCGCGACGCACGAGTTCGTGGTTCCGAGGTCGATGCCGATGGTCTTGCCCATGTTCAGTCTCCTGTGGTTACGGGGGAGGTCTACAAAAAATCTAAGTCAAACCGTAGCAGATCGCATTCTGCTTGGGCCTGCGGGTGGCGCCGGGTTGGCCGCTGAATCCGTCCGCACCGCTGTACGGCGGATCTTCGGCGGCCAATCCGGTGACAGGACCCGCAGGCCTCGAATTGCCGCGCGCTCAGGCGCCGGTGGCGGCGCAGGATTCAGGCGACTCGGGGCGCTCCGCGGTGCGGGTGTCCGCCAGCGGCTCGGCGTCGTCCGAGAGCTGGCCCGCGTAGGCGGCGACGAATGCCGCGACGTCCTCCGCGTTGGAGCCCTGGAGGATCCCCGCCGGCATGCGTCCGCCTCCGAACCCACCACAGATCGCCGCCAGGACGCGGCCGTAGTTGGCCTCGAAGTTTCCGGTTCCCGTCGGCGCCAAGACCTTGTCGAGGTTCGGGCCGACGACCCCCAGCGTGCCGGCTGCGGCGAGCGTGTGGCACTGGCTGCAGGCGCTGACGAACTGGTCCCTGCCGTCTTCGTCGTGGCTTTCGACGGGAACCGCCGCAGCCCCCTCGCCGCCGGTTCCGGAGATCGCAAGGAGCGGGATCCCGATCGCGCAGATCGCGGCGAAGACTCCGAAGCTTGCGATGGCACCTTTGCTCATTGGCGTAGCCGCCAATGCCTCGATCCTCGGCGCCTGGCGACGTCGGGAGTCTATCGACGAGGGGCGGGAGCCTCGCGTCCGTGGGGACACATTCGGAGCAGGGCGCATTCGTCGCAGCGCGGCCGAGCCGGGCGGCAGAGGGTGCGGCCGTGGGCGATCAGGTTCACGTGCAGCTCATAGGCGTCCTCGGCCGGGGTGATCGCCAGCATCTCGTCGTGGGCCTCGTCGAACGAAGCCTTCGCGCGAAACAGGCCCAGTCGGCCGCCCACCCGGTGGACGTGTGTGTCGATGGGGACCTCGGGCCGGCCGAAGGCAAAGATCATGACGCAGGCCGCGGTCTTGCGACCGACCCCGGGGAGCGAGGTCAGGTAGGCGATGGCCTCCTCCCGGGGGGCATCCCGGATCCAGCCGAGGTCGATGGGTTCGCCAATCTCGCGCAGGACCGCCTGGATCCTCGGGGCCTTGGTGGGCGCCAGCCCGCCCGGCCGGATCGCCTGCTCGAGATCGGCGGTCGGTGCGTCGCGAACCTCCCGCCATGACCGGAAACGCGCTTTGAGGCCTGCGTAGGCGACGTCGCGGTTCGTGTCGGACGTGTTCTGGGAGAGGATCGTCAGGACCAGCTCGTGGACAGGGTCCTGGTGCGGCCGGTTTGACCGCCGCCCGTACATCTGCCGCAGGCGGTCGCGAATCGCCACGACCCGGCGCCGGGGCGGCCGCCGCCAGCCGGTCCTTGGTTTCGTTCGAGCCGGCACTCTCGGGCCAGCATATGAGTGCTGCCCGGGATCGCTTTACAATTCCGCAACAAGTTTTGGGGGCCGCGATCAGAAACATCCGAGGGTTCGCACCGCGGGGCTGGCTCGACGCCGTCTTGCAGTTCGGCCTCTTCTTCGCGGTTTACAACGGCTACCAACTAGTGCGCGGTCTCGCCGAGGGGAGGGCGGATCTGGCCTTCGCAAACGCTCAGCGGATCATCGACATCGAGGTTGCGCTCGGCACCTTGTTCGAGCCCGGACTCCAGGAGGCGTTGATCAACCACGCGCGGTGGCTCGTCGATCTTTCCAACTTCATGTACCTGAACTCACATTTCGTCGTGACCACTGCGTTTTTGACCTGGCTCTACTTCCGGCGCAACGAGCACTTCTACTTCGTACGCAACATGTTCATGGTCGCGATGGTCCTTGCGCTCGCCCTTTACGCGCTCCTTCCGACCGCGCCGCCGCGGCTGCTGGATTCGGACTTCGGCTTCGTCGACACGATCGCGGTCTACACCGGGCTGCCGCAGGACTCGGACACCGTCGGGGTGCTCGTCAACCAGTACGCCGCGGTGCCCAGCATGCATATCGGGTTCGCGCTGATGGTCGCCGTGCCCGCGGCGGCGCTGGTCAGCAACCCGGTTGCGAGGGCATGGTGGGCCGCCTATCCGCTGATCGTTTTCTTCGTGATCGTCGCGACGGGCAACCACTTCTGGCTTGACGCCGCCGCCGGGGCCGCGGTCGCGTGCGTTGCCGCGCTCACGGCCACGCAGCTCGCGCGGGCCCGTTCCGATCACTGGGCTTGGCCAGACGCCCGCGCCGGTGCTCCCGCCTGATCCCGGCTTTCGATCTGCGCCAGATTTACCCGCGCGGGGTGAAATCTGGCCGCGTCCGGGTTTCGTCATCTAGGGTTCGGCTCGTGACCGACTCCGAGCGGGGCAAAGCCGAGTCTCGCAATGCTCAGGCCTGGCGCTCATACGCCCGCAACAGACTGATCGAGTCCCGGCTGACGCCGAACTCGATCTCGATGACCGGCCTTGTCGGGAACGTCGCGGCGGCTGTCCTGATCACCCAGGAGCACTTCTTCCTGGGCGGGATCGCTTTCATCCTCGGCTCCGTGATGGACACGCTCGACGGGCGCTACTCGCGCATGTCCGGGAAGGGGACGCTGTTCGGAGCCTTCCTCGATTCCACGCTCGACCGGGTCGAGGAGGGGATCGTCCTGACAGCGGTCGCCTGGTACTTCGCCGAGCAGGGAGATTCGGTGGCCGCCGCCGCCTGCGTGTTCGTGGTGCTTGGCTCGCTGATGGTCTCCTACACCCGAGCGCGTGCCGAAGCGCTTGGCGTCGAGTGCAAGGTCGGGATCGCAACTCGGCCGGTCCGCGTTGTCCTGCTCTCCATCGGTCTCGTATTTGCCGCAGGGGAATTGATCGACGACGTGGATCTCCTAGCTGCGTCGATCTACGCGATGGCGGTCCTGACCGCGTTCACGACGGGGCAGCGGGTCTGGCATGTTCGGGGGCAACTTGAGACCCTCGAAATGTGAATGAGGTGTAACCATTGGGGTACCGGTGGCGTAGTTGCATCGCTACCCGCATCCGCGAGGCGCGCCTGCATGGCGTGACTGAGCCCCGGCTCAGCGCCGGTTTCTCGAAAGGATTTCAGTAGATGAGCATCACGAACGGCACCCCCGGGGCCGCCGCGAACGGCAAGCACGCAGACGACGGCAAGGTCCGCGTCGCCATCGTCGGCGTCGGGAACTGCGCCAACAGCTTCGTCCAGGGCGTCGAGTACTACAAGGACGCCGACGCAAGTGAGCCGGTCCCGGGCCTGATGCACGTCGACCTCGGCGGCTACCACATCAAGGACATCGAGTTCGTCGCCGCATTCGACATCGACTCCGAGAAGGTCGGCAAGGATCTCTCCGAGGCGATCTGGTCGGGGCAAAACGACACGATCAAGTTCGCCGACGTCCCGCACATGGGCGTCGAGGTCCACCGCGGCATGACGCATGACGGCCTCGGCAAGTACCTGAAGCAGAAGATCACCAAGGCACCCGGCGAGACCGCTGACATCGTCGGGATCCTCAAGGAGACGAGGGCGGACGTCCTCGTCTGCTACCTCCCGGTCGGCTCAGAGCAGGCGACCAAGTGGTACGTCGAGCAGGCGCTTCAAGCCGGCGTCGGTTTCGTCAACTGCCTGCCCGTGTTCATCGCCCGCGAGGATTACTGGGACGAGCGCTTCCGCGAGGCGGGGCTGCCGATCATCGGCGACGACATCAAGTCGCAGGTTGGGGCCACGATCGTCCATCGCCAGCTCGCCCGCCTGTTCCACGAGCGTGGCGTCGAGCTTCAGCATACGTCGCAGCTCAACGTCGGCGGCAACATGGACTTCTTCAACATGCTCGAGCGCGAGCGCCTTGACTCGAAGAAGATCTCGAAGACGAACGCGGTGACTTCCGTGATGGGCACGGAGTTGCCCGAGCGCGACGTCCACGTTGGCCCGTCGGACTACGTGCCCTGGCTGACCGACCGAAAGTGGGCCCACATCCGCCTCGAAGGCAAGTCCTTCGGCGACGTTCCCCTGACGGTCGAGCTGAAGCTCGAGGTCTGGGACTCGCCGAACTCGGCCGGGGTCGTGATCGACGCCGTCCGGCTGATCAAGCTGGCGCTCTTGAACGGCATCGCCGGCCAGCTCGACGGTCCGTCCAGCTACTTGATGAAGTCGCCGCATACGCAGCGTCCCGACGCGGACGCCCGCGAGCACACGGAGGCGTTCATCGATCAGAACAAGCGCGGAGCCAAAAGCGCTCGCGCCACCGAACGCGCGACTGAGGCCAGGGCCGACGCCACCGTCGACGCTTAGTACCCGCACGCCCCGAAGCGCACCGACAAACTCAGCGGGTAGCTGAGCCAGGGGCCCGCCCTCGCCGGCGGGCCCCTTTGCGTTGGATCCGCTTGACGGAGAAGAAGCGGCGTCGCTGTTGACGAGCACCTGGTGGTTCGGCCCTCGCCCTATGCTGCGCGAGTGGCCAAGGACCGGTTGACGATTGCTCAGGTGTGCCCCCACCCTTGGGGCCACCGCCACGAGGTCAACGAGTTCGTCGGCTGCGTCTCACAGGAGCTGGCGGAGCGTGGCCATCGGGTGGTGGTGGCGGCGCCCTCAGGCCGGCGCGGCGGCGTCCGCGAGGCGCGGCGTCTGATCGAGTCAACCCGCGGCCGGCCGGAGACCTTGTTTCGCCAATGGCGGGGCGAGCGGGCCGGTGACGCGAAGGACGGCCCGCCGGTGATCCCGGTGGGGCAGGGGCTGCCGATGCCGGGTGGCCCCCGCCCCCGTGTCGCCCCGGTCCCAGTCGACCTCTCACGCGGGCTGGAGGCGCTCCTGGAAGCGGCCGAGCCGGACATCTGCCACGTCCACGACCCGTTCGCGCCAAGCTCCGGGTCGGTGGCCCTGCGCCATTCGCGATCGCTGAACGTGGGTAGCTTTCATGAGCCCTCGGAGCGGGTCCTCTCGACCCAGGTGGCCCGTCCGCTGGTGGAGGTCTTCTTCGGACGGCTCGACGCTCGCACCGTCAGTTCCTTGCAGACGGACGACCTGATGCGCCGCTTCTTCCCCGGAGGCTACGACCTGCTCAAGCCCGGAACGCGCAGCCTGGAGGGCACATGGCCCGACTTCCGCCGCGCAAGCGCCGGTTCTCAGCGGCCGTTTCGCATCGCTTTCGCTCAGGAGGAGGAACGCGGCGCGCTGCGGCTCTTCGTGCGAGCCCTGCGCCGTCTGCCGGAGGCGCTCGACTGGGAGGCCGCGGTTTGGCTTCCGGATGGGGGTGACGTCCGGATGTCGAAGCGCCTGCGCGAGCGCGTCCGCATCGTGGGACCGCGTTCGACCAGCCCCGAGGATCTGATCGCGGCGGCGGACGTGCTCTGCGCCGCGTCCGGTGGCCCCAGCGCGGCGCCCGGGATGATCCGGGTCGGGCTTGGCTCAGGCACCGTGCCGGTCGTCTCGGACCTGCCCATCTACCGCGAGCTCACCCGGGACGGCGAGGCAGGCCTGCTGTTCCCGCCGGGAGATGCGATCACCCTGGCCGCCCAGGTGGAGCGGCTGGCGCGCGACCAGGCGCTGATCCAGCGTCTCGCGAAGGCCGCAGCCGGGGTGACCCGGAGCTGGAGTGAGGTGGTCGATCAGTTGGAGGACACCTATCAGCATCTCGCGGCGCGGCGCCACGACCCTTCCGGCGATAGCGCGGCGCGGCGCCGGATTGCGAAGCGGCGCCGGATCCACGTCGATCTGCACATGCACACGGATCACTCGGCCGATTGCGCGACGCCGGTAAGGACGCTCCTGGAAACCGCTCGGGATGCGGGCCTGGACGCGATCGCGATCACCGACCACAACGAGGTCTCGGGGGCCATCGAGGCCAGTGAGATCGCCGACGAGATCGGGATCAAGGTGATCGTCTCCGAAGAGGTGAAGACAGCGGAGCAGGGTGAGGTCATCGGCCTGTTTTTGAAGGAGAAGATCGAGCGCGGCATGACGATGGCGGAGACGATCGCCGAGATCCGCCGCCAGGGCGGCTTGGTCTACGTCCCGCATCCATTCGACCGGCTGCACTCGGTGCCCGACTACGAGCACCTGCTCGACATGGTGGAGGAGATCGACATCCTCGAGGTGTTCAACCCACGGGTCGCCCTGACCGCCTTCAACGAGGAAGCCGAGCGCTTCGCCGCGAAGTACCGGATCGTCCCCGGCGCCGGATCCGACAGCCACGTCGCCCAGGGCCTCGGCAGCGTGATGATCCGGGTCCACGACTTCGAAGGGCCCGCGGAGTTCCTGGAGGCGATGCGCGACGCGGACATCGTCCGCAAGCACAAGAACCTCATTTACGTGCAAGCGCTCAAGTTCATCCAGACGAGCGGCGGCCGTGGCGGGAGAGGGATCAGATGAACGCGATAGTGGGCGGCAAGCCCTGATGCAGGCGGCCGGACCGGCAGGAGCCGCCCGTCACCCGTCAAAGGATGCTTCCGCCGTGCCGATGACCGACGACGAGATCCAGGAGAAGTACCTCGAACGCGCGATCCGGGAGCTGAACCAGCTGACCCGCGGCCTTCAGGAGTGCTCCCACTGCCCGCGGGGGAACCTGATGCCGGTCCTGGGCTCCGGCCATCCGCAGGCCGACGTGATGCTGCTCAAGTGGGCGCCGACGGCGGCCGAGGTCGAGGAGGGCGTCGCCTTTTACGGGCGCGCCGGCAACGCCTTGATGAAGAGCTTCAAGCGGCTAGGCGTCGATCCTCTGACGATCTACGGGACGCTCTGCGTCAAGTGCCCGGTCTCGGACCCGGAGCTGGCAGCGGCCGAGTGCATCGAGCGGATCGTCGAGGAGATCGCGATCGTCGGCCCGCGTCTGATCGTCGTCATGGGCGAATCGGCTCGCGAGGCGCTCAACGAGGTCAAGGTGCCGCTGGCGCGCGTCGTCGAGGCAAAGCCGGGCGAGATCCAGACGCTGACGCCCACGATCGAAGCTCTGGTGACGCCCGGTATCGACGAGTCGCTCGACTCGGATGAGTCGAAGCGGGACTTCTGGTCCGCGTTCAAGGTGCTCGGAGATTGGTACTCCGAGCTGCCGCCTTACTGAGGAGCCGCCGCTTCCGCCAGAGCGGACATCGCTTCAAGGTTCGCGCTCGCCAGGCCGCGTACGACGGGTGTGTCCAAAGCTTCGTAGGTCGTGAGGGCGACGCGGGCCGCCGCTGGATCGGCGGCCGCGACGCCGACGGTGCCTTCCGGCTCGCCGAGGCGCTCGAAGTGGTTGCGGTAGCCGTCGTGGAGGTCGCGGTAAAACGACTCTTCCTTGGCGAGGCGCTCAACGGCGTCGTCGCCCACGGCGGTGCGCACGTAGCCGAAGATGGGAGGAGCTTCATGCCCGGCTTCAGCGGCGCCGCGTTCCACGTGCTCGCGCGCCGAGGTTGCAAAGCGGGGGGTCATCCAGTTGAAGAAGACGCCGTCGAGCTCGGCGCCGGCGAAAGCGCACATCTTTGGCCCCATCGCGGCCAGCACCAGACGGATCCCAGGCAGGGCCGCGCGCAGTTGGGGCAGGGCGTCGCGCATCGCGGTTAGCGGCTTCTTGCTGAAACCGGCGCCGACGCCGATCCAGAGCCGGTCGCTGGGCAGGCCAAGCTCGCTGACCTTGGCGGCGATCGCATCGGGGCCGTGCCGGTCGATGGCGATGACCGCGACGCCCAGGTCGATCGAGGCAGAGCCCTCCGCGAATGCGCTCAGCGTCTCCAGGCCGCTGGCGATCGGCGTGTCGTTCGACCAGATCGAGCCGTAGCCCAGCTCGGCGCAGCGCCTTGCCAGGGGCGTCGCGATCGCCGGGTCGAGTCCGGCGGCAACTCCGAATCCACGTCCCACAAATCCCACCATACGACCTGCCTCTCCAGAACGCCCGCCGAGATCGACTTGAGCGCAGCCTCACGGCGTCAATCACGATCTCGATCGCGCGCCGCAACTCGAGATCAATCTCGCCGCCACCTGTTGTGGTCAGTGTTGAGCTCGGCGGGGCCGGGGTGTTCTGGTTGGCTATCGCTCCAATAGGGCAACGCATTCGACGTGCGGGGTCTGCGGGAACATGTCAACGGGGCGGATGCGCTTGAGCTCGTACCCCGCTTCGACCAGTTGCGCGGCGTTTGGCGCCAGCGTGGTCGGGTTGCAGGAGACGTAGACGATCCGCGGCGCCTCGCACTCGAGCACCCGGCGCACGATCTTCTTCGAGAGGCCGGACCGGGGTGGGTCGACGATCAAGACATCGGGCTTGCCGGCCTCGTCGATCAGGGGCCGGATTCCGAGACGCGCGTCGGCGGTCAGGAAGCGGGCGTTGGCGATGCCGTTCCGCTTCGCGTTGCGCTCGGCGTCGGCGACGGCCTCCGGCACGGACTCGACGCCCCAGACCTCGGCTGCCTGAGACGCGAGGGACAGGCCGATCGTTCCGATCCCGCAATAGAGGTCGTACAGACGCCCGGTTCCGGTCAGCCCGGCGTACTCCCCAGCGATCGCGTAAAGCCGCTCGGCCATCTCCGTGTTGGTCTGAAAGAAGGCGGCGTGAGAGATCCGGAAGCGCAGGCCGCAGAGCTCTTCCTCAAGGTACTCCTCGCCGAGGACTCCGGTGGGCCCGTCGGTGCCGCCGGAGAGGCCTTCGATCTGGGTGTGGAGGTCGACGGGAGGGCGGGGGAACTCGGCTGGGGCCGTCACCAGGCGGGTTTGGGTCTGGCCGGTTCGGATCCCCTCGCGGACGACCAGGTTGCGCAGGACGCCGCGGTCATCCTGCGAGTCGTACGGTGGAATGCCCTCCGCCTGGGCCCAGGCGCGGATCGCGTTGCGTGCGGCATTGTTGTCCTCCGAGGCCAGATGGCAGTCCTCGACATCGACGACCTCGCGCCAGTTGCCGCGCGGATGGAAGCCCAGGATGGCGTCGCCGTCGCGGTCGCCGAAGGAGTACTCCAGCTTGTTGCGGTAGCGCCAGGGACGGACCGCCGGGACGATCGTTTCGGCCTCGAAGCCATCGAGGCTCCCAAGGCGGCGGAGAGCTTCCTCGACCTGTTCGGCCTTGTAGACGAGCTGGCGGTCGTAGGGGAGGCCCTGCCAGGGAGCTCCCGGGCAAGGCTCGCCCTCGTGGACGCAGGTATCGCCGACGCGCTCCGGCGATGGTTCGATCAGCTCGACCGCGCCGGCCTCGGCGTAGCCCCGCTTGGACTTGTCGATTCGGGCACGGACCAGGTCGCCCGGCAGGCCGCCGGTGACGAAGATGACAAAGCCGTCGGCGCGGCGGGCGATGCCGCGGCCGCCCTGGGCGAGGGACTCGATTCGCAGCTCGAGCTCTTCGCCACGGGGGGGACGGGCGTCCCTTGGGGCGACGGTTGACATCGCCCTATCGTGGCAGCCGGAGCTTCCTCCTACATCTAGTCGAGCGCTTTCTCGATCGCAGCCAGCACGCTCTTGCGCGCCTTCCCGGCCTTCTCCTGCGTACGTACCTTGCGCAGCTCGGCGGGCTTCAGGCCCTTGAGGCGGGCTTTCACCTGGTTTGCCGTCAGACCGTCGTAACCGCTGATCGGCGAGGAGCCGACGCCGGCGCGCCGGCGTAGCCGATCGGCCTCCACCAGCACCGGTTCCGCGGCCTCACGGGCTCGCTTGGTCGTCCGGCTCACAGCCTCCTCGGCGCGCTTGCGAGCGGGCTCGACGGTGCTCCCGGCGCGCTTGCGAGCCTGGTCCATCAGGCGCTCGAGCTCCTTCATCAGCTCGTCGGTTTGCTCACGGCTGCGGGTGACCAGGCGGCTGACCAGCTCGTTCGCATCCCCACGGGTCATCCGGCCACGCTTCACCGCGTCGTCGAAGACCTCTTGCAGGCGATCGCGCGGGACGTTGACGCTCCGCTCGACGGCATCGCGAAACGCCTCAAGGCTCTTATCGCCACGCGTCGTGGCCGGCCTCTTCTTCGCTTGCTTCCTCTTAGCCACTGATCAGCCTTTCGGTGTCGTTGCCAGGTTGACCGGAGCCTAAACCCTGAAGACCGCTTCGACCGGCGCATGGTCGGAAAGGCGCAGGCGCAGGCCGTCTTGCATCGTCACCTCACGGCGCTCCGGTGGCCAGGGCGATGGAAGCTCGACAGTGGCAAGGCCGCTGGCAAGCAGGTGATCGAGGCTGGCGCTATGGGTTGGGGCCGCGAATCCGAAGCTATCGCGCAGCTCGTCGTAGATCCGGCTGTCGCGGGGGCGGATGTTCAAATCGCCGCCGAGGATCATGGGCGCGCCCTCCGCCCAGCCGGCGCTGCGCTCGGTAGCCAGCCGCAGCTCGCGCTCGGCGCGAGCGCGATTGTGGGGGCCTGTGGACGCGTGAAGGTTGGTGACGCAGATGCCTGACTCGGTACGGGTGAAGCTCATGACCCGGCGCTCCGGAACCGGGCCCGGGCAGAGCGCAAGCTCGCGGCGCTCGGTGACCCGGCCGAGGGCTCGTCGCCGGACGAGGGTCATGTTGGAGCCGCCCTCGTTCGAGCCGGTCAGGTCCGGGTTGAGGCAGGCCGCAACGCGGCGCAGGGGCGCCAGGGAGTTGCGCGAGGTCAGCGCCAAGTGGCCGTCCGCGGCGCAGCGCTCGGCGAGCTGGCCCGCCCAAGGCGGCGGAAGCTCCTGGAGGAGGGCGACGTCCCAGCCGGTGCTCGCGATGAGTTCGAAGAAGTGATCGCGCAGGTCCCGGTTCACCTGGGCGTGGGTCCGGTTTCGCTCCGTGATCCGCAGGATCCGGGAGCGCCGGGTCCGCAGCGCGCCGTCGGGCGGGAAGTCGCGCCCGTGGAAGACGTTCCAGGTGAGGGCTCGGATCAGCATCGCGAGGCGACTAGTATCGCCTCCCTTTCCATGGCCGATCCCCTGCACATCCTCACCGGAGGCGAGCTGTCACCCGAGCAGGTTGGCGGTCTGCTTGATCGTGCGATCGAGCTCAAGCACGGGCGCCAGGCAGGCGCGGGCTCGGGCGGGATCGCCGGCAAGACGGTTGCCCTGTTCTTCGAGCGACCTTCCACCCGGACTCGCGTTTCGTTTCAGGTCGGGATCACCGAGCTTGGTGGCGATCCCTTGCCGCTGCGGGCCGACGAGATGCAACTCGGACGCGGCGAGTCGGTGGCCGACACGGCGCGGGTGCTCTCGCGCTACCTGCACGCGATCGTGATCCGCTCTGGCTCGCACGAGCGGGTCGTGGAGCTGGCCGCCGCATCCCAGGTACCGGTCGTGAACGCGCTTACACCGGCTCACCACCCGTGCCAGGCCCTGGCCGACCTGATGACCCTGCGCGAGCGCTTCGGCGACCTGAACGGCTTGCGCATGGCCTACGTCGGCGACGGCAACAACGTTGCGCGCTCGCTGGCGATCGTCGGCGGTGCCGCCGGGGTCGAGGTCGTGATTGCGGCGCCCGATGGCTACCGGTTGGAGGAAGGTCTTGCAAGCCAGACCGGCGATGCGCGCGAGGCCGCTGCCGGCGCCGACGCCCTCTATACCGATGTGTGGGTCAGCATGGGCGACGAGGAAACCGCCGATCAGCGCCGTCGGGATCTCGCGCCGTTTCAACTCAACGAGGAGCTCATGGCGGCAGCATCGGATCGGGCGGTCGCCCTTCATTGCCTGCCCGCCCATCCCGGGGAGGAGATCACTGAGGGAGTTCTGTATGGCGAGCGATCAGCGGTTTGGGAACAGGCTGAGAATCGCCTGCACGCGCAGAAGGCGTTGCTCGAGCTGTTGCTGAGCTGAGGCGGCGGCTTAGCCGCCGTCTGCCCGATCGCGCTCGTCGAGGATTGCCATCAGGGTTGCGACGACCATCGGATCGAACTGGCCGCCGGCGTTGCGCTGTAGCTCCTTGCGCGCCTCAGCCTCGGAGATCGCGCTGCGGTAAGGCCGATCGGTAGTCATCGCGTCGTACGCATCGCACGCGAGGGTGATGCGGCTCTCGATCGGGATCTCGGCGCCACGCAGGCCGTCCGGATAGCCGCTGCCGTCCCAGCGCTCGTGCTCGGCGCGGATGGCCGGGGTGAGGTGCGCCAGGTCCGGGACCTTCGCAATCATCTCGGCACCGATCTCGGGGTGGGTGCGCATCACCTCCCACTCCTCGTGGGTCAGCCGGGCGGGCTTGCGGAGGATGCGCCTCGGGATCACGAGCTTGCCGATGTCGTGAAGAAGGGCCACCTGCCCGGCGCTTTCGATCGTCTCGACGCCGCAACCGAGCCGGCGAGCGACCTCCCTTGCGGTCTCGACGACGGCGCGCGAGTGCTCGGCCGTGTAGGCGTCACGGATACCCACGGCCGCGATCAGCGCCTGTGCCGCGCTCGCCCTGACGGCGAGGTCCCGCCGCTCGGCCTCGGAGTGCTCGAGCTCGATCTGGTCCGCGATGATCCGGGCGAAGACCTGAAGAAACTGCTCGTCACGGGTCCCGAGCTCGGGCATCGGCGAGTGGCTGGCGGCGCAGAGCGTCCCGAAGATGCGCCCATCCGACAGGATGAGCGGGACGGAGGCAAAGGCGCCCACTCCCGCCTCGTCGGTGATCGGAAGCCGGGCGGCTTCCGGATGGTTGGCTAAGTCGCCGATGATCGCCGGTAGGTCCCCGGCGAGGATGCGCGTGCAATACGTCGCCTCGATCGGCATCTCGAAGCCTTCGTAGACGCCGAATGACTCGCCATCGCCACGCAGAACCGTGTAGATCTGGTGCGTCTCCGTTATCTCCGTGGCGAAGACGACGTCGAATCCGAGCAGGTCGCGGACCGCAGAGACCGCTCGATCGACCGAGGGCCAGGCGGCGACCGAGCTGAGCTCTCCTAACTCTGTGAGCCTCGCTTCCATTCTCCTGCCCACGCATCATGTCACCGCTCTCCTGAGCGCACAACACGGTACGGGCAGTCTGCATCCGCGTCGTCAACCGAGCCAGGCCGGCTCCTCGAAGCCCGCGTACTCCTGAATCGCGCCGAAGATGTGCTGGACGATCGGCGTGCTTCCGCGCAGTCGAATCGTGCAGCAGCCATATGGCAGCTTGTTTCCACGGGCGCCGCTGCTCGAGGTCGGGTAGTTATCCCACTGCGATTTCAGAAGTTGCGAGCGGGGAAGCTCAACGGCTTCGAGCCAGAAGTTTTCGATGTCGGTCGCGCTCAACCCGTTATTCGTGTAGGCGTTTAGGCGGATGGCGATCCGTTCGTCCTCCACCCCCAGGCACTCCCTGAGGAATCGCACGAATGTCCGCACCATGTTCACATCGGAGTTTGTGAAGCTCAGGACGTTCTTGTCCTTAGTGCCCTCCGCCCAATACAGCATGCACCCGATGGCGTGCAATGAGTTTCCCTCGGTCGCCGCCCCGCGGCCGGCCGCTTGGGCTGAGCATCGGCGCTCCCGGCAGAGACGTGACCATTGCTCGCTGCGGCGCTTGGTGGCCGCCGTTCCTTGGTGGGCTTCCCAATTGCGCTGCTCGTGGGCTGGCTGAATCTGTATTCCCCTCACCCAGTAGCTCACGCTCGAGGTCGAGACTCCGAGTTGGTCCGCGATCTTTCGCACGGGCATTCCCTCTTCGCGCCGAAGGCGCTGAGCTTCAGTCCGTAGCTCAGGCTTGCGAGGAGTCCCTGTCCCATCGAACATATGTTCGACTCTAAGTCACGTTCCGGACGGAATACGCTGCGTAGACTCACCCGGCTACGGCCCCGTCGTCTAGTGGTTAAGACGCTGGATTTTCATTCCAGTAACGGGAGTTCGATTCTCCCCGGGGCTATCGACCATGCAGCCCGAGATCCACATCGGCCCGCTCACCCTCCAGACCTTCGGGCTCTGTTTCGCGCTGGCGTTCATCGGCGCCGGCCTCGTGCTCTCCCGCCGGTTCTCCGAGCTCGGCAAACCGCCTGACTGGGCATACGAGATGGTCTTCGTCGCCCTCGTCGGCGGCATCGTCGGGGCGCGACTCGACTTCCTGGTCCAGAACTGGTCGGAAGTCTCAGACGACCTGCTGGGCAACCTCTTCTCCGGATCCGGCCTCGTTTGGTTCGGCGGCGCGATCGGCGGCGCGCTGGCGGTGATCGCCTGGGCCCGGTGGCGCGGGATCACCGGCTGGATCATCGCCGACATCGGTGCCGTGCCCTTGGCCCTGGGCTACGCGATCGGTCGCATCGGTTGCCAGCTCTCGGGCGACGGCGACTACGGGATCCCCTGGGACGGGCCCTGGGCCATGGCCTACCCGGAAGGAACCGTGCCCACCGACGTCCCTGTCCACCCAACTCCCATCTACGAAACCCTCGCCGTGGGGCTCATCGCCTACTTCCTGTGGCGGAACCGCGACCGCTTCACGGTCGGCATGCTGTTCGCCTTCTACTTGGTGCTGACCGGGATGGAGCGCTTTTTGATCGAGTTCATCCGTCGCAACGACGAGGTCGTGCTCGGCTTGACCCAGGCACAGCTGATCAGCGTCGCGATGACGATTGCCGGCGTCGCCTGGCTGGTTGCCCGGGCACGTCGCGGCGATCTTCTCGCCGGAAGCGATCGCGCAGCCGCCACGCCCGCCGGCCGTTAGAGCCATGGCGAGGAACCGGCTCGGCCGGGCCCGGATCGTTTTTGCGGGGCTGGCGAGCGCAGTCCTGATCGGTGCGGTCATCGTCGCGATGACCGCGCGACCGGATGAGGCCGAGGACGTGCCGGCGGAGTGCCTGACCGCGTGGAACGAGGACTCACTCGCCCTTTCCGACGGCGCCCACGCCTACGCGGAGCACGGGTACCGGGAAACGCAGCTGACCCGGATCGACTCGCGCTGCGCTGTGGTCTTCGCGGCGCCCAACGTCGATTTCGAGCCGGCCTTCGGTGTCCGGGTCCTGGAGCGTGACCGCTGGGTCGCGTTGGCGACGGCCGACGAGCTGCCGGTCGATCGCATCGAGGCCATGCAGCGCGACGCGACCGCTCAGTCGAACGCCACCCTCCTGCCCGATGGCCGTCTCGCCGGAGATTGACGCAAGGACTACGTCGATCGGAGGAGGCCACCGTCGATCGGGACGGTGACGCCGGTGATGTACGCGGCGCGGTTGGAGCACAGGAACGCAACCAGGTCGCCGTACTCAGCCGGGGTCCCGAGCCGCCGGGCCGGCACCTGATCACGTGCCATTGTCTCGGCCTCCTCGAGCGATCCACTCGGACCGGCGAGGCGGTCAGTGGCGATCTTGCCCGTGGCGACCGTGTTCACCGTGATTCCGTCGCCGGCGACCTCACGCGCCAGCGTCTTCAGGTAGCCGACCGCCGCCATGCGGTGAGTGTTCGAGAGCCCCAGGTGCGGGATCACCTCAATCGTCGAGGTCGAGCCGACATTCACGATCCGCCCCCAGCGGTTCTCCTTCATGCCCGGCAGCACGGCTTGAATCAGCGCTCTCGGCGCCAGCACCAAGTGGCGGTAAGCGGACTCCCAAGTCTCGGCGTCGTGTTCTTGCACGCCGCCTGCGGGCGGGCCCCCCGTGTTAGTGACCAGAACCTCGACCGGACCGCCGAGCGTGGCGCGGATGCTCTGGGGCAGCCCAGCCAAGGAATCGAGATCCGCCGTGTCGACGGCGAACGTGGCTTCCGCTCCGATCTCGCCGGCGACCCGCTCGAGCTTCTCCGCGGAGCGGCTGGCGATCGCCACGCGCGCGCCTTCCCGGGCAAGCGCCGCCGCGATGCCGCGCCCGATCCCCTGGCTCGCGCCCATGACGAGCGCCACGCGATCGTCGATTCCAAGGTCCATGCGCCTTGACTCTAGATCAATGATTCCCATTCGATCGCACGCCCGGATGACGCACGGATACCGTCGCTGGATCGCGCCCGCGCTCCTCGCCTGTACCAACCGGTACAGGCTTCGTCCCCCGTCCACGCCCAGCTCGGTCCCGTGCGCCCCCGGACACGCGCCGACTAGGAATCAGTGATCTAGATTGAAACGAAGAGGCGACCCGGCATCCTGCCGAGCCGCCTCAACGCGAATCGCTGGTCTTCCCAGAGCCAACGCTTGGGACAGTGGCTCCGGGGAGTAACTCAGATACGCGGAGGCGCAGGGCTTGGATCAGCGCCGCGGGACGCTGGATTCGGTTCCTCCATAATCGTTCATGGGCGGTTAGCTCAGTTGGCTAGAGCACTCGCTTTACACGCGAGGGGTCGCCGGTTCGAGTCCGGCACTGCCCATTTCTCCTACCCCTCGCGTTTTACCTGCGAGCCGCCGACGATCGCCTCGGTCCCGTCCTCGAAGCGCACCCAGGCCTTGTTGCCGCCGTCGTAATCCGGGCCCCAGACCAGAAGCGTCGCC
>JALZKA010000097.1 GCA_030859475.1 Actinomycetota bacterium
CGTGCCGCGTGAAGCGGCACGTGGGCTGAATCCAGGGGTCTCGGCGACCGCTGGTCGATCGACCCGCGTCCGTAGCTCCTCCCGCGCACGGGTAATCTGCGCTCTCGATGGCTGACATCGATTCGGTCGAGACGGAGGAGTGGCTCGAGGCCCTGGATGCGGTCGTCGAAAACGACGGGCCGCGGCGAGCGCACGACCTGGTCGAGCGGGTCGTCGAGCGGGCGCGGCTGAGGGGCGCGGCCATCGAGTACGTCGGGCCCACGCCCTACGTCAACACGATCCATGTGGACGACGAGCCGCCGCTGCCGGGCGATCCCGCGATGGAGCGGCGGGTCCGCTCGCTGATCCGCTGGAACGCGATCGCGATGATCCTGCGCGCAAACAAGGAGTCTTCAGAGCTGGGCGGCCACATCGCCAGCTTCCAGTCGGCCGCGCTGCTGTATGAGATCGGCTTCAACCACTTCTGGCACGCGCCTTCGGACAATCACGGCGGCGACCTGATCTATATCCAGGGCCACTCGTCGCCCGGCATCTACGCACGCGCTTACCTGGAGGGCCGCCTGACCGAGGAGCAAATGGACGGCTACCGCCAGGAGGTCTCGCGCCCCGGCGGCCTCAGCTCCTACCCACATCCGTGGCTGATGCCCGATTTCTGGCAGTTCCCCACCGTCTCGATGGGCCTAGGGCCGATCATGGCGATCTACCAAGCACGCTTCATGCGTTACCTGACCGATCGCGGCATCGCCGACGGCAAAGGGCGCAAGGTCTGGGCATTCCTCGGCGACGGCGAGACGGACGAGCCCGAGTCGCTCGGGGCGATCGCTCTGGCGGGTCGCGAGAAGCTCGACAACCTGGTCTTCGTCATCAACTGCAACCTCCAGCGGCTCGACGGCCCCGTCCACGGCAACGGCAAGATCATCCAGGAGCTGGAGACGATCTTCCGCGGAGCCGGCTGGAACGTGCTCAAGGTGATCTGGGGCGATCGCTGGGATCCGCTCTTGGCGGCTGACACCGACGGCTTGCTGGTGCGCCGCATGGAGGAGGCCGTCGACGGCGAGTACCAGACCTACAAGGCCCGCGACGGTGCCTACGTGCGCGAGAAGTTCTTCGGCAAGTACTCAGAGCTGGCGGAGCGCGTCAAGGACATGTCCGACCAGGAGATCTGGGACCTGAACCGCGGTGGGCACGACGCCCGAAAGGTTTATGCGGCCTACGCCGCCGCGCAGGGGGCCAGCCGCCGGCCGACCGTGATCCTGGCGAAGACGATCAAGGGGTACGGCATGGGTGAGGCTGGCGAGGGCCAGAACATCACCCATCAGCAAAAGAAGATGAACGAGGAGGCTCTGAAGGCCTTTCGCGACCGCTTCGAGCTGGACATCTCCGACGACGACGTCAGGGAGGTCGCGTTCCACAGGCCCGCGGAGGACTCCCCGGAGATGCGGTACCTCGCCGAACGCCGTCACGCTCTCGGGGGCTCGCTCCCCGTGCGCCGCTCGCGCGTGGACGAGACGCTGCCAGTTCCGGAGCTGGAGGTGTTTCAGTCACAGCTCGACGGCACCGACGACCGCGAGATCTCGACGACGATGGCCTTCGTCCGCGTCCTGGCCGCTCTGCTTCGCGACAAGGAGCTGGGCCCGCGGGTGGTCCCGATCGTCCCGGACGAGTCGCGCACGTTCGGCATGGAGGGCATGTTTCGCCAGCTCGGCATCTACTCGCACGTCGGGCAGCTCTACGAGCCGGAGGACGCCGGCAGCCTCATGTTCTACCGCGAGGACCGGAAGGGGCAGGTGCTTCAGGAAGGGATCAACGAGGCGGGAGCGTTCTCGTCGTGGATCGCCGCCGCCACCTCGTACTCGAACCACCATGTCCAGATGGTGCCGTTCTATGCGTTCTATTCGATGTTCGGTTTCCAGCGGATCGGTGACTTGGCCTGGGCGGCGGGCGACTCCCGCGCCCGCGGGTTCCTGATCGGCGGCACGGCGGGTCGGACGACTCTGAACGGCGAGGGCCTTCAGCACGAGGACGGCCATTCCCACCTGCTGGCGGCGACGATCCCCAACTGCATCGCCTATGACCCCGCCTATGCATACGAGCTCGCGGTGATCGTCCAGGACGGCCTGCGGCGGATGGTCGGCGAGCAGCAGGACGTCTTCTACTACCTGACCGTGATGAACGAGAACTACAGGCACCCGCCGATGCCGGAGGGAGCGGCAGACGGGATCTTGCGTGGCATGCACAGGATCGTCGAGATCGAGGGAGCGAAGGTGCGCCTGCTGGGATCCGGCACGATCCTGCGCGAGGTCGAGGCCGCGGCGGAGCTCCTGCGGCAGGACTTCGAGGTCCCGGCCGAGGTGTGGAGCGTGACCAGCTTCACCGAGCTGCGCCGCGACGGATTGCGGTGCGACCGCACCGCCCGGCTTCATCCCGGCGCGAACGCGCAGGTGCCGTTCGTCACGGAATGCCTCGGCGAGGGCGGCCCCGTGATCGCGGCCACCGACTACATGAAGGCCTTGCCCGACGGCATCCGTGCCTGGGTGCCGGGGCGCTACGAGGTGCTCGGGACGGATGGCTACGGCCGCTCCGACTACCGCAAGCACCTGCGCCGGTTCTTCGAGGTCGATCGCCACCACATCGTCGTCGCAGCCCTGGAAGCGCTTGCGGCCGAGGGCGAGGTCGAGCACGCCGTGGTGGCGGACGCGATCAAGACCTACGGCATCGACCCGGATGCCCCGGACCCGGCGGTTTCGTAGTGGCTGTTCAGGAGGTGGCGGTTCCCGACATCGGCGACTTCGACGAGGTGCCGGTCATCGAGATTCACGTCTCGGCAGGCGACGAGGTGGCCGTCGAGCAGCCGCTCGTGACGCTCGAGTCCGACAAGGCGACGATGGACGTGCCGTCACCGCAGGCCGGGAAGGTCGTCGAATTGAGCGTGAAGGTGGGCGACCAGGTGAGCGAGGGCTCGCTGCTGTTGACGATCGAGGCGGAGGACGGAGGCGAAACGGAGCCCGAAGAGCCGCCCGCCGAGGAGGAGGCCGAGGACTCCGAGGCAGAAAGCGAGGCTCCAAGCGCCGAGAGCCGAGAAACGTCCCATAGTGGGTCGTCCGTCGACACTCGGCGAGAGGGGAGCGGTGGCTCGGCCGTTTACGCGAGCCCCTCGGTGCGCAGGCTTGCGCGGGAGCTGGGCGTCGACCTGAGCGGAGTCAAGGGCACGGGGCGCAAGGGGCGCATCACCAAGGACGACGTAGGTCAGGCGAAGGAGCGGCCGGCCGCCCAGGACGGCGCCGCCGCGGCGATTCCTGGTCTCGACCTGGCTCCGTGGCCGAAGGTGGACTTCGCCAAGCACGGCGAGATCGAGCGCGTGCCCCTGAGCCGGATCAAGAAGATCAGCGGCCCGAACCTGGCCCGGAACTGGGTGATGATCCCGCATGTCACGCACAACGACGAGGCGGACATCACCGACCTGGAGGAGTTCCGCAAGCAGATCAACTCGGAGCGCACCGACGTGAAGGTGACGATGGTCGCCCTGCTGATCAAGGCTTGCGTGGCCGCGTTGCGTCAGTTCCCGGAGGTCAACTCATCGCTGGACGGCGACGAGCTGGTGCTGAAGCGCTACTACAACATCGGCTTCGCTGCCGACACGCCGCACGGGCTCATGGTGCCCGTGGTGAAGGAGGCTGACCGCAAGGGCCTGATCGAGATCGCCGGTGAGCTGGCCGAGCTGTCGGGCAAGGCGCGCGAGGGCAAGATCTCAGCCGAAGACATGCGCGGGTCGACGTTCACGATCTCCTCGCTCGGCGGGATCGGGGGCACCAGCTTCACGCCGATCGTCAACGCGCCGGAAGTGGCGATCCTAGGCGCCACTCGCTCGGTCATGCGTCCCGTCTGGAACGGCGAGGAGTTCCAGCCACGGCTGATGCTGCCGCTCTCCCTCTCCTACGACCACCGGGTGATCGACGGCGCCGCCGCCGCCCGTTTCGTCGCGCATCTGGCCGCGGAGCTGGAGGACCTGAGGAGGGTGCTTCTCTGATGAGCGTCGAGATCAAGGTTCCCGACATCGGCGACTTCGACGAGGTGCCGGTCATCGAGATCCACGTCTCGGCAGGCGACGAGGTGGCCGTCGAGCAGCCACTCGTGACGCTCGAGTCCGATAAGGCGACGATGGACGTGCCGGCACCGCAGGCCGGCACGATCAGTGAAGTCCTCGTGGAGGTGAACGACAAGGTCAGCGAAGGCACGGCGATCGTGAAGCTCGAGCCGGCGGACGGCGACGAGGACTCAGACGACGCCGAGGACTCAGACGAAGCCGAGGACCCGGCTCCAAGCGCCGAAAGTCGAGAAACGCCCCATGGTGGGGCGTCTGTCGACACTCGGCGAGAGGAGGGGGGCAGAGCGAAGCCCGACCCGGGCCGCGTCGTGGTCATCGGCTCCGGGCCCGGTGGCTACTCCGCCGCCTTCAGGGCGGCTGACCTTGGCCTGGACGTGACCCTGGTCGAGCGCCACGAGACCCTGGGCGGCGTGTGCCTGAACGTGGGCTGCATCCCGTCGAAGGCCCTTCTCCACGCCGCCCGGGTGCTCGCCGAGGCCGAGGAGGCCTCGAAGTTCGGGATCAAGTTCGGCGTGCCGGAGATCGACCTCGACGCCTTGCGAACCTGGAAGGAGGAGGTTGTCGGCAAGCTCACCGGCGGCCTCGACGGCCTGGCCAAGAAGCGCGAGGTCACGGTGGTGACCGGCGAGGCGCGCTTCACCGGTGAGCGCTCGATCGACGTCGACGGCACCAAGATCGAGTTCGACAACTGCATCATCGCCGCCGGCTCTCGCGTCGCGGCCCTTCCCGACCTGCCGGACGACGATCGCATCATCGACTCGACCGGCGCCCTCGAGCTGGCCGACACGCCGGAGCGCCTATTGGTGATCGGCGGCGGCATCATCGGCCTCGAGATGGCCTCTGTCTACGCCGCGCTGGGCAGCGCGGTGACGGTCGTCGAGCTGACCGACCAGCTGATTCCCGGTTGCGATCCCGACCTCGTCAAGCCGCTTCACAAGCACATCGCCGGCCGCTACGAGGCGATTCTCTTGGGGATAAAGGTGGCCTCGGCGGAGGCGAAGGAGGACGGTATCGAGGTGGCGTTCGAAGGAGGCGAGTCTCCCGGCGCTCAGACCTTCGACCGGGTCCTGGTTGCCGTCGGCCGCAAGGCAAACGGCGACCAGCTCGAGCTCGGCAACGCAGGGGTGGAGGTGTCAGAAAGCGGCGAGATCCCGGTCGATCCCCAGCGGCGCACGAACGTCGAGGGCATCTACGCGATCGGCGACATCGCGGGGGGGCCGATGCTCGCGCATAAGGCCACGCACGAGGGGAAGGTCGCGGCCGAGGTGATCGCCGGCCACGACGTCGTCTTCGAGCCGCGAGCGATCCCGTCGGTCGCCTACACCGATCCGGAGGTCGCGTGGACCGGGCTGACCGAAAGCGACGCGGTGGACGCGGGCACGGAGTACGAGAAGGCGGTGTTCCCGTGGCAGGCCTCGGGTCGGGCGCTCACCCTGGGGCGCCCCGAGGGGATGACGAAGCTCCTGATCGACCCGGAATCGCACCGCGTCCTCGGCGCGGGGATCGTCGGCCCGAACGCCGGCGACCTGATCGCCGAGGCCACCCTCGCGATCGAGATGGGCGCCGACGCGGAGGACGTCGGCTTGACGATCCACCCGCACCCGACCCTCTCGGAGACCGTCGCCTTCGCAGCGGAGATGGCGGAGGGGACGATCACCGACCTCTACGCGCCGAAGCGCAAGGCCTAGCGCGACGCATGAGCTTCCGCCGCCTGAAGGCCGACGATCAGCACTGGCGGCGGTCGAACCAGATGCAGGTGCTGAACACGCTTGCGATGTCCGACGAGGAGCTGGCCTTCCACTATCCCGACGGCCCAAAGGCGCTGCCGCCTGAGCTGGAATAGCCGGAAGGTCAAGCCTTCGCGGCCAGCTGCCCACACGCCGCGTCGATGTCGCGACCGCGGGTCAGCCGAACCGTCGCCCGCAGCCCGCCGCGCTCCAGCTCGGTCTTGAACGCGTGGATCGCGCCGCGCTCCGATCCCGCGTAATCGGCGCCGGTCGCGTTGTACGGGATCAGATTCACCTTGAAGATCCTGGGATCCAGGATTTGCGCCAGCTGACGCGCCAGCGCTCGTGTGTCGTTGACGCCCGCCAGCATCACGTACTCGACGAAGACCATCCGCCGGCGCTTCGCGTGATAGGCGCGGCAGGCGGCAAGCACGTCGGCGAGCGGGTAGCGGTCGTTGACCGGCATCAGCTCCGAACGCAGTGCGTCGTTGGGGGCGTGGAGGCTGAGCGCCAGGCGGATCGGCATCTCCGCTTCGCTCAGACGCTCGATCCCCGGAATCCAGCCGACGGTGGAGATCGCCGTGCGGCGGTGCGTGATGCCGATCTCGGGCAGGCGCCGGCACGCTTCGAGCACTCCTTCCAGGTTCATCATCGGTTCGCCCATCCCCATGAAGACGCAGTGGTCGATCGCCTCGATGCGCCGGAAGTGAAGGGCCTGGTCGACGATCTCGGCGGCGGTCAGGTTGCGGCCGAACTTCATCTTCCCGGTGGCGCAGAACGTGCAGGTCAAGGGGCAGCCCGACTGGGACGAGACGCAGATCGACCGGCGCCCGTCGCGGTAGCGCATCAGTACGGCTTCGATCGGGCGCCCGTCGGCGGTCATGAACAGGGCCTTGACGGTGCCGTCGTCCGATCGCAGCTCGCGCTCCAGCGCCAGCGTCGAGAACGGGACCTCCTCCGCCAACGAGTCGCGCAGCGATGCAGGCAGGTTGGTCATCTCCTCGTAGCCCAGGGCACCGCGGGCGGCCCACTCCCAGATCTGCCCGGCGCGATAGGAGGGCTCGCCGCGATCGGCGAGGGTGCGCTCGAGGAGCTCGACGTCCATCAGGTCGAGTCTAGGACTGTCCACCGGTTGCGGTTAGCCGCACATGCCGCGGCTTCCAGCAACCGCTGTGGCGGGGGTGGGAGATCGCTAAAGGCGCGCCGCCCTGGTCTGCAGATAGCGCCGCTCGGCCGAACTCGTTGTCAGCCCGGCCGCTTCGCCGTAGGCCTCGCGCGCTTCCTCGCGCCTGCCCGCCATCTCCAGGAGGTGAGCCCGCGCCGCGTGGAGGCGGTGGCCCCTCTCGAGCCGAGGATCGGCGTCCAGCTCGTCGAGCTGGGTGAGTCCTGCATCCGGCCCATGGACCATGGCCACCGCCACTGCCCGGTTGAGCGCAACCACCGGGCTGTCCGTGACCCGGGTCAGCAACCCGTATAGGGCCAGGATCTGCGGCCAGTCGGTTTCCTCGGCGCTTGGCGCCTCGTCGTGAACGGCCGCGATCGCGGCCTGGAGCTGGTACGGCCCGGTGGGGCCCTCCGCGAGCGCCGCCTCGATCAGCGAGATTCCCTCGCGGATCCGCCCGGCGTCCCAGCGGCTGCGATCCTGCTCCGCGAGCGGGATCAGCTCCCCCGCGGGTCCCGTTCGCGCCGGGCGGCGCGCGTCGGTCAGGAGCATCAGGGCGAGCAGGCCCGCGACCTCGCCGTGCTCCGGCATCAGCCGAGACGCCATGCGCGCGAGGCGGATCGCTTCGGAGGAGAGCTCGGCTCGGTGAAGGCTTGGCCCGGTTGTGGCGACGTAGCCCTCGTTGAAGATCAGGTAGAGCATGTGCAGCACGGCCTGAAGGCGCTCGGGTCGCTCGGTGGCCGCCGGCAGCCGGAACGGCTGACGGCTGGCCTTGATCTGCTGCTTGGCCCGGCTTATCCGCTGCGCCATCGTCTTCTCCGGCACCAGGAACGCGGCGGCGATCTCGCCCGTCGTCAAGCCGCCTACCGCGCGCAGGGCCAGCGCGATCTGCGAGGCGGGGGTCAGGGCCGGATGGCAGCACATGAAGAGCAGGATCAGGGAGTCGTCCTCCTCCGCTTTCAGCCCACGGGCCGG
>JALZKA010000098.1 GCA_030859475.1 Actinomycetota bacterium
CGCGCCGTGCGGAACCGGCTCATGACCACGCTCGCGCAAGGCGGCCTCCAGGGCGCCGGCTACGCCGGTCAGCTCGTCGGCTGCGATCGCGATCCGCATCGTCCCAGCCTACGCGCCCCGACGGGGGGCTAGAGGTCCCAGCCGAAGCTGCGGCCGGCCAGGGCTTCGAGTCGCTCGGCATCCGGGCGAAAGACGGCAGCGAGCCGCTGGCGGAGCGGATCCGCGAGCTCGGGCTTGGGGGCCTCACCGGAGCCGGGGTCGTGGACGACCCGCTCGACCAACCAGCGCATGCGCTCCGGCAGGCGGTCGAAGTTGCGGTCGAGGGCGCGCAGCCCGGGCATCCGCACGGCGCGATCCATCAGCCGGAAGCCGCCGGAGCCCTTGCCGCTCCCGGTCTCCCATTCGCGGCGGAACTGCTCCGAGGTGAAGTCCCGATCGACCCCCGCGAAACCGAACACGCGGCGCATCGTGGCTTCGCGGTCGCGGCCCAGCTCCTCGCGGGACACGATCAGGATGCCCTCCTCGCCGAAAGCCTCCAGATAGGGATCGAGCTGGAAGGCGTAGCGGCCCCGCTGGACGTAGGCGCACGCGGGATCGGCGACCGCATCGGCCAGCTCGCGCACCTCGTAGCCGCCGCCGACGCTGTGCAGGTAGTGGGAGAGCAGGCGCTCAAGCGGATGACGGACCACGTAGACGACGCGAGCCTCGGCGCCCAGCGTCTCCCGCATCCGCTTCGCGACACCCTGAAAGCGGGGCCGGTTGGTGTAGTGGGGCGAGGTCTCCCCCCGCACCGCGGCATGGGCCCGGAAGTGGGAGCGGTACCAGTCGGCGCCGAGGTCCCAGTTCAGCTCCTCCACGAAGAAGTTGAGCTCCTTGGGCCTCGACATCTCCACCTCGGGGTGCAGGTTCAGGTAATGGTGCAGGCTCGTCGTCCCGCACTTGAGCCCACCGATTACGATCAGGTTGGGCAGAGCGCCCTGGCGTGCCCGGCGAGCCTTGCGGGTCCGGCGACGCTCGGCGGCGAATCGCTCATGAGCGCGGGCGACCATCGCCTCGTCGGCAAGGTCCGGCGGCGCGCCGCCCATGGCGCTAACCCTTGGCGCCGAGCTTGGCAGCGGCGTCGCGGAAGGTCCTGGCCTCCGCGGTCGGCTTCTTGCGGCCGTCGAGCTTCTCGCCGTGGCGATTGACCCAGATTACGGGCACGTTCATCTTCAGCAGCGGGGCGACGTCGGTTTCATACCCGGACGCGATGTGAATCCACCCCTTCTTGCCGCCAAGGCGTCTCGCGCACTCCTTGAAATGGGCCTCGTCGGGCTTGTACGAGCGCACCTGCTGGGCGGTGACGACGATTGCGAGCTCGGTCCGCAGGTGGCGCCGAGACACGCCGAGGAGCTTGTCGTCGATGTTGGAGACGATGCCGACCTCGTAGCGGTTCGCGAGCCGATCCATCGCCGCGTTCGCCTCGCGAAACGGCTGCCATCTGGCGACGGAGTCGGGGACGAACTGGGCGCGCGAAGGCTCCAGCTCCCAGCCAACCTCCTTGGCCACCTTGACCGCGGCGCGGCGCAGGACCTCGGCGTAAAGCTCGTACGACCCGCTCATGATCTCTGCCTGAACCTCGAGGAAGCGCGCCATGAACGCGCTTTCGTCAAACGAGAACCCGTCGCGCTTGGCTTCCTTGCGAAACGCCTCCAAAAGCCCCTTCTCCCAGTCGATCAGGGTCCCATAACAGTCCGTGGTAACGCACTTGATGTCCTTGAACTTGGGAAGAGGCATAGGAAGAGGGCGGCAGTATAGGCTGCCGCGCGCCCCACCCAATGGACCTCCTCGAATACCAAGGCAAGCAGCTCTTTTCCAAGCACGGCGTCGCAACCCCGTCGGGCATTCACGCCACCACAGTCGAAGACGCGGTTGCCGCAGCCGAGAAGATCGGCTACCCCTGCGTGGTCAAGGCCCAGGTCGCGATCGGCAAGCGCGGAAAGGCCGGCGGCATCAAGATCGCGGCCGACGAAGCCGAGGCCCGGGCGCATTCCGAGGCGATCCTGGGCATGGACATCCGGGGTTTTGAGGTCCACGACCTCTGGATCGAGGGCGCATCCGACATCGCCAACGAGTACTACGCCTCGGTGATCCTCGACCGCTCGGAGAAGAAGCTCCTGGCGATGCTCTCCCGCATGGGCGGCATGGACGTCGAGGAGATCGCCGAGTCCGATCCGGCCGCGATGGTCAAGCGCCATATCGAGCCTGGAGCGCCCCTTGACCTCGAGGTCGCCCGCGAGATGGGGCACGAGGCGCAGATCGACGACGATGTGGTCGACGGCGTCGCGGAAATGCTCGTGCAACTCGCCGAGGTCGCGATCGCCGAGGACGCGACCTTGATCGAGATCAACCCCCTGATCGTCACCGGGGAGCGCGAGGTCATCGCCCTCGACGCCAAGGTCACGATCGACGGCAACTCGATGTTCCGCCACGAAGACCTCGCCGCCTTCACGGACAAGTCTCCCCAGGACGAGCAGGAGGCGATGGCCAAGGAGAGGGGCCTGACCTACGTGAAGCTGGACGGCAACGTGGGCATTCTCGGCAACGGCGCCGGGCTTTGCATGTCGACCCTCGACGTCGTCGCCCAGGCGGGAGGCGACCCGGCCAACTTCCTCGACGCCGGCGGCGGCTCCAAGGCGGAGGCGATCGTCGACGCGCTCGAGGTGATCACCTCCGACCCCAAGGTCACCGCGGTCCTGTTCAACATCTTCGGCGGGATCACCCGCTGCGACGAGGTTGCGAAGGGGATCATCGAGGCGACCAGGCAGATCGGCCTCGAGCTGCCGCTGGTCGTTCGCCTGGACGGCACCAACTCGGAGGAGGGGCTCGAGCTCCTCGCCGACGCCGGCCTCGCGAACCTCCACAACGAGAAGACGATGCTCGGCGCCGCAGCGCGGGTCGTGGAGCTTGCGGGAGCGGGTGCCTGAGCAGTGGCGATCATCATCGACAACGACACGAAGCTGGTCGTCAGCGGCCTGACCGGCCGTGAGGGCACCTTCCACGGGCTTCGCAACCGCGACTACGGCACCGACCTGGTCGCCGGCGTTACCCCCGGCAAGGGCGGCCAGGACGTCGACGGGGTGCCGGTCTTCGACAGCATCAAGGAGGCGGTCGACGAGCGCGGCGCCAATACCTCGATGGTCTTCGTCCCCGCCCGCTTCGCCGCCGCCGCGATCGACGAGGCCATCGACTCCGGGGTCGGCACCGTGATCGCGATCACCGAGGGCATCCCCGTCCACGACATGCTGAAGACGTACTGGAAGGCCCGCGAGGCGGGAGTTCGGCTGATCGGCCCCAACTGCCCCGGCGTGCTGTCGCCCGGGAAGGCGAACGTGGGGATCATCCCGGCCCAGTTCTTCGACCCCGGCTCGATCGGCGTCGTCTCGAAGTCCGGCACGCTGACCTACCAGATCGGCAACGAGCTGAAGCAGGCGGGGGCCGGCAACTCGACGATCGTCGGCATCGGCGGCGACCCGATCGTGGGCTCCGACTTCATCGACGTCCTGACCCTGTTCGAGGAGGACCCCGACACCCGGATGATCGTCATGGTCGGCGAGATCGGCGGCGACGCCGAAGAGCGCGCTGCCGACTTCATCGCCGAGAACGTGACCAAGCCGGTCGTCGGCTACATCGCCGGGTTCACCGCGCCGCCCGGCAAGCAGATGGGCCACGCAGGGGCGATCATCTCCGGCTCCTCGGGCACCGCCCAGGCGAAGAAGGACGCGCTGGAGGCAAAGGGCGTCCGGGTCGGCACCTCGCCGACCGAGGCCGCGCAGATCGCGGTTGAGATCCTGAACGATTAGCGCGTAGCGCGAGGACGAACCGCCCTCCTTCTGCGCTGACCCTGTCAGTCGTCGTAGAAGGCGAGCAGCTCGACTGGACCTACAGACGTGCGGTGTCCATTCATTACGACGACGTCCGTGAGGCCATTCAGGTCATGGTCGATCGCTTCGACCGAGTCCCCCTGCCCGTCCCGCAGTTGAGGGATTCTCAACTGGCGAAAGCGTTCCCCGTTTCGTCCGTTGAGAAGCATCACGTCCGGCTTGTCGGCGTCGAGTTCCCCGCGCCGCTGCACGTAGACGTCGGCGTTCTCGTCACGATTCATATTGCCCACAGCCATTTGGTCGCCGTACAGGATTCTGCGTCTGTAGATCGCAGCCGAGAAGCTCCCGTTGCGCCGTTGCCGATGCACGGTGAGTGCCGTATTGCTGAGGCGGAAGAGGTCTGGCCGCCCACGCGCGTCGCCATCAGCCTGCGCGAGCAGGGCGTGGGTGCAAGGCATTCCAAGCCCAGCGCTACGCGTGACATCCTGGAAGTACTTGCCCGCTCGATTTCTGAGAAGCCGGACGCCCTTCTTGCCGCAGACGAACAGGTCCTCCCAGCCATCGCCGTTGTAGTCCAGCACTTGAAGGTTCTCGGCGCCGATGGCCTTGTTCGCCTGAAACTCAGGGGCCTTGCGGAAGCGCTTGCCGTCGTCATTGATGAACAAGCGGCTGGCGCCACTTCGCCCGTCATTCCGCGGGAAGGAATTGAGCACGTACAGGTCCGGGAACGCGTCACCATTTGCGTCGATGAAGGCGGCATCGCGACCACGGCCGTATTCGTCGGATGCGGCCCCGAGCCTGAATTCGCCGGACCTCGTGAACTTGAGGTCGCCGGGTGGGGTTCGCGACTGCAGCCAGAGTTCGTTCGGGTTTTCGCCATTGCCGCCCTTGAGGCCGCCCACGGTGCAGTAGATATCGATGAGGCCGTCACCGTTCACGTCACCGAATGGGCAGTCGTGGCGATCGCGCCGGGGCGCCACCGCATCGGGAAATGCCGTCTCGCGAATGTCATCGAAGATCCCGACGCTTGGCCTGCCGTTGAGATAGACGCGGGGAAAGTCCTGATAATGGCGGACGATCAGCAGATCCGGCAGGCCGTCGCCGTCGAGCTCGCCAGCCGTTGCCGCGTACGTCAGCGTGCGCTCTTTGATACCCGCCTGCTCGCCCACCATGGCCGCTCGCACGGCAGCATCGGCCGGGACGGCGAAGCCCAGCGGCGCCAGCACGAAAAGCGCCAGCCATAGCGACCTCCACGGTCGAGAACCCTGCCCTAACAAGATCAGCTCAAAGTAGCAGGCATAACGGTGGCGGTACGTGTCGCCCCGGCTTTCGGCACGTGCTCTCGCAGACGCGCAGCCCCGTCCAGTGCAGGTGCGCGCAAGACGAAGAGGTCTCGTTGGGCGGGCCGCTGGTTCTGAACGAAAAGCTGCGCTAGTCATTTCGCGGTCGCAATTCGTCATGCTATGGGTAGTGGGATTTCGACAGGGTTTGAGCGGCGCCGTCTTCGCGGCGGTCCTGGGCGTGCTTGTGGCACTCGGTGCTGGCATCAGCGGCGGGAAAGCCGCTGCCGAATCGATTCCGCAAAGACCCAACATCATCGTCATCCAGACCGACGATCAGACTGTTCAACAGCTGCGAGTGATGAAGAACACGCGCAGGCTCCTTGGCAAGCAAGGGGCGACCTTTCAGCGGCAATACGTCAACTGGCCAATCTGCTGCCCGTCTCGCGCGACGCTACTCACCGGTCAGTACGCCCACAACCACGGGGTCCTCGGCAACCTGACTCCAGCGGGTGGTTATCCGGCATTCGACAACAAGAACACCACGGCCGTCTGGCTCCAGGCGCGCGGCTACACGACTGCTCACGTGGGCAAGTTTATGAATCACTATGGCGCGACCGTCAAGAAAACCGGCAACGCTGTTCCTCCCGGGTGGGACGAGTGGTATACGGCTCCGGGTAGCCCCGTCTACAACTACCCGCTGAACCAGAACGGCAGATGGGTCAAGTACGGAGCCAAGCGCAGGGACTTCAAACAGGACGTGCTCACCAGGCGGGCCGTGCAGCTGATCGGCGAGCACATCGGCGCCGGAGGTCCCCTGTACCTACAACTCGACTACACGGCGCCGCATGCTGGTGGTCCGGATCCCATGCCGCAGCCTCCCTTTCACAGGTGTCTGCGCAGCGCCAAGCCTGCGCCTCGGCATGCCAAGGCATTTCGCGGCGCGCCCCTTCCCCGGCCACCGTCATTCAACGAGGCCGACGTCTCCGACAAACCCAAGTTGATCCGGCGGCTTCCGCGCATGAGCAGCTCGACGATCAAAGATCTCACTCGCCGTCACCGCTGCCGTCTCGCTTCGTTGCTCGCAGTTGATGAGGGCGTAGTCAAGGTGGCTCGGGCGCTGCGGGCAGAGGGGGTGTTGGAACGTACGTTCGTGATCTTCACTTCCGACAACGGCCTCTTCACCGGCGAGCACCGGCTCGTGCAAGGCAAGTCCCTCGTCTATGAGCCGGCGAGCCGGGTCCCACTACTTATGCGCGGCCCGGGCGTGCCAGCGGGCGTGAACGTCCGCGATCTGACGATTAACGCCGACATCGCCGCAACCGTGGCGGAGATCAGTGGGGCGCGGCCGACGCATGAACTCGACGGACGCTCGCTGCTGCCAGTTGTCCAGCACCCGTGGGTCGAAACCGGTCGGGAGTTGCTGATAGAAACGGATCGATACGACGCCATTCGGACCGATCGCTACCTCTGGGTGGAGCACAACACGGGCGAACGCGAGCTTTACGACCTGCACAAAGACCCGCACCAGCTCGAAAGCCGGCACCGGCCCAACGACAACCCTCCCTATCCAATGGTCGGCCGGCGGCTTGAGGAGCGGCTGGCGGCCCTCCGGAACTGCGTCGGAGAAACCTGTCGCATTCCGGTCGCACTTGCGGTGGAGGTGAGCGGCGAGCAGGACCCCGAAGGATGCTCCCAGCCCCCGGTCACCGTCGGCCTGGCGGGCGATGACGTCCGAGAGGTGGATGAACTCGTGGTTTTCGTAGACGGCCAGCGGGCCGGTTCGGACACGGATAACCCGTTCGAGGTGCGGCTCGAGCGTGAGCAGCTCGGCAGTGGGGCGGTAACGCTTCGAGTCCGCGCCAGCCTGATCGACGGGCGGCGGGTCGGCTGGGAGCGCAAGCTTCAGGTTTGCCCTTAGCGCCGCTCCGATCGCATTCCTATACTCGATCGCCCGATGGCCACTGACACGATCAGCTTCGCGCGCGGCGCGCCCAGCCCTGACATCCTGCCCGCCGCTGCTGTCCGCGAAGCGGCCGCCGCCGCTCTCGAATCAGACTGGCAGCGGGCACTCTCGTACGGCACGGGGAGCGGCCATCCCGGCCTGGGAGGCTGGATCGCCGGCCTCCATGGGATCGACCCCACGCAGGTGATGGTCACCAACGGCTCGATGGAAGCGGCAGCGATCCTCTTCCAGCACTCGCTGGAGCCAGGCGACCGGGTGATCGTCGAACAGCCCTCATACGACCGCACCCTGCTGCTCCTCGGGCGGGCCGGGGTGGATCTGGTGCCGGTACCGCTGGAAAGCGACGGCCTGGAGCTCGCGGCATTCGAAGCGGCGCTCGCGGCGGGGCCGGTCAAGCTGGCGCATGTGATCCCGAACTTCCACAACCCGGCCGGCTGCACCTTGTCCGAGGCCAAGCGCCGCCGCCTGGTCGAGCTTGCGGCGGAGCATGAGTTCACCATCTTCGAGGACGACCCCTATCGCCTGGTGCGATTCGCCGGCGACGAGCTGCCGACGATGCTCTCGCTGGACCGGCAGGGGCGCGTGATCCACGCCTCGTCGTTCTCCAAGACGGTCAGCCCCGGCGTTCGCGTCGGCTACCTGGCCGGCACCCCCGACGAGATTGCAC
>JALZKA010000021.1 GCA_030859475.1 Actinomycetota bacterium
CGAATTCGCGCTCGCCGGCCAAGCGGCTGCCGGCGCTGGAGACGATCAGGTCCTTGTCGGCCAGCGATCCCAAAAGGCTTCCCGCCTCGCCTGGGCCCCCGGCGATGCCGGCCACGGATCCCTCCCAGAAGGTCTGGCCCACGACCGCGGCATGCTGGATAAGTCCGCGCTCCGCCTGGGAGAGGCTGTCGAGTCGCGCCGCGAGGACGGCGTGAACCGTCTCCGGCAAGGCCTGGGTGCCGCCACCCTCTTCGCCGCGCTCGACGATCCGGTTGACCATCTCCTCGGCAAACAGCGGGTTGCCACCCGAGCGCTCGGCGACGCGGGCGACGAGCTGGGGATCGCCTGTGTCGCCATCCTCGCCAAGCAAGGTGGCGACCAGATCGCGAGCGCCGTCCGGCCCCAAGGGCTCGAGCGTGATCGTGGTGGCGTTTCGCCGGCCGCCGCCCCAGGTGGGCCGGCGCTCGAGCAGCTCGTCGCGGGTGAGGCAAACCAGGAGCGCCGGGCCGCGCACCCAGCGCGCCAGGTACTCGATCAGGTCGAGCATGCCCTCGTCAGCCCAGTGGATGTCTTCGATCGCCAGCACCAGGGGGTGAGTCCGCGACGCCGCCTCGACCAGGGAGCGGACGGCTGAGAACAGGCGAGCGCGGGTCTGCTGCGGATCCTCGCCCTCGGGCACGAGCTCGGCGACGACTTCGTCGGGCAGTTCGATGCCGAGTGGGCGGGCGATCGTTGCGGCCATGCGCTCCGGCGATTCCTCCGACTCGGCACTCGACTCCTCGAACAGTTTCGCGATGCCGCCCCCGAGCTTGGCCCATGCGGTTTTCGAGTCGTCCGAGTCGATGATCTGGAACTGCTCGCGGATGATCTCGCCGAGCGCCCAGTAGGCGAGCCCCGACCCGTACGCGGGGCAGCGGCCGACGCGTACGAGCGCGGTCTCATCGCGCCCGGCGACCTGGTCGGCGAGCTCGCGTAAAAGGCGGCTCTTGCCGACACCCGCCTGGCCGAGCACCGTGACCATGTGGGCCGACTCATCCGTCATCACCCGCTCGAACAGGGAGGTCAGCAGGGCCGTCTCGTCCTCGCGGCCGACGAGGGGGGTGGAGGCGTGGGCGACGATCGTCCCGGCCACCAGCACCCGCACCGCTTCCCACGCGGGCACTGGCTGCGCCTTCCCCTTCAGGGTCAGCGGCTCCAGCTCCGTGTACTCGATTCGCGTTCGGGTCAGGCGCTGGGTCGACTCGCCCACGGTGACCGACCCGGGCTGGGCGGCGGACTGGAGGCGAGCGGCGACGTTGACGGCGTCGCCGATCACCGTGTAGCCATCGCCCATCGTCCCGGCCAGGACCTCCCCCGAGTTGACTCCCACCCGCAACGCGAACTCGACCCCGGGGTCGACGATGCGGGCGTTGATCTCCTCCATGGCGCTCTGCATCGCCAGCGCGGCGCGGACGGCACGCTCCGGGTCATCCTCGTGCGCGACCGGGGCGCCGAAGACCGCCATCACGTTGTCGCCGATGAACTTGTCGACGCTCCCCCCGAAGCGAGTGACCTCGTCTCCGAGTCGCTGGAGGGCCTGGTTGACCATCGACTTCAGCGCTTCCGGATCCATCCGCTCCGCGACAGCCGTGTAGCCGGAGAGGTCGGCGAAGAGCACCGTGGCGGTGCGTCGCTCCTCCGGCAGTTCGGGCCCGGGCAGCGCAGCGGGCGCCTGGGTCGCGATCGCCCCCGACATCCCGCTCCCGCATTCGATGCAGAACTTGGCGCCCGGCGGGTTCTCAGCGCCGCAGTTCCCGCAGCGCGGAGACATCGCTTGACCGCACGACATGCAAAACCGGGCCTGCGCCGGGTTGTCGGTTCCGCAGGCGGTGCAGGTGTCTCCCATGTGACGAAGGTTACGCGGGGGCGGCGTTCACGGCGTGTGACGTTGGTCACTCGCTTACGACCTGCCTCCCCGTAACGAACCCTGACCCGACGGAATCGTAGGCGGAGCCGAGGCTTCCGGCGGAGTTGCTCAGTCGATCGGGATGTCCTCGACCGCGGCTCCGGAGTCCGCCGGCTCGTGGTCGAGGCGTTCGACCTGGCGGTCGACCACCGTCTTCAGGGTCAGGAGGGCTTCGCGCTGCACGACCTGCCATTGCTCGCGGAGCTCCGGCGTGGAGGTCGCGCGCAGGACGTCGGCCGCCCGGCAGATCGGGCAGAAGTCAAGGCATTTTGCGTCCGCGGACGTCTGATGGGATGCCAGCAGCTCGCGGAGGGCGGCGGTGGCGCGATCGACTCGCTCGCGCTCAGACTCGCTCTGGGTCGCGGCCCCTGGGCCGTTCGGGTTGTTGGCGTTCGGGTCCGTCATCGTCGAAGCTCACCACGAGAGCGCCGTCCGTCAGCTTGGCCCCGGCAGGGGTACGGCGGGCGAGCGCGGGGGGCAGGATGATAGTCCGCTTCTCGCGCCCGGCCCCGATGATGAGCTCCGATCCGGCCTTCTTCAGTGAGATCTGCGAGCGCTCTGCGAACGGGACGCGGATCCGGATGGTGGTGCGCCCCTGGTCGTCCTGCTCGAACGTCTGGGCGATCTCGGTGTGAAGGTGGACGCTGGGGTCGCCGGCGCCGAACAGCTCTTCGCCGAGGCGGTCGAGCATCGCCTGGCCGACCACCTCCTCGTCGAAGTAGCGGGCGCGCAGCACGGGCACGGGGGCGAAGCCGGCTTCGATTTCCTCGAGCCGCTTCGCCTGGCGGCGGCGCCACTCGCCGAAGTAACCGTCGCCGACCTCGTTGGGAAACAGGCGGTTGACGACCACGGCGTCGGTCAGGTAGCCATAGAGATTCAGGTAGGTGAATGTGCGCTGGGCCTCCTTCACCACCATTCGATCGGCGTTCATCACCAACCGGATCGAGGCGCGCTCACGGTCGCGGAGGATCCGGTTCATCGCGATCAGGTTGCGGACCAGGTGGTTGACCTCGGCGAAGACCTGCTCGCCGGGGAGCTCGACGTCCAGGATCGTCCTGGCCAGGGGCCGGGCGGCCGACATCAGCTTGCGCTCGTGGGGGAAGACCCGCTCCAGCCACCATTGCGCGATCTCGGGGAACGAGAGGAGCCGCAGCGTCTCGCCCGTTGGGGCGCAATCGACGACGATCACGTCGAAGTCGCCGGACTCGTGGTGGTTCTTGATCTGAAGCAGGCTGAAGAGCTCGTCCGTGCCTGGCGGGACGCACAGCTCCTCGGCGGCGATGTCCATCACCCCGCGGTCCGCCAGGAGCCCGACGAGCCAGCCCTGCATCTGGCCCCAGTTGGCCTCCATCTCGCGCTGGGCCTGGACTTCCTGACCCCACAGGTTGTCGCCGGCGGGCGTCGGGTCCGGGCCAAGCGGCAGCTCAAGCGAGTCGCTGAGGCTGTGCGCCGGGTCGGTCGACATGAGCAAGGTGCGATGACCGCGCCGAGCGCACAGCCTGGCGGTAGCGGCTGCGACGGATGTCTTGCCGACGCCGCCCTTGCCGGTGTAGAGGATGGTCCTGGGCGCGGTCAAGGTGCGCGAATGACCCTAGATGATTGGCTCCGCTACCTTGCGAACTACCGAAAACCGAATTGAAGGGGATTTCTGAACGTGAATCGCACACGAAAGCTTTTGGTCGGGGGCGCGCTGGCCATGTTCGCGGGGATCGCCGTGGGCTGTGGCGGCGACAGCGACGAGGACCCGGCAGAGGTCCTGCGCGAGTCCTTCAGCCAGAACGTGGACTACGAGTCCGGCGTCATCAACATCGGCCTCTCCGGCTCCCTCGCTGGCGAGCAGTCGGGCTCGATCGAGGCTGACATCACCGGCCCCTTCTCCGGGGGCGGGGAGGGCGAGCAGCCCGAGTTTCAGCTGGACGCCAACGTCGACGTGAACGCCGAGAACCTGCCGGACGTACCGGGCGGCTCCTTCTCGTTCAACTTCGACGGTGGCATGGGCCTGGCCGACGACACGCTGTTCGTCAACTACCAGGACACGAACTACGCGGCGAGCGACGAGCTCTACTCGCAGATCGAGCCGCTGATCGCCGCCGCTTCCGAAGCGGAGGAAACCCCGGAGGCGGAGGACGACCCCGACCAGTTCATCGACGCTCTCTCCAATCTGGAGAACGAGGGCACCGAGGACATTGACGGCGAGTCGGCGATCCACGTCTCCGGCGACCTCGATTTCGCTGCGCTGGCCGAGTCCGGCGCGGCCGAAGGGTCGGTTCCGTTCGACCCGGCGCAGCTCGAAGGCCTCGACGCGTCGGTTGACGTATTCGTCGCCGAGGACGACAAGGCGTTCCGCCAGCTCGACTTCACGTTCAACGCTGACGACGTCGAGCAGCTGAGCGCGCAGGGCATCGACGGCCTCGATTTCACCGTTTCGTTCGGGATCTCCGATCCCAACTCGGAGCAGGAGATCGCGGCCCCGACCGACACCCAGCCGCTCGACGACCTGCTCGGCCAGTTCGGCGCTTCCGAGCAGCAGATCCTCGAGCAGATCCAGGGCTTGAGCGCGCTCGGCGGGCTCGGCGCCGGCGGCAGCCTGCCCCCGGGTGGTTCCGGCCTGCCGGCCGATCCGACCGACCCGGAGTTCCAGGCATGCGTCGAAGCGGCGGGCCAGGACTCGGCCGCGCTGGCCGAGTGCTTCGGGTAGCGCCTCGCACACATCCGTAGGGCGGAGGCCCCGGCTCCTTCGAGCCGGGGCCTCGGTCTTTGTGCTTCGTTCACCGCTTGCTCACATCCCCGCCCCGCCCCGGGCCTAGGTTCCACTTCGATGAAGGCACCACCTGGCGCAGGCCGCGCCGTCTCCGTGTTCCTGTCCACGCTTGTCGCCGGCGCGGCGATGGCTCCGGCGGCGCTCGCCGGGCCTCCCCGGGAGGTTGATCTCACGTTCTTGGGGCGGACGACCCCGCCCGGCGGCGAGGGCAAGGCCGAGATCGCGGCCTTCGACCCGGCCTCGAACCGGGTGTTCGTCACCAACGCGACCGACAACCGCGTCGATATCTACGACTTCACCGATCCCGCGGCGCCCGGCGCGGCGATCGGCTCGATCGAGATGACCCCGTTCGGCGGTGGGCCGAACTCGGTGGCGATCCACGACGGGCTCGTGGCCGTCGCCCAGGAGGGCGCGACCCCGCAGCAGACGGGCAGCGTTCAGTTCTTCGGCACCGACGGTGTCCGGCTGGGCTCGGTCCGCGCGGGGGCGCTGCCCGACATGCTCACCTTCACCGCCGACGGCAACTTCCTGCTCGTCGCGAACGAAGGCGAGCCCTCCGACGACGGTATCGTCGATCCGCCCGGCACGGTGACGGTGATCGACATGCGTGGCGGCCTGGATGACATGATCGTCCGCCACGCCGGCTTCGGCGGCGTGGCGCTGCGCGGCCCGGTCAGGACATTCACGCCCGGGGCAAGCATCGCCCAGGACCTCGAGCCCGAGTACGTCACCACCCAGGGCAGGACCGCTTACGTCTCGATTCAGGAGGCCAACGCCGTCGGGATCCTCGACATCCCAACCGCCAGGTTCAGGGTGGTGCGGGGCCTCGGCTTCAAGGACTGGTCGCGATCCAGGTTGGACACCTCGAACGGCGACGACGGCGGCATCCTGCTGCGCTCGTGGGACAACCTTTTCGGGATGTACCAGCCGGACGCGATCGCCGCGTACGCGCTGGGCAAGCGAAAGAACCGGAGGATCTACGTGGCGACGGCCAACGAGGGCGACGCTCGCGACTTCGCGTTCTTCAGCGAGCAGGCCGAGGTGGCGGACCTGGCCTTGGACCCGACCGCGTTTCCCGCCGGCGCGGGCGACCCCGATCAGCTCGGCGAGCTGAAGGTGACGAACACGCAGGGGGACACGGACGGGGACGGCGACTACGACAAGCTCTATGCGTTCGGGGGGCGTTCGCTGTCGATCCTCGGCGCCGGGGGGAGGGTCGCCTACGACACCGGGGGCCAGCTCGAGAGACTGGCCGCGAGGCTGGACGCAGCCAACTTCAACAAGAGCAACGTCCCGGGGAGCGCCGTCGACAACCGCTCCGACGACAAGGGTCCCGAGCCGGAGGCACTTGCCGTGGGCCGGGTCGCCGGCCGCAAGTACGCGTTCGTGGCCGCCGAGCGCTCGGGAGGGATCTATGCCTATGACCTCGAGGCCCGCAGGGGCAAGGCGACATACGCGGACGCCTACCTGAACACGCGCGAGGCCGATCTGGGCCCCGAGGGCGCGCTTGTGGTTCCGGCCCGCAAGAGCCCGACCGGCGATCCGATGCTGCTGATCGCCTACGAGGTCTCGAGCACCGTCGCGGCCTACTCGATAACCCCCGAGTAGGCCGCGGCGCGCCAAGCGGCCCGGCTAGGCTTGCCGGTCCCGTGGGCCGATTCCTCTTCTCTGCGCAGGGCTGGCCGTATCTGCTGACCCCGTTCATCGCGCTCGCGGTGATCCTCGAGGTGGCGCACGCCTCGCCGACCCTGATCTTCGCCTGCGCCGCAGCGGGGATCATTCCGACCGCCGCCCTGATGGGCCTTGCGACCGAGGAGCTGGCCGCCCGCTCGGGGCCCGGGATCGGCGGCTTTTTGAACGTCACCTTCGGCAACGCGGCGGAGCTGATCATCGCCATCTTCCTCCTGGCCGAGGGCCTCCAAGAGGTGGTGAAGGCGTCGATCATCGGCTCCATCCTGGGCAACCTGCTGCTCGTCCTGGGACTCTCAATGTTCGTCGGCGGCATCGGCCGCAAGCAGCAGCTCTTCAACCGCACTGCGGCGAGCGCACAGGCGACGATGTTGTTCCTCGCCGTCGCGGCGCTGCTGATGCCGGCGATCTACGCGCTCGTCGCGGGTGGCGGCCTGCCGTCGGTCAACGCCGAGATCGTCGACTTCGGGCCCGACCTGGAGGAGCTCTCGGTGGGGGTCGCGATCGTGCTCGGCCTCACCTACCTGGCGGGCCTCCTGTTCTCGATGCGCACCCACAGGTCGATCTTCAACCCGCCCTATGCCGAGGAGGAGCACGAGGGCTTCGGCTGGTCGGTCAAGCGCTGCGTGGCGATGCTGGCGATCGCGGGCGTCGCGGTCGGCCTGGTCTCGGAGATCCTGGTGGGCTCGATCTCAGAGGCGTCGGAGACGATCGGGATCAGCGAGTTCTTCGTCGGCATCATCATCGTCGCGGTGGTCGGCAACGCCGCCGAGCACTGGGTCGCGATCCTGGTCGCGAAGAAGGACAAGATGGACCTGGCGGTGAACATCGCGATCGGCTCCGCAGCGCAAATCGCGCTGTTCGTGGCGCCGATCCTGGTCTTGCTGTCGTTCGCGATCGGCCCCAGCCCGATGCCGCTGGTTTTCAACGGGTTCGAGCTTGGCGGCGTCCTGATCGCCGTCCTGATCGCAAGCTACGTGACCCAGGACGGCGAGTCGAACTGGTTTGAAGGAGTGCAGCTCCTGGCTGTCTACCTCGTCCTTGCGCTCGCCTTCCTCTACGCCTAGAGGCCTAGCGCCTTGGCGCCGAGTAGGTAGGTTCATCCGTCCCGATGGGTGCCTTCCTCCTGCTTCTGGTCAGCTTCGCCGTCATCCTGGCCGGGGCGCTGATCTTCACCAACGCCGTCGAGTGGGCAGGGCACCGGCTGGCGATGGGACAGGGAGCGGTCGGCTCGCTCCTCGCTGCCGTCGGCACCGCGATGCCGGAAACGCTGATCCCGATCGTCGCCGTGATCGGAGCGGCCGAGGGCTCCGAGGACGTCGCCGTCGGCGCGATCATCGGCGCGCCCTTTCTGCTCGCGACGATCGCGATGGCGCTGGTCGGCACCTCGGCTCTGATCTATCGCAACCGCCGCGAGCAGGGCACGAGGCTGACGGCGCATAAGCCGACGCTTGAGCGCGACCTCGTCTTCTTCCTGATCTTCTTCGGGCTCGCGCTCCTGGTCGGCGGCCTCGATCTGCCCGACGCCCTCCAGATCCCGCTGATCTTGGTCTTCGCGCTCGCCTACGCCTCCTACGTGCGCCGGACCCTGCGCTCCGGCGGCGACGTCCAGGAGGTCGAGGACATCGGCCCGCTGATCCTGGATCGCACCCCCAACCGCGACGACCCGACGGGCAAGCTGATCCTGCTCCAGCTCTTCCTCGGCCTGGCGGCGATCGTCGGCGGTGCCCACCTCTTCGTCGAGGAGCTGCTCCACTTCGCCGAGGAGGTCGGCATCTCCGCCCTCGTCCTCTCGCTGATCCTGGCGCCGCTCGCGACCGAGCTGCCGGAGAAGGCCAACAGCTTCTTCTGGGTGCGCGAGGGCAAGGACTCGCTCGCCCTGGGCAACATCACCGGCGCGATGGTCTTCCAGTCGACTGTCCCAATATGTTTCGGCTTGGCCCTGACCGATTGGGATCTCAACCGCTTCGCGATCGTCTCCGGCTGCCTGGGCCTGGCCGGCGGCGTGCTCGCCTACGTCGTCCTCCACCGTCGCGGCCGCTTCGCCTGGCCCGCGATCGTCGCCTGGTCGGCGCTCTTCGGCGCGTTCATCGCTTACGTTTCGGTGACTTAGGGCAGACGGTTCGCGATGAGCGACTACGGCAAGGATCTGGCCTACGTCCACGACGCGGGCTTTCTCGACATGGCGGAGCGGGCGACGCCGCTGGTGGTCAGCCTCTTGGGCGAGCGCGGGGTGGAGGGCGCCCGGGTGGTCGAGCTCGGCTGCGGCTCCGGCGCGACCGCCGCCGCGCTCTCCGAAGCGGGCCACCGCGTGATCGGAATCGACGCCTCCCGGGCGATGATCGAGATCGCGCACGCCCGGGCGCCCCGGGCACGTTTTCGCTCAGGCTCCTGGACCAATGGCGAGATCCCCGAGTGCGATTGCGTGCTGGCGATCGGCGAGGTCTTCGGCTACGTCGGCGCCGCCAACGGCACCAAGGCGGAGCTCCAGGACCTGTTCGGCCGGGTACGGGCGTCGATCAGCCCCGGCGGCTACTTCGTCTTCGACCTGGCGACCCCGGGGCGCGTGCCCGGCGGCGAGGCGTCGAGCTACCGCGTCGGCGACGACTGGGCGATCCTCTACACCGCCCAGGAGGACAAGGTAGGCGAGCGCCTCCAGCGCCGGATCACGACCTTCCGCAAGATCGAGGGCGGCGCCACCTACCGCCGCACGGAGGAGGTCCACCGCCTGCGCCTCTGGCCGGCCCGCGAGGTCGCGGAGCTCCTGCGGGAAGCCCGCTTCCGCGTCCAGATCCGCCGCGGCTACGGCCGCGACGGCTACGTCCCGGGCCACCGGGTCTTCGTCGCGCGAGCGCGGTAGCGCGTCCCAGCGCCGACCCCGCGAGGTCGCCCGCCGCCGCGGCCAGCCGACTGCGGAGTTCTATTGGCTATGCCAATAAAACTCCTCACTCAGCGCCGAGTCCAAGAAATAATTCGCTATTTGCGAGCCGAAGGCGAGTTACCGGCGAGGGCACCGCAACTTCTCCCCTAGTTTCACGGCGCACGATTGTCGACGCCGGGGCGCAGGAGACGCTCCCGGGGTTCTTGGGTACACAAGGATGGGTAGCAAGACCACCGCAGCCACGATTCGCCGGAGCCCGCCCGCGTGCGCAGGTGAGGCTGAGGACGTCGCTTGGCATCGGCGGGCGAGCGTGCTTTATGCGGAGCTGCGCCGCCCCGCCGGAGGGCTGATTCGTCGCGCTTACGGCTCGGCGTTTGCCGAGGACGAGATTGACGACCTGTATTCGAGCGCATGGGTGGGAACTCTTCGCGCGCTCCAGCGCCGCCACGCCGAGCTTGACGACGAGGCCATCAGGAGCTACCTGCTGACCGCCGTCGCAAATCAGGCGAGCAAGGAGATTCGGCGGCGCAAGCGCAAGCCGATTGCGCCCTTGGAGGCTGCGGGCTCGGTCGCCGAGCTGGGGGATACGCCTGAGGACACGGCGGCTGCGCGGGAGGACGACAACATCACGAAGGATGTTCTTTCCAGCCTGCCGCCGCGGCGCCGAGCCGTGATGCTCCTGCGATACGGGTGGGGGCTGGATCCGAAAGAGGTGTGCGGGATGGTGGACGGGTTGTCGCCTCGCGCTTACCGCAAGGAGGTGACGCGCGGGGTTGACGAGCTGGCAAGCAGGATCAAGCTCGTCGAGGAAGGTCGCTGGTGCCAGGAGCGCGAACCAGTGTTAAAGGCTTACGCGGCCGGGATCGCCGATCCCGACCAGACCATCCAGGCTCAGCATCACCTGTCGCACTGTCGTCACTGCCATGAGTTCGTGGGCAAGCTGACCGGTCAGCTTCACGACCTCGGCTCGGCCATCGCCCTTCCCGGGGCTCTGGAAGCGCTTGACACTGAGGCGACCTTGCTTGAACGGCTCGGGGGTGCAGCAGACAGAGTCAGGGATACGGCCGCGGGCGTCTTCTCCCGATCCGATCCGAGTGATGCGATCGCGGGGGCGACGCAGGCCCGGGGAGCCGGAGCAGCCGCAGCCGGTGTAACCGCCAAGCTGACCGGCCTTGGGACGGCGGCGAAAGTCAGCCTCGCCTGCCTTGGCGGAGGAGTGGCTGCAACCGCGTGTGTGGCCACCGGGGTGCTGCCGACCCCGATAGCCGAGAGCGACGGGAAGCCCGTAAGGCGGATCGTCTCGGGGGAGATTGCGAATGGCCCGCTGCCGGCTCCGCCGATTGCCGTGCCTCCCCAGACGGCGGTGGACGCCCCACCCCCGGTGGCTGACGACACCTCAACACGCGAGCCGGCTCACGTCGCCCAAGCGGAGCCGGTGCTCGCACCCGAAACCCCGCCGGCGGTCACCGAATTCGGAGTCGAGTCCGGCGCGTCGCCGACGGCGTCCGGCAGCGGTACGTCCTCGGCCTCCACCGCGACGACAGAGGAGTTCGGCCCATGAGGTGGCTAGCCGCGTCCGGCGTCTCCGTGACCGTTTACCTTGCCCTGGCGGGCTCCGCCCTGGGGGCGGGAGCAACCTTTCAGGTCATTCAGTGCGATTCGCTCAACCGCGACAAGACCGCCGTCCCGGTCGGGTCGAGCGCTTACGTGACGCGTAATCACTGCATCAAGGCGTCGGGCGACTTCGCCCTCAAGGTCGAGAACGCGCACTCGGTGAATCCGGGACAGGGCCGGCGGTGGGTGTGGAGCGCTCCCGAGGGTTTGGGGATCGTTGGCGTCAGGGTCCAGGCCAGGCTCCAGCGCCACCAGGGCCATATCCCCAGGCTCTACATGGCCGACGCGAGGGGCGAGCCCACCAATCGCATCGCGACCGGCGACACCGACCCCGACCCGTTCGGCGCATTCACCTGGAGGGGCCCGAGCCAGAAGCGCTTCGTGGCCAGCCTTGCCTGCGAGGGCGGTCACCGCTGCCTGGAATCCGACCGTGCGAAGACCTGGGTGCGGAACGTACGCCTGGAGGTTGTGGATCTGGTCGATCCTGAGCTGGAGGTCGGGGGCTCCGTGGTCAGCGGGGGGTGGTTGCGGGGGAGCCAGGATTTGACGGTCGAGGCGACCGATGTAGGATCCGGAATGAGGAGGATTCAGGCGAGCGTCAACGCGGAATCCGTACTTGATCAGAGGGTTCCCTGCAACGGAGTCCTTGATGCGCCAGAAATAGTCGTGCGCCTTGATCCATGTCCGTTCCGGGCTACTGGCATACACGATATCGCAGCCGGTGAACCTTGGGAAAACGGCACAAACGCTCTGGTTGTTTGCGGCTTTGACCTCGCTGGTGACAGAGCCTGTGCGTCCGAGACAGTTCGCGTCGACAACCTACCTCCGAGTTTGGCCTTCACCCCGCAAGCACTTGAAGACCCTGAGTTGATCCGCGCATTCGTTGATGATCCTCACTCCGGACTCGCGAGCGGCACCATTTTCTTTCGGCGGACTGGGACCCTGGCGTGGCGGCCGCTGCCAACGCAAAAAGCGGCCGACGAGCTCAGAGCTCGCGTCGACTCAGCTGCCGAGGAGCCCGGCAGCTACGAGTTCGTGGTCCAAGCGACGGACGTTGCCGGGAACTCTGCGGCGACAATCCTTCGCGAGGATGGCCTGCCGATGGTCCTTCAGTTCCCGCTTCGGTCGGGGGTGAAGCTGACCACCCGGCTCGGGCCCGGTGGCGGCGAGAATCAGGTCGTGCAATACGGCCGATCCCTCACATCGGCAGGTCGCCTGCTCTCGGCCGCCGGGCAGCCGCTGGCAAACCAGCCGGTGGTCGTCGATGAGTACTTCGGAGACGGCGCCCTGATCGACCGCCGCACCCGCACCGTGATGACCGATGAGAACGGCCGCTGGGAGTCCGGGAACCCGGCCGGGCCGTCACGCCGGATCACAGCGACTTACGCGGGCGATGCGCGGTACCTGGGGACCAGTGAGAGGGTCGGGCGAATGAGCGTCAAGACGGGAGCGCGCTTTGGAGTGCGTCGGGATCGGGTCAGGGAGGGGCGCAAGGCTGTGTTCAAGGGCAGGGTCCGCCACGTGGGCGCCAGGATCCCTGACCGCGGCAAGCTGGTTCAGCTTCAGTACCAGGACGCCGACAGCCGCCGCTGGTCCACCGTGCGAAATCCGTTCTACACGCGCGCGGACGGCCGCTACCGTTTCGCCTACGAGTTCGGCACGCATTATGTGAACAATGTCGGCATCCGGTTCCGGCTACGCGTCCTCCCTGAGACGAGCTGGCCGTATCGTTCTGTCAAGACTAGGGCGCGACGAGTGGTTGTGGAAGCAAGATGAGAATCAGACGACACCTGAGCTACGCGAACGTCACGGCGACCATTGCATTGCTGCTTGCGGCAGGGACCGGGGGCGCCTACGCGATCAACTCGATCGGTAGTCGCGACATCAAGGACAATTCAATCCGCAGCCAGGATCTCCGAGATGGGCGTGCGGTTAGGGGCAAGGACGTGCGACCGAATTCCCTCGGAGGACGGGAGATCAACGAGCGGGCGTTGGTGGCAAGCCGGTTTATCGCTTTGCACGGCTCAGAAGCGGGGAACTGTGACCCCTCAAGCAGCGCATTCATTGATTGCGTGGATGTTCAAATTCCTCTGAAGCGAAGTAGCCGACTATTGGTCATGGCTACCGGTGGGCTTGCAGCAAACGCACCGGGTATTGCTCGTTCGCAATGCGAGATCCGAATTGATGGCGTAGACGCGCCAGCATTCACCCAGCCGGGTGATCTCCTAAACTCGTCCAACCCCAATGCTGTAGACGGTTTTGCGTGGACCGACGTATCACCGTCCTTGTCACCTGGTCAGCATGACGTGGCTCTCGTCTGCAACCAAGCGCAGGGAGACGCCATTATCAGCGCCCCCACCATCGCCGTGATTGCCGTTACCGCCGGCGGGTAGTCCGGCCGGCACTCACAGCCAACGCCGGACCCGTTCCATGTAGTCGCGATACGGCTGTTCGAAGCGCCGCGCCAGATATGCCTCCTCCTTCGCGATCACGAGCCGGTCGATCGCGACGAGCACCAAGGGCAGGACGATCAGTGGCCAGATGAAGCCCAGCGCGAATGCGAGGCCCAGGTAGAGCGCGGCCATGCCGACGTACATCGGGTTGCGGGTGAAGCGGTAGGGGCCGGTCCTGACGAGGGCGCTGCTCGGCTTCATCGGGATCATGCTCGTCCGTGCCCGGATGAACGAGAGCATGGCGGCGCCGTCGAGGGCGAGCCAGCCGGCGATGCCGATCGCCGCGCCGAGGAGCGTGATCGGCAGGGGTGGGCGATCGATGGGCATCGCCGCCTCGAGCCCGACGCTGGCCAGGAACCCCGCCACGAAGTAGAGGGGCGGGGGGACCTTCACTCCCGACGTCTCGGTGTCACTCCCGCTCATCAGACCCCAGGGCGGCAAGGATCAGCTCGTCGGCGGGCACGCCCACGAGCCCTTCCCGGCCACGGTAGAGGCGGCACTTGAGCCCCCAGTCCCGGCGTCGCTCGGCCCCCGGCTCGATGTCGCGGCCATCGACCCGTACGGTCGGCGAGCCAAGAAAGCGAACGCGGCGCGCGTCCTCTTCGGAGTCGATCCGCTGAAGCTCGATCTCGTCCCCGACGCCCGCGCGGTCGAGCAACCGGCGCAGCCGGGGCGCCAGGGCGCGGTGGCCCGGGCAGTCGTCGATGTAGAGGAGCTCGACCTTCACGGACCCTGGCCTCACGCCCGCCGACACGATGCAACGTGCTCCTCGTTCATCTCGAGCAGCTCACGCGCGACTCCGATCAGCCGCATCACCCGCGGGTCGGCGATCCGGTTGTAAGCGGTCCGGTGCTCGCGCCGCGTCGCGACGAATCCGCACCAGCGAAGGCAGGCGAGGTGGTTCGAGACGTTCGGTTGGGAGAGGCCGAGGCGTTGGGCGAGGGCGCCGACCGACAGCTCGCCCTCCGCCGCCAGCTCCTCCAGGATGCGAAGTCGCCCGCGGTCGGCGAGGACCCGGAAGTACTTGGCAAGAAGCTCAGGCTCGCTAGGGGAGCCCGAGATCCGGAATGGAGCGTCAAGTGGTTCGGCAATCGCCATATGCGAAGTAGATGATATAACAAACAACTGATGTCAGGGTTCAGGAACCAGCGCGCCATCGGCCCGGTTGGGACCACCGCCCGCGTCGTCGCGGGGGTGAGTCTCATCGTGGTGCCGATCGCGAGTCGCGGCCTGTCGGCGTGGGACGCAGCGGGTGCGCTCCTCGTCTTGCCTGCCATCGCACTCGTCTTGCATCGGCTGCTCACGGCTGCCGTCGCCAGGCTCGTGGCATCGGACCGGCGCATGCACTCCACCTCCCAGGCAACCTGGGCAGTCCACCTAAGCGCTCTGATCCTGATCATCGCGACCGCCACCGCGCTCACCTTCGTCACGGCGATCGACGGCGGCGCGATCTGGCTGTTCTTCGGCCTCTCGCTCCTGGTGGTAGCCGTCCGCGACGACGCCGGCTGCGAGGCGCTCGGCATCCCGAACGCGCTCCTCGGTCACCGAAGCCGGACCGGCTGCATCGTCTTCGCGCCGCTCGACTCGCTGGAGGCGGAGCGGAGCGGCCGAGCCTACGGCTCGTAGCGCTTCAGGTCCGCATCCAGGCGCTTGGCATCGGCCTCGCCGAGCGGCGCTTCCGCGAAACCGCCGCCGCGACCGGCGGCTGCGTCCGCGCGCGCGTCGCGCCGCCAGCGCCTGAGCCCGAGGAAGATCGCGACCCCGGCGGCCAGGATCGCTGCCCCCGGGGCGAGCCACGCGACCAAGTCGAAGCCCTTGGTGTCCGGCACCGCCAAGACCTCCGGCCCGTACTCGGCGACCAGGACATCCTTGATCTCCTCCTTCGTCATGCCCTCGGCGATCAGGCCGCGGATGAGCTCGCGCTGCCGGTTGGCCTGCGGCGCCTCCGTCGCCAGCTCGAGCGTCGTGCCGCAGACGGGGCACATCACCTCGTCCTCGACGTCGGGGAGTGTGGTCCGGGGCTCCGCCTCCTGCGCCCAGGCGACACCTGCGAGGACCAGCGACAGCGCCACGGCGAGAGCGATAAGGCGCCTCACGCTGCGCCACCCTCGATCAGCGGCAGGACCTGCCGGTCGAGCATCTCGGCGTCCAGCGGCCCGCGGAAGACGAAGGCGACCTCGCCCTGCGGATCGATCAGGACGTTCTCCGGAACCCCGGACATGCCGAGGTCGTCCGCGTAGCCGCCCGACCCGTCGCGGATCGACGGGTAGTTGATCCGGTACTCGCGCTCGAACTGGAGCGCGTCCTCGGTGCCGTCTTGCGAGTTGACGCCCACGATCGTGAACTCGGCGCCGCCGTGCTCGTCCTGGAACGCGGTCAGGTCCGGCACCTCGTCCTTGCACGGATCGCACCACGACGCCCAGGTGTTGAGCAGGACCCACCGGCCCTGGTAGTCGGCGATCGACTCGCTGGTCCCGGCTCGCGGGTCGCCGTCGCCCGCAAGCGCCGGCAGCTCCGCGATCGGCGCGACCTCGCCGACCTCGAGGGCCTTGCTGCCCTTGCTGACTACGCCGAACGTCAGCAGCGCGACGACGGCCATCACGGCCATCACGGCGGCGAACGACTTCCCGCTCATGGCCTGAGCCTAAACAGGAGACCGCGCCGTGGCCTTAGAATGACCAACCCCCGCGGGTGTAGCTCAATGGCAGAGCATCAGCTTCCCAAGCTGGTGACGGGGGTTCGATTCCCCTCACCCGCTTATGTTGGGTGAGCGGCGCAAGCCGCGAAACAAGCGTGTCCCGCCGGAGGCTAGGGGGTGATCGCTCTGGTCACAGGCGCTTCCAGTGGCATCGGCGAGGCAACCGCTCGGCGCATCGCCCGCGAGACGGACGCGCAGCTCGTGCTCGTCGCCCGGCGGGAGGAGCGCCTGAAGAGTCTGGCCGACGAGCTTGGCGGTGCGACCGTGGTCGCGGCGGATCTGACCGACGCCGATGCCCCGGCCCAGATCGCCGAGGTCGTCGAGGCGCGCCATGGGCGGCTCGACCTGCTGGTGAACAACGCCGGTGCGGCTTGGCGCGGCCGCTTTGCGGAGACAGGCTGGGAGAACGTCAAGCGCCACATGGAGCTGAACTTCGACGCCCAGGTGCGGCTGACGGAAGCCCTGCTGCCGATCCTGCGCCGGTCGGCGCCCGCCGCGATCGTCAACGTGTCATCGACGGCGGGCCGCGTCAGCCGCGCGAACTCCGGCGCTTACTCGGCGGGCAAGTTCGCGCTGATCGGCTGGTCGGACGCGCTCCACCTGGAGGAAGCGGAACATGGCGTCCACGTCGGCCTCGTCATGCCCGGCTTCGTCGCGACCGAGGGCTTCCCGCAGGCGGAGCTCCGCGCCAAGGCGATGACCCGCTGGCTCGTCTCGAAGCCCGAGAAGGTCGCCGAGGCGATCATGGACGCGGGTCCCGGGGGCAAGGCCGAGCGCTATGTGCCGCGCGCCTACTGGCTCCCGGCGGCCTTGCGGATCCTCGCGCCGAGGCTGGTGCGGCGCGGGGCGAGCGCGCGGTCGATGACGCCGGCGACGCCCGGCGACGAGTAGCCGGGGCGCGGATCCGGCTCAGGCGGCGCCCAGGGCCTCGTTGATCCGGCTGATCGCGTCGTCGATCCGCGTGCCGATCTTGGTGCCGTCGGTGCTGAGGCGGGTGACCGCGTCAAGCGTGTCCCCCGCGCTGCCCTTCTTCGCCTTCGTGGCGGTCTCGGCAAAGAGCTCGCGCAGCTCGTCGATGCCCGCGATCAGGGCGGGGTGATCCGTCTCCGCCTCGTCGGGGACCTCGACCTCCTCGAGGCGGGTGACCGCGTCGGCCAATGCTTCCTCACCCGCCTCGAGCTGATCCACAAGCTCCTTCTGGCTCTCCGGGGTCGCCGCGGTCGCCTGGTTGAACGCCTCCAGGGCGCTGGTCTGGATCTCGTTGACGGTGTCGACGTACTCGTTCTTGGTCTCGGAGGAGCTACAGCCGGCGACCAGCGCCGCGGCGGCCCCGACGGTGGCAAAGGTCCTGAGCGCACGGGTCAAAGTCGGTCTCCCTTGGTGGCACGACGTGGCGGGTGATGCGGCAATCTATTTGCTCAGGCGGTCAGCTGACCGGCGGGCGCATGCCCGCCCAGGGCCGCTCTGCCTCGAGCTGGGCCGCGAGCTGGAGCAGGGTGCCCTCGTCGCTGGGCCTGCCGATCAGCTGGACGGCCAGCGGCAGTCCCCGCTGGCTGAATCCAGCCGGCACGGATGCGGCGGGGTTGCCGATGTGGTTCCAGACCGCGGCGAACGGATAGCTGCGGCTCATTCCGACCACGGTCTGCAGGGCCCCCTTGCCCTTCCAGCGCCCGACCTCGAACGGCAGCTCGCCGGTGACGGGCGTGATCAGCACATCGGCGTGCTCGAAGATCGAGAGGATGCGGCGGGCGTCGGGACCCTCCTGGCGGCGAGCCCGGCGCAGGACGCGGTTGCCCAGCGGTTTGCCCAGCCGGGCGAATTGGCGCGTGCGGCGCTCGAGGCGCTCCGGGCGAGCGACGCGCCGGACCTCCTCGGTGATCCCGTTGAGGTACCGCGCGCTGATGTTGTTCCCGACCAGGCCCCAGTCGGGATCGCGCCGCTCGACCTGATGGCCGAGGCCACGAAGCAGGCGGGCGGTGTCCTCGACCGCACCCTTCACCTCGTCGGTGACGATCGCCGGCGCCATCAGGCGTGGCGGTTTAACCGACCACGCGATCCGCAGGCGCCGTGGCGAGGCTTTCGCCGCCGCCAGATACGTGTGCTCGGCGTCGGGCGGGCCGCCGGGGACGCCGCCGGCACAGACGTCGAGCCAAAGGCCGGTGTCGGCCACGGTCCGGGTCACGGCCCCGGCGACCGACAGGCCGTGCCAGTGCTCGCGGACGGGGGCAAGGCTGATCCGGTCGCGCTGTGGCTTCAGCCCGAACACTCCGCAGAACGCCGCGGGCAGGCGGATCGATCCGGCGCCATCCGATGCGGAGGCGGCGGAGCAGAGGCCCGCGGCAACCGCGGCGGCGGACCCCCCGGAGGAGCCGGCGGGGGTGCGGGTGGTGTCCCACGGGTTACGGGTCGTGCCCCACCTCTCGGTCTCGGTGAACCCGCAGATCGCCAGCTCCGGCAGGTTCGTCTTGCCGATGACGATCGCGCCGGCCTCGCGCAGGCGGCGCACCACCTCACCGTCCGTCTTCGCGGGCTCGTCGAATGCAGCCGAGCCCCAGCATGTGACCTCCCCCTCCACGTCGTCGGTGTCCTTCAGCGCGATCGGCACCCCGGCCAGGGGCATGCGTCCGCCGTCGCCCGCGTCGAGCCGCCTCTCGACCAGCTTCGCGTCCGCCTTGGCGCGCTCGCCGAGCACGGCGCGAAACGAGTTCAGGTGAGGGTCCAGCCGCTCGATCCGCTCCAGGTAGAGGTCGACGAGCTCGGTGGGAGTCACCTGCCCGGAGCGGACTCTCAGGGCCTGCTCGACCGGGCCGGCAAATGCGAGGTCGGTCACTACGTCGGCTGGGAGGTTGGGCGGATCAGGATCTCGTTGACGTCCACGTGCTCGGGTTGCGACAGCGCGTAGACGACGGCGCGCGCGATGTCGGCGTCCGCGAGCGCGCCTCGGGGCCGGTCCTCGAAGAACGGGGTGTCGGTCATCCCCGGCTCGATCAGGGTGACCCTGATCGTCTCGTTCGAGTGCATCTGCCGCAGCTCGGCGCGCAGGGACTCGCCGATTCCCGTCACCGCCCACTTGGTCGCTGAGTAGAGCGACCCAGGCAGTGCGCGGCGACCGGCCACGGACCCCGTGATCAGGACGTGGCCCCTGTCGCGCTCGAGCAGGTGGGGGAGGGTGGCGCGGATCGTGTGGGCGACGCCGAGGACATTCGTCAGGATCATCGCCCGCCACTGCTCGGGCGACTCCTCGAGGAATCCGCGCTTGGCCCCGAATCCCGCGTTGGCGTAGACGGCCTCGAAGCCGCCGTAAGCATCGATCGCCGCTTCGGCGAGACGCTCGCAGTCGCCCCACTCGGTGACGTCGCAGCGCACCGCGATCGCCCGCTCGTCGCCGCCCAGCTCCGCGGCCAATGCCTGGAGCTCGGGTTCACGGCGGGCGCCCAGTACCACGCGGTAGCCGGCCGCGACCGCGTGACGGGCGCTCTCGGCGCCGATCCCGGACGAGGCGCCGGTGATGATCAGGACCGGGGAGTCAGCCATTGATTCGCACGATACCCGGGTGTAGGCTCGGCCGAACCGACAAAGGAGTGGCGAATGTACGCACGAGTAGTCCGTTTCACCGGGCTCGATGCCGACGCGCTGGAGACCAACCTTGCGGGGATCCGCGAGCGGTCGGAGGGCGGGCCGCCCGAAGGAGTGCCGGCGAAGGCGCTCAAGATTTTGGCCGACAAAGAAAACGGCACGATGCTCGCGGTCAGCTTCTTCGAGACCGAGGCCGATATGCGTACGGGCGATGCGACCCTCAGCGAGATGACACCGCCCGCCGGCGCGGACGCCGGAACCCGGGCCTCGGTGGATCTCTGCGAGGTCGCCATCGAGCGCGAAGTCTGAGCGCAGCCGTAACCGGGGCCATGCGCCCCCTGCGATAATCCCGGGTCGCATGGACCCGGATCGAAAGCGGAAGATTCGCCTGGTCGTCGCGCTCAGCACAGCCGTGCTGCTCGCGACGGCTCTCGTCTACACGTCGTTTAGCGCCTCGGTCGAGGCGCGCTCGCCGGCGGAGCTGCTGGCCGAGGAGCCCGCCGGCTCCTTCGACGTGTTCGGGGTGGTCGTAGCTGACACGGTCGAGCATCGGGGCGCGGACCTCACGTTCGAGATTGCGGACCGTGAGGATCCCGCCAAGAGCGTGCCGGTTCGCTACTCCGGGCAGGTACCCGATCCGTTTCGCGAAGGGCGAGAGGTGATCGTCACCGGGAAGCTGGCCGACGGCACCCTGATCGCCGAGAAGGACAGCCTGATCACGAAGTGCCCGTCGAAGTTCGAGGCCGAGGCCGAGGCGGACCCGGAGCACGTGATCATCGACGAAGCGGCGCCGTAGGTAGATGGTCGGGCTGGGGCAGGCCTGCCTGATCGGCGGCTTCGGCGCGTTCCTCTACGGGGCGGGCGCGGCGATCTGGGGCGGCCACACGGGCGACCGCCGCTGGGTCGTCTCATCGCGACGAGCTCTCTACGCGGCGGCGGTCCTGCTCAGCATCTGCGTGGCGGTCCTGCTGGCCGGCTTCCTGCGAACCGACCTCTCGCTCGCCCTGGTCGCGAATCACTCGTCGACGACCACGCCCACGCTTTACAAGGCGACCGCGATGTGGGGCAGCCAGGGCGGCTCGCTGCTCTTGTGGGCGTTCGTCCTGTCGCTCGCGTCGGCCGGCGTGCTGTTCGCCACCCGCAACCGCCACCGCGAGGTCGTGCCGTGGGCGACGGCGGTCCTTTGCGGGCTGGGCCTCTTTTTTTGCGGCCTGATGCTCCTCGCCGGCGGCGCCAACCCGTTCGAGCGCCTCAACCCGGCGCCGGCCGAGGGCCAGGGCCTGAACCCGCTGCTGCGCCACCCGGCGATGGCGGTCCACCCGCCGATGCTCTATTCCGGCTACGTCCTCTTCTCGATCCCGTTCGCCTTCGCGATCGGGGCCCTGATCGCCCGCCGGCTCGACACGAGCTGGATCCGCTCGACCCGTCGTTTTGGCCTCCTGGCCTGGCTGTTCCTCACAGCCGGGGTCCTGCTCGGCGCGCGCTGGTCGTACATGGAGCTGGGCTGGGGCGGCTACTGGGGATGGGACCCGGTCGAGAACGCCTCGCTGATGCCGTGGCTCCTCGGCACCGCCTTCCTGCACTCGATCATGGTCCAGGAGCGCCGCGGCATGCTGAAGGTCTGGAACGTGAGCCTGATCTGCGCCACCTTCGCGATGTGCCTGCTGGGGACGTTTCTGGTCCGTTCCGGGATCCTGCAGTCGATCCACGCCTTCGGCGAGTCGACGGTCGGCACGCCGCTTTTGGTCCTGATCGGCGGCGTCCTGATCGGCTCGACGGTGCTGATCGTCTCGCGCATCGACGACCTTCGCTCCGAGCGCCGGGTCGAGTCGCTGGCCTCGCGCGAGTCCGTCTTCCTGGTCAACAACCTGCTGCTGGTCGGGCTCTGCCTGATCATCTTCTGGGGAACGTTCTTCCCGCTGATCTCAGAGGCGATCACCGGGGAGCGCTCGACCCTGGCGGCCCCCTGGTTTGAGCGCTACGTCACCCCCCTCGCGATCGGGCTGGTGCTCTTCACCGGCATCGGCCCGCTCCTGGCCTGGAGAAAGATCAGCCCCGGCCGCGCGCTGCGGCTGTTCGGCCCGCCGATCGGCTTCGGGATGCTGGCTACCGCGCTTCTCGCGCTCCTGACCCCCGCGGCCGACGAGCCCCTGGCGCTGCTCTTGTTCGGCTTCGCCGCGTTCGCGCTGGCCGGGCTCGCGGCGGAGTTCATCCGGGGCGCGTCGGCGCAGCGCAGGCTCGGCGGCGGCGCCTGGCCCGTCGCGCTGGGCCGGGTGGTGGC
>JALZKA010000099.1 GCA_030859475.1 Actinomycetota bacterium
GCGGCCTGGCGATCCTCTTGATCGAGCACGATATGAAGGTAGTGATGGGCGTCTCCGAGCACATCACCGTCCTGGATCACGGCGAGAAGGTCGCCGAGGGAGAGCCACAGGACGTACGCCATAACCCCCGTGTCATCGAGGCCTACCTCGGGCGCCGAGAGGGGGGTGGCGCCGATGGCGATGCTGGAGGTTGAAGACATCCACACCTTCTACGCCAGCATCGAGGCGCTCCGCGGAGTCTCCCTCACCGTGGAGGAAGGCGAGGTGGTGACGATGATCGGCTCCAACGGCGCCGGCAAGTCGACCACGCTGCGCTCGATCTCCGGCCTGATGCCGCCCCGGACGGGATCGATCCTCTTTGAGGGGCGCGAGATCGCGATGACCCCGGCCCATGAGATCGTGAAGCTGGGCATCTCGCACTCACCCGAGGGACGCCGCTGCTTCTCCCGCATGACGGTTCGCGAGAACCTCGAGCTGGGAGCATTCCTGAGGCGGGATGCAAGGATCGAAAGCGATCTCAGCCGCGTTTTCGATCTGTTTCCGCGCCTGGAGGAGCGCGAGCAGCAAAAGGCGGGAACGATGTCAGGGGGCGAGCAACAGATGCTCGCGATCGGGCGCGCCCTGATGGCCGATCCGAAACTCCTCCTCCTCGACGAACCCTCGATGGGCCTGGCCCCGATTTTGGTCGAGAGAATCTACGAAACGATCGCGGAGATCAACCGGGGTGGTACCACGATCCTGCTCGTTGAGCAGAACGCGAACTACGCGCTCGAAGTCTCCCATCGCGCATACGTGCTCGAAACGGGAACCGTTGCGCTGGCTGACTCGTCGGCTGCGCTCCGTGAGAACCCTGACGTTCAGAAGGCGTATCTCGGCACATGAGCCTTGAACTAGCACCGATCCTTGCTCTGCTCGGCGCCAAGGCGCTTTGGTTCACCTACCTGTGGCTGGGCTCGGCGATCGTCGCCTCGTACCTGTCAAGCCGAAAGGGCTATGGCGAGAAGCCCGGCTTGGCGTCGGGCCTGTTGTTGAGCGCGGTCGGCGTATTGATCTGGCTGTTCTGGCCGGCGAAGCCGGAGTCCCGCTGGAAGCGCGAAGGACCGCTTCCACCACGCCGCCGTTAGCGGCAGCCCTCTCAACAACGGCGGGTCTCGGCTCCGCGTCTGAGCTTCTCGGCAATCAACTTGATCACGGCATCGGTGAACTCGGTTGTGCCCGCGTGCCCACCAAGGTCCGAGGTGCGGGTCCCGGCGGCAACCGTTTCCAGCACCGCCTCGTACACCGCACGCGAGGCGCGCTCGGCACCGGCGTCAGCGTCGGGCGAGGCGTCGTCGCCCGCAGCCGTCGTGTCACCCGCGTAGTGCAGCAGGCAGGCGACGGCCAGGATCATGGCCATCGGATTTGCGACGTCCTTGCCGAAGAGCGCGGGCGCGGTGCCGTGCGGCGCTTCGGCCATCGCTGCGCTTGGGCGGAGGTCGGCGTCCAGGCCGAGAAGCACCGACTCGGCACCCGCGATCGAGCCGAACAGCGGCAGGACGAGGTCGGAGAGCAGGTCGCCGTCGCGGTTCAGGCACGGGATCACCAGCGGCTCCGACCCGGCGCCGGAGACGAGGCCGGCGAGGGTGGCGTCGATCAGGACCGGCTGGTAGGGGCAGCCGGGGTGGCGTTCGGCCGCCGCGTCCATCTCCTCTTTCAGCATGCCCTCGTAGACCGGGCTGACCGTCCACTTCGGCCCGCCGTAGACCTTGCCACCGATCCGCTCAGCCTCGCGGAACGAGTACTCCGCGACGGCCTGGCAGTCGGATCGGCGGATCTTCTCGGTGCGCATCGCAACCTCGTTCATGCCCGAGCCCTCACGCCACTGCTCCGCGCCGTACGCGTCGCCGACCGCCATCCGGCAGACTGAAATCGGATGGTGGACTCCCGCGATCGGGGTGATGCCGGGGATCCGGCGACCGGTCCGGACGATCACCTTCCCGTCGACCGCCTCCCGCAGGATTCGATTCGGGCTGCCGACGTCGTCGGCCCCCTCCGGCGTGATCGTCGCCGCCTTGAGACCGAGGCCCGTTTCCCGCATCCGCTCGGCTGCGTCGGCGCAGACGCCGTTCTTGGTGGCGCGCCGGTTCTCGAGCGACAGGTCGAAGCGCTCGACCTCGAGGTCGAGCCCGAGGAGCTCGGGATCGAGGACGCGCAGCGACTGCTCCAGGAGCTCCTGGCCCGTTTCGTCGCCGTCCAGGGCGACGATTCTGATCGGCTCACCCATCCGGCGGCGAAGCTATCAGCGCGGCGGCCAGGGCAATCAGCTCATCCTCCCGCGCGGCGACGAGCGCCTCGCCGTGGTGGCGCAGCGAGGCGATGTTCCGCGCGCCCGCGTCGTCCATCGGCAGGGGCCGGTCGAGGCGCACCTGGTAGCGGAAGTACCGCGGCCCGGCGCCCTGCTCCGAGGCGGGGGGCATCTCGGTCCCCGGACGGTGGTTCAGCAGCACGTGAGCCCAATGATCTGCGGCATCCGACTGGCCGTCGAGCATCGCCGAGATCAACGGCGGCTCGCCGTGTTCGCCGGGCAGCACCCAATTGACGGCGCCCCAGCCCTCCACCTCCTCCTGATCGAAGCCGGTCTCGTAGCTCCCGGTCCCCAGTGAGACAACGAGCAGGTCGTCGCCGCGAAGGCCAACTGGATCGTCGGTCCGCTTTAGCGCCTCGACGATCGCCGCCACCGTCGGATTCGACGCGAAGACCCCTCCGTCGATCAGAGATTCCCCGCCGTGCTCGTGAGCGGGAAAGAACGTCGGTGCTGCGGCGGTTGCCAGAGCGGCATCGACCATCCGAACGGCCTGATCGGCGGGTCGCCACCGCTTGAAGAAGCGTGGTCCGCGGCCGCTCATGTCGTAGGCGGTCACGATCACCTCGGTCAGGGCCTCTCCGAGCAACCCGGGGCCGATTCGCGCCTCGAGCACATCCGCGAGCGGCCCCAGCGAATACTTCGGCGTGAACAGGTCCACGGCACGGCCGAGCAGAGGAAGCTTTCGCACCGCTGGTCGCTCGAAGATCCGGCGGCCCTCCTCGCCGGCGTACATCTCGACCATTTGTGCGGCGCTCATCGCGGGCCTGCCGCCGCGCGGGGCGGTCAGTCCGAGGGCGATCAACCCGCCGGTCGACGTACCAGCCATCAGGTCGAAGCTCTCGGCGAGCGTCGGCGAGCCGTCCCGAGCGGACAGGAGCTCTTCGAGACGCGCCAGGAAGAGCGCCGGTATCAACCCGCGGATCCCGCCACCGTCGATCGAAAGGATTCGCATCTTCGCGGGCTGAGGTGCCTCGAACGGTCGCGGCTCGATCACGCCGGGTGCCACGGCTCGCGGCTCGATCACGCCGGGTGCCACGGCGCGATCCTATCCCGCCTTCCCAGGCGCAACAATCTGCGGATGAGCGTGGAACGGTGCAGCTGGTGCGGCGAGCGGGTCGAGGCCGGAGACGGCTTTCGAGCCTACGAGCCGGCGGGCGAGCGCAGCGCCATCTTCTGCCGGCTCGAGCACGTGGTCCCATGGACGCTCAAGGGCGCCCACTGGGATGCCGGCGCCGAGCCCCCCGAGCTGGACGGCGACTATCGCTGCTCCGGGTGCGACAAGGAGCTGGACGACGTGCGCATCGACCTGATCCGCCACCGCGGCGAGCACCGGATCGCCGACCACTTCTGCGGCGTCGACCATCTGAGCGCCTGGGCCAAGGCGGGGGGCAGGTGGCGGTAGGAGTGGCGTTTGGGCGGCGGGGAGCGGCGGCGCCCCACCCACCGAACGCAACATCGACCCCGCCATCTTGCGGAGATGTCGAGGTCGATCTGCGGCGCGAATCGAGATCGCGATTACCGCCGCCAGATTGCGGTGAGGTCGATCTCGGCGCGTCGGCGGTTTCCGCCGCCCGCTACTCGTACTGGAGGGCCTCGATCACCTCCAGCCGCGAGGCCCGCCGCGCGGGGCCGATCGCGGCCAGCACCCCAAGCAGGGCAGCGGCGATCAGGACGACGATCGGCAGTGTGACCGGGATCGAGAGGATCAGGCCCTCCTCCTTCAGCGCCTCGACGGCCGCGGAGGCGAGAAGGACGCCAAGGACCGCGCCGACGACGGTGCCCAAAAGCACGTTGATGACCGACTCGTAGCGCACCATCCGCCTCACCTGGCTGCGTGACGTCCCGATCGCCCGCAACATGCCCAGCTCGCGAGTCCGCTCGAGGATCGTCAGCGCCAGCGTGTTGACGACCCCGAAGACGGAGACGATCACGGACAGCCCGAGCAGGACGTAGATCAGAGCGATGAATTGGTCCACGTCCTTGGCCGATTCCTCCTTCAGCTCGGTCGGGTTCTGAGCCTCAGCGCTGGGAAAGCGCTTGGCCAGGAGGGCGGCGACACGTTCCTGGGCGGCCACCGGATCGGCACTCTCGTCGAACGCGACCATGACCTCCTGGTCGCTTCGCGACCCAAAGCGACCGCGCAGGGTCTCGCGGGGCAGGGCCAGATTCTCCGCTGTCAGGCCAGCCGAGTCGCTGACGCTGCCCTTGACCTCGAACTCGATCTGCGCGCCGTTGGGGCCTGTGATCAGGAGTTGATCGCCCACGCTCACGCCCTCTGACTCGCCCCAATTCTCCTCCACCAATGCGCCCTCTGCGCCCAGCTCGGCCAGCGTCTCGTCCGAGCCGTCGACCCAGTCGATCTTGGCCACCTGGAGGATGGCGTCGGGGGTGATGCCGTTGATCGTCACCTCCTTGCCGTCCAGCGACTCGATCCGCACCGGCACCCATGCCCTGGGGGCGACCGCCGAGACGCCGTCGACGCCGGCGACCTCGTCAGCGATCGTGCTTGGAATCGGGGAGAATCCGTCGGTGCTCAGGATCGTCAGGTCCCCGCGGAACTGACCTTCCACGATCTCGTTGATCGACGCCTTGAGCGAGGCCGAGAAGACGCCCACGAAAACGACCAGGGCGACGCCGATCATCAAGGCCGCGGCGGTGGTCGCGGTGCGACCCGGCTGGCGCTGCGCGTTCTCGCGAGCGAGCCGTCCCGTGACCCCTCGAAGCCGCTCGATCGGCCAGCCGAGCGAGCTCGCGAGAGGCCCCACGGCGCGCCCGCCGATCATCGCCAGCCCGATAAACAGGGAAATCAGCCCCACACCGAGCAACATCAGCGCCGACCCCAGCTCGTCGCTGCCGAACAGCGCAACCGAGATCGCAGCAGTCCCGAGCGTCGCCAGGATCACGGCGATCACAGTCCGCCGGCGCGACGAGCCGGTCTCCGCCTCGGTCGAGCCACCGCTTTCGCGCAACGCCTCGAGCGGCGCCACCCGCGTCGCGCGCACGGCCGGGACCAGCGCGGAGCCGACGGTGGCCAGCACGCCCACCAGCGTCGAGATCACCACCACCTGGGGCGTCAGCTCCAAGCCGGCGATCGGCAGGCTAAAGCCCATCGCCTCGAACAGGACCTTGATCAGCGCGACGAACCCGAATCCGCCGGCGATCCCAAACGCGGACGCCAAGAGCCCGATGCACAGCGCTTCGGCGAGGACCGATCCAAGCACCTGCCGGGCAGAGGCGCCGAGCATCCGCAGCATCGCGAACTCCCTGACGCGCTGGGCGATCGTGATCGAGAACGCGTTGAAGATCAGGAACCCGCCGACGAACACGGCGATCCCGCCGAAAACCAGGAGGGCGGTGGGGAGAAACGACAGGCTGTCCTTGATGTCGCCCGCGTCCTCGGTCGCGGTCTCCGCTCCTGTCCGGACGTCGTAGCGATCGCCGACCGCGGCGGCGATCCTGGCGGCCAGCTCCGGCGGCTCGACGCCTTCGGCGGCGCTGACGTCGATCTCGTCGAAGCGGCCGACCTTGTCGGTCAAGCGCTGAGCCGCAGGGAGCGTGAGTAGCGCGAAGTTGGAGCCGAGCTGTGAGCTCAGGTCGAACTTGACGACGCCGCTGACCTCGTAGGTCCTGGCCCCGGCGGCCCCCGCGATCCGCACCTGGTCGCCGATCGCAAACGCTTCGTCTTCGGCCGCGGCCTCGTCGATCGCCACCTGGCCGGCGTCGGTGGGGTATGTGCCTTCGACGACGACCAGCGGGCTGAAGGCCTCCGACTCGGTGATCGAGATCGCGAGGTGGGGAGGCCCGCCCTGGGGCGGCCCGACGCGCTCGCCGTCGTCCCCCAGGATCGTGACCGTCGGGTCGACGACGACTCCCTCCGCGTGTCCGACGCCCGCCACCGTCTCGACCTGACCAAGGACCGAATCGCGCAGGCCGCCGCTCGGCACCGGCCCGAACTCCCCCTTGACCTCGGCGCGCGGCCTGACCGTGACATCGATGTCGGCGTTGATCTCGCTGAAGAGGTCGTCGAACGAGGTATTGATCGAGTCCGTGAGCAGCAGGGTTCCGGAGACCATCGCGACGCCGAAGAACGCCGCCATCGCAGTCGAGATCGCACGGAACTTGCGAGCGGCGAGGTTGCGGAAGGCCAGGCCGACCACGGGCTGCCTCGCCTACGCCGAGCGCATCAGTTGGAGGACCTGGTCCTCGCCGGTGACCGTGGTGTCCTCGGCCACGCGGCCATCCACCAGCAGGATGACGCGACCCGCATAGGAGGCGACTCGAGGATCGTGGGTGACGATCACGACTGTATGACCGAACTCGTCGACCGACCGGCGCAAGAGCTCAAGCACCTGGGTCGAGGACGTGGAGTCGAGGTTGCCGGTGGGCTCATCGGCGAAGACGACCGCCGGCTTCGAGATCAGGGCCCGCGCGATCGCCACGCGCTGCTGCTGGCCGCCGGAGAGCTCGGCCGGCCGGTGCGTGCGCCGTTCGTCGATGCCGACCGTCGTCATCAACGTCTCCAGCCATGCCCTGTCGGTATCGCGCCCGGCGATTCGCATCGGCAAGGTGACGTTCTCCTCCGCGTCCAGAACCGGGATGAGGTTGAAGAACTGGAAGATGAAACCCAGCTTGTCCCGGCGCAGGTCGGTCAGCTCCGAATCGCTCAGGCCGGTGATCTCGGTGCCGTCGATCCAGGCCTTGCCCGCGGTCGGACGATCGAGGCCGGCCAGGACGTGCATCAGGGTCGACTTCCCCGACCCCGACGGGCCGACGATCGCAGTCAGCTCACTCGGCGGAAACTCGAGGCTGACCCCGGCAACCGCGTCGACCGCCGCCTCGCCTTCGCCGTAGCGGCGGCCGAGCCCCTCGCATCGAACCGCGAGATCAGTCACGTCTGGCACCTTTCTTGCTCTTCCCCCGGGACTTGCCTTCCTGCTTCTTTTTACCGCTTCCGGTGCGCCGTTTGCCTTTCGGCTTGGAAGCGCTGCCGCCCGGATCGGGAAGCGCAATCGCAAAATCCTCAAGCAGCCGGGCAACGGCCTCCGGATCTTCGACCTGGGGAGCGTGGCCCAGCCCCTCGAGGAGCTCGGTCCGGACCCCGGGGACACCGGAGTACGCCTGGAGCGCCCGATCCGCGTCGATGATCTGATCCTCGGCCCCAAAGATCACGAGCAGCGGGACGGCCGCGCGGGTCAAGCGGTCGTCGAGCGGCGCCTCCTCACGGAACTCGTCGGTGGCCGCGGGCCCCTCGTCGAAGGACGTGTAGGTCATCGCCCGGTAATCCTCGACGAGTTGGTCGGGACGGTCGAATCCACCCTCGCTGTCGTAGCCGGGCGCGAACGCCTCGGCCAGCGCGTCGCGTACGACGAAGTCCGGCGCGACCCGCCACAAGGCCTGGCCGATCAGCGGCGTATAG
>JALZKA010000100.1 GCA_030859475.1 Actinomycetota bacterium
TCGGTGCGCTTGCGCAAGCCGGTGGTCTCGGCTTCGATCCTCGGGTTCGAAGGGCAGATCTCCACCTTCATCCCCTTCGAGGGTCCCTGCTACCGCTGCCTCTATCCGACGCCGCCTCCCCCCGAGCTGGCGCCGAGTTGCGGCGCCAACGGCGTGCTGGGCGTGATGGCCGGACTGATGGGCCTGCTGCAGGCCAACGAGGTCATCAAGCTGGCGGCGGAGATCGGCGAGCCCCTGAACGGCCGGCTTCTCCTCTACGACTCGCTTGCGACGAGCTTCACCGAGCTCAAGGTTCGCCGTGACCCGGACTGCCCCATCTGCGGCGAGCAGGCGCCCGAGATCCCGGAGTCTGAGCTGGGCCGGTTCCCCGACTACGAGCTGTTCTGCGGCGCTCCGGCCCGCGAGCCGTCCCCAGAGGACGCCGCGCCCGTCGCATGAGCCCTGATCGGTTAGGTTCCCGCACCCGATGGCCAACGCGACAGTCAAGATCCCGCCGGTGCTGCGGCCCCAGACCGGGGGCGAGGGGTCGGTCGATGCCGACGGTGCGACTGTCGGCGAGGTCCTTGATTCGCTGGTCGGCTCCCATCCCGAGACGCGCTCGCAGCTCTTCTCCGATGACGGGCAGCTCAATCGCTACGTCAACGTCTACCTGAACGACGAGGACGTGCGGGTGCTCGACGGCTTGGAGACCGCGATCGACGACGGCGACACGGTCGTGATCCTGCCGGCGATGGCCGGCGGGTCCGCTTAAACGACTTCCGGCGCACATTCCATGCATGCGCGCCGGCGGGCTGGCAGGGGCGGAGAGCTGGCCGGCTACCTGTTCTCCAGGACCTGACCCAGGAAGCGCTTCGTGCGCTCGTGCTGCGGGTTCGCGAGCACGGCTGACGGCGGCCCCTCCTCGACCACGACGCCATCGTCCATGAAGACCACGGTGTCCGCGACGTCGCGGGCGAAACCCATCTCATGCGTGACGACGATCATCGTCATCCCCTCGGCGGCCAGCTCCTTCATCACGTCGAGGACCTCCTTGACGAGCTCCGGGTCGAGTGCTGACGTCACTTCGTCGAAGAGCATCACGTGTGGTTCCATCGCCAGGGCGCGGGCGATCGCGACGCGCTGCTGCTGCCCGCCGGAGAGACGGTCCGGGTACTCGCTGAGCTTGTCCCCGAGGCCGACGCGGTCCAGCAGTGCCTTGGCCTTGTCGCGAGCCTCGCTGGGATCCCGGTCGAGCACCTTCTCCTGGGCGATCGAGACGTTCTCGATCGCAGACTTGTGCGGGAACAGGTTGAACTGCTGGAACACCATCCCTACCCGCTGGCGGACGAAGTTGAGCTGATCTCCGGTGACTTTGCCCGTAATCTCGCTGCCCTCCAGCATGATCAGCCCCCGATTCGGGGGTTCGAGCAGGTTGATGCAGCGGAGAAGCGTTGACTTGCCTGACCCTGACGGCCCGATCACGCAGGTGACAGTCCCCCGCTTGACCTCCAGGTCGACGCCCTTCAAGACCTCAAGGGCGCCGAACGACTTGCAGACGCCATCCAGCTTCAGGATCGAGCCGCCCTCGTTGGTCCCGTCGCCGGGGAGCGCGGTGGTCGGGGCGCCCATCAGGCACTCGCCATTCCGGTCGGAATCGGCGGCGCCGTCGATCCGCCAGTGCCGCCCCGCTGCGTCTTGCCTTGCTCACGAGCGATCAGGCGATCCACGATTCGGGCGAGCGGGATCGTCACCAACAGGAACAGAAGCGCGCCAAGCGTCAGCGCCGACCCATTGAAGTCGGAAGAGGAGAAGTTGAATCCCGCCTGCACAACCTCGGTAAAGCCGAGGAAGGCGACCAGCGAGGTGTCTTTCATCAGGGCGATGTAGTCATTCAAGAGTGGCGGGATCACCCGGCGGATGGCCTGGGGCACGACTACGAAACGCATCGCTTGCCCGTGGCTCATCCCCAGCGAACGAGCAGCTTCCATCTGCCCGCCGGGCACCGCTTCGATCCCGGCCCGGTAGACCTCGGCCATGTATGCGCCATAGGTGAGAGTGAGGGCGATGATCCCGTACCAGAAAGGCGATGGCTGCCCGAGCCAGTCCGGGACCCCGATGCTCCGCGGCAGGATCTCACCGCCGACGGGCGATGCCGCCGAGCTGAGGAAGCCGGAGACGAGCAGCAACACGAGGAGCAGGGGAATCCCGCGGAAGATGTCGATATAGGCGATGACGACGCCCCGAACCGGCGCCATCGCCTTGCCCGGGAGTTGGCGGAGGACAGCCAGAACCAGGCCCCATACGAGTGAGAGGACGCCAGCGATAATCGAAAGCTTGAGCGTCTCCCAGAACCCTTCGAGCACGGGGTCGAACTGATCTCTCATCAGCCCGACGTCGAAGTAGTACTCGAATATGTATTCCATCTCTCTCCTGTCCGCTTGAACGAGAAAGGACGCCCGGAGGCGTCCTTTCTCGGTTAGACCTGGCGCTTCACCGCGCCGAGCTACTCGTCGGTGAGGAGCTCGTTCGTGCCGCTGATAACCGACTCCGGCGGGGCCGTGGAGAAGTACTCGTCGTATAGAGACTCCAGTGTCCCGTCCTCTTTCAGCGTCGCGAGCGCCTCGTTCATCGCTTCACGCAGGCCGTCGTTGTCCGGCGCGATCGCGAACCCGTAGAGCTCGTTGGTGGCGATCTCCTCAGCGATCTCCACACCACCTTGCTTCTCGATCGCGTCGGCGGCGACGGGTTGGTCGATGATGACCGCCTCGACTTGACCCGTGATCAGAGCCGAAACGGCATCGGGGCCCTGCGGGAACCCGCGGACCTCCTGGGCATCCGTTTCGTCCTCCGCATAGGCCTCGCCTGTCGTGCCGTCCTGAGCGCCAACGATCACGCCGCCGAGGTCTTCCACCGATGCGATGTCCGAGCCCTCGGGGACGAGCAACGCCTGTTGCGCTTCGTAGTACGGATCCGTGAAGTCGACCACCGCCTCGCGCTCTTCGGTGATCGTCGATGCGGCGGCCGCTGTGTCGAACAGGCCATTCGCCGTGTCCCGGAAGATCGCGTTGAAGCCGGTATTCGTGTACTCGGCCTCCAAGCCGAGCTCCTCGGCGATCGCGTTCATCACGTCGATGTCGTAGCCACCGAAATCGGGGTCGCCCGGCTGCCCGATCTCGAACGGCTCAAACGGCGCGTCGGTCCCGACTGAGAGCTTCCCCTCCTCGAGCGTCTCGAGATCCGGCGCGCCGGCGGTCGGCTCGTCGGTTGTGGCCTCATCATCATCGTCTCCACAGCCGGCCACGATCGCCGTCGCGAACAGGGACGCGATCAGGGCGATCGCGAGCCACAGGCGGGTTCCTCTCATCCTCGTACTTCCTCTCCAAGTCGTTGGCGGGTCGTCCTAACCCTTCCTCGGCGCCGAATCTACCCCTTCTCGGGCCTGAGCGTCTGCTGCAGGGCGCCGTCGAGGAGGCTGCGGGCGGCTTCGCGGTCGATCCCGCCCGCAAGCCAGCGGTTGCAGAGGCCGTCAACCAGCGCCGTCAGGATCTGTCCCGCCCTGTCCGGGTCGACGTCGGGGCGGATCGAGGAGTCCTCGATCCCGCGCCGGACGGCATCGGAGACCTCCGCGGTCCAGGTCGCGCCCACCCGGCGCACGTCGTCGCGCAGCTCCGGGTCGAATACAGCCGAGGCGGTCACTTCGCCCCACACGACGGCGTTGTCGCGGACCTCGCGATCTTCGTCAAACTCGGCGAGCAAGGCAGCCCGAAGGGCGGCATAGCCGGCTTCCCCCCTTTCCGGCGCTTCGCGCAGGGCGGCGGAGGGGGCACGCTCGGAAGCGCGTTCGAGCGCCGCGCGGATCAGTCCCTGCCGGGAGGCGAAGTGGTAGTAGAGGAGCGGGGGCGAGACCTTTGCCTCGGCCGCCACCTGCTCCACACGCAGGCCGCGAACCCCGCTTCGGGAGATCACCCTGGACGCCGCGTCTAGGATCGCCTCGCGACGCTCGCGAGGGGCGTCCCCGGGGGGATCATGCTTCGTCGCGGGCCTCGGCATTGACGCGCGATATTGGCAGAGCCGGGCGGTCGGGGGGTCACTACACTTTGTAAAGCGATGGTAGAGCCGACGCTCAACCAGCCCTGCGGGGGGCGCTACGACGACCTTGTCGCGGCAATTGGGAACACGCCGCTGGTCGAATTGCCCACCCTGTCCCCGAAGCCGGGGTCCATACGGATCTTCGGCAAGCTTGAGGACCACAACCCGACCGGCTCGGTCAAGGATCGGGTGGCCAAGGCGATGCTTGAGGCGGCCGAGGCTGAAGGGGCGATCGCCCCCGGCCAGATGATCCTGGAGCCGACCTCCGGCAACACCGGGATCTCGCTGGCGATGATCGCAAGCCTGAAGGGCTACGGGATGCGGGCGGTGATGCCCGACAACGTGACCGAGGAGCGCACCCAGCTTCTGCGCATGCACGGCGCAGAGATCGTGTACTCGGAGGGGGCCAAGGGGTCGAACGGCTCGGTCGAGCTGGCTCAGGAGCTGGCGGCCGCGGATCCGTCCCTGTTCATGCCCTACCAGTACGGCAACGAGGCCAACCCCGCTTGCCACTACGAAGGGACCGCCGTCGAGATCCTCGATGAGCTCGACGAGGTAAGTGCCTTCGTAGGCGGCCTCGGCACCGGGGGCACGTTGATGGGAATCGGCCGCCGTTTGAAGGAAACCCATGGCGATGCCAAGATCATCGCCGCCGAGCCGATGCAGGGCGAAGACGTGCAGGGGCTGCGATCCCTAGACGACGGGTTCATTCCACCGATCATCGACCTGTCCGTCCTCGATCGCAAGATCATGGTCTCCAACCGGGACGCGATCATCTGGACGCAGCGCCTGTTGCGCGAGGAGGGCCTGTTCGCCGGCGTTTCCACGGGCGCGATCGCCTCCGTCGCCGTACGGATCGCGGGCGAGATGGACGAGGGCGACGTGGTCTTCATCGTCCCCGACGCCGGCTGGAAGTATCTGTCGTCCGGCGTCTACACGAAGCCCGTGGACGAGCTCGAAGCGCTCGACTCCACGGTTTGGTGGTAGTCCCCGGCCAGGCGGCAATGGCCCGCGCGGCCGAGCGGGTCCGGAAGTTGGCGGCCGGCTATGAGCCGCCTGATTTCGCGCATGTTTCTGACCCGGACGCGGCGCTGTTCTTGTGCGCTGTCGACCACAAGACCGGCTATGCGCGATCGCACACGGTGGACGACGCGGGACCGTTCACGGGATCGGAGCTGATGTGGAGGCTCGCGCTCCATGCGCCCCCAGGGACCTTTAGTGCATCCCGGCTGCGAGACGTCACTGCCGCGGAGGTGGCCGACTGGTTTCGGGCTGATGACGAGACGGTCGCCGACCCCGATCGCCGCGCCCGGCTCTGGCGCGACCTGGCTCGCGGGCTTGAGCGCGATCACGACGGCAGCGCCGGGCGGCTGTTGCGGGCGTGCGGAGGCCGGCTTTCCGGCAATGCCGGACTCGTCAGCCTCCTGGCTCGTTACGAGGCGTACTCCGACCCGCTCGCCAAGAAGTCGTTCTTGTTCGCGAAGATCGCGGAGCGGCGCGGCTGGCTCGAGGTCGCGGATCCGGAGCATTGGCAGGTGTCCGCCGACAATGTGTTGATGCGCTTGGCTCTGCGCTCCGGGCTGGTCGCACCTGGCGGGCTTGACGACGTTCGGCGGAGGACGCGCGACGCGCTGCGTGACCTCGCAGACCAATCCGGCTTGAGCCCTCCCGTTCTGGATGACCTGCTCTGGGAGCTCGGGCGCGACGACCCTGATCTGTTGGGTAGCGCCGCCGGTGATCTGCGCGAACCCCGCCGGGAGCCGTCCTCCGCCTGGTACTAACCGCGCAGGCGGCGCGAGGCGGATCTCCAGGCCTGTGCCCTGCGGATCCGCCTCACCTCGGTTGGCGCTAGCTCGTCCCTCGCCGAGTGTCGAGAAACGCCGCACATAGGGGCGTTTCTCAGCACTCGGCGCGGGGTGGGTAGCGTTCCGGCGGATGCGGATCGCCCGGAGCCTTCTCGATGAGATCGTCGCCCATTCGCGCGAGGAAGCACCGAACGAGTGCTGCGGGCTGGTCGGCAGCAAGGATGGGCAGGCGACCTCCGTCTTAAGGGCGCAGAACCTCTATCCGAGCCCACTGCGATTCGAGATCGCGAATCCCGTGCCCCTCTTGCGCCGGATCGAGGAGGCGGGCGAGGAGCTGGCCGCGATCTATCACTCCCACACGCGCAGCGAGGCATATCCGTCGCAGACGGATATCAACATGGCTGCCGGCTGGCCCGAGCCCATCTGGTTGATCTGCTCGGTCTCAGACCCCGAGCGGCCGATTGTCCGTGGTTTCGTGATCCGCGACGGAACGGTGCGCGAAGTCGAGCTCTACCAGTGAAGCTCGTCGAACTCTTCGGGTGATCCGGCCCGGGGCACCTCTTCGCGCAGGTAGCGCCGCCACTCCTGTTCAACGTGGCGGGCGCGGTCGCGAAAGGCGATCTCGATTGCCCGCTCGGCTCCGTCCCGGCGTATGCGGGAGATCAAGAGCGAGCAGGCGTCGGAGCCGCGCATTCGCTCAAGCAGGTCGAAGATCGTGCCGCCAAGGGTGATGGCATCGCGCGCGGTGGGGGGGAATGAAACGGGTTGGGCGCTTCGCATCCTGGTCTGCACCGCGCCGCGGAAGAGCGGAACCTGCCCGGAGAAGTACTGGGAGCCACCCTCGACGAGCCATGCCCACCGCAGGTAGCGGGCGAAGCGGCGCGGCCCCCACGGAGGAGGGAGCGCCTGGTTGTTGGCCCCGATGACGATCTGCGCGTAGAGGCGCTCGGCCGTCCCCCGAAGCGCCGCCAGCGAGTCCTCGCCCGCGGCCCGGCGATCCAGGTAGGTGTCGTTCAAGACGTGCAGCTCGCCGGCCATCGCCCAGCCCGCCAGGTACCGGCGGCCGGCGGGTGCGGCCGCCATCCGGGCCACCGGCAGGAACGGATGCGCCGCCGTGAGCCAGGCAGGGGTTGGATGAATCACCACCGTGATGTCGGCCGGGGCCCTGTCGAAGCGCTCTTCGAGCCGCAGGCGGATCTCTTCCAGGGCATCAAGGGTCCGCTGTGCCGAGTCTTCGTCGGCGTCCTCGTGACGCGCCGTGAAACTGAGCGATTCGGTCTCGGTCCACATCGGCCAGCCAGCCTATTCACACTGCGGCGCCCTGGATCCATGAAATGCCCTGGGGTCAGGGCTCGGTCGCTCGGGCGAGCTCGTAGTCGAGCTCGGTGCCGACGCCCATCGCGGCCATAACGTCCCGAGCGGCGGCGATGGTCGGCGCCTCGGCCACCGCCTGGGCAAGTGGGAGCGCGGGGAGCGCGGCCTCGAGGTCGAACAGGAAGCACAGCGCGGCGACCGGGCTCAGCTCCACCGTGCGGCGCCCACCCCTGATCTCCGTGGGGCCTGCGTGGCCGCGAGCCGCCCGTGCGACCAGGAGGCTTGCCTCCGTAATCGCGACCTCGGCTGCGGCCTCAATCTCCGCGGCCGCCTCAGGGGTCACGCCCAGCGTCTCGATCCAGGCTCCCGCGGCAGCCAAGGCCGAGACACGCGCCAGCACCTCGGCGGGGACCAGCTCGCCGTCACAGCCCGCGCCGAGTACCCCGAGCAGGGTGGCCATACCGGAGTCGAGCCGGGCCGCGGCGGCAATCATGACCGCATCGCACAACGGGCTCGCG
>JALZKA010000101.1 GCA_030859475.1 Actinomycetota bacterium
CAGCGAGGGCGAGGCGCCCGAGCCGCCGCCGTCTACCTGCGGCAACCGCATCGTCGGCACCAACGGCCCGGATCGGATTCGCGGGACGGCCGGCGCCGACCTGATCCTGGGCCGTGGCGGGCGCGACCGCCTGCGCGGCGGCAGGGGAGGCGATTGCGTCCGCGGCGGCAGCGGCGCCGACCGAATCCGCGGTGGCGGAGGCAGTGACCGGCTCAACGGCGGCAGGGGCAAAGACCGCATCTGGGGCGGCCGCGGCAAGGACCGCGTCTCGGGTGGCCGCGGCGCCGACCTGATCAAGGTCGCAGGCGGCGGCCGGGACGTCGTGCGATGCGGCCCCGGAGACGACACCGCCGTCGTGGACCGCCGCGACGCGGTGCGCGGAGGTTGCGAGAGCGTCCGGTTCCGCCGCGCCCGAGCGGTCTGAGCGCGAGAGCGAGCTGATTGCCCGCCGGTCGACGCACGTCGATCGCCGTCCTCTGGCGTGCCCAAATCAACGTGGGTGCGGGTCGGCTAGCAATGTGCGTGCGGGTCGGGTTAGTATCCCGCGCGGTCATAGATCCGTCCGCCACGCCCTTTGGGCACCGGCGCCGATGAGAGGAGAGGGCATGCCAGAGGAGCGCCGTCGGGTCCACGGAGCGGGGTACGAGCGCGCGGGCGCCGGCTACATGGAGAAGCGCCAGCTTCGCTCGGGCGCGGCGGGTTGGGTCCTCCTCGCCGGCCTCGGTGTCGCCTACGTCATCTCGGGCGACTTCGCCGGCTGGAACTTCGGGCTCGCCGAGGGTGGCTGGGGCGGCCTCCTGATCGCCACGATCCTGATGGCGATCATGTACACCTGCATGGTGCTCGGCTTGGCCGAGCTCTCCTCAGCCTTGCCCACGGCCGGCGCCGGCTACGCGTTCGCCCGTCGGGCGCTCGGCCCCCTCGGCGGCTTCGCGACCGGTACGGCGATCCTGATCGAGTACGCCGTCGCCCCCGCCGCCATCGTCATCTTCATCGGCGGCTACGTCGAGTCGCTGGACATCTTCGGGATCGAGGCGGGGTGGCCTCTCTACCTCGCCTTCTACCTGGTGTTCGTCGGCATTCACCTCTACGGCGTGGGTGAGGCCCTGAAGCTGATGTTCGCGATCACGGTCATCGCGGTCGTGGGGCTCGTGGTCTTCGTCGTCGGAATGATCCCGGAGTTCAGCGCCTCCAACCTGACGGACATCGCCGTCGACCCGAGTGCGTCCGGCGCAAGCGACTTCATTCCGTTCGGCTACGCGGGCATCCTCTCCGCTTTCGTCTACGGGATCTGGTTCTTCCTCGCAATCGAGGGCGTTCCGCTGGCCGCGGAGGAGACCCGCGACCCTGCGAGGGACATGCCGAAGGGAATCATCACCGGGATGCTGATCCTGCTCGTCTTCGCCGCCCTGATCCTCACCCTGGGCCCGGGTGGCGCGGGTTCCGAGGCCCTATCGGCCTCGGACAACCCCTTGCCGGAGGCTCTGTCGATCGCCCACGGCGATGACTCCGCGGTGAAGGAGTTCGTCAACTACATCGGCCTCTTCGGCTTGGTCGCGAGCTTCTTCTCGATCATCTACGCATACTCGCGCCAGCTGTTCGCGCTGTCGCGGGCTGGATATCTGCCGCGAGCCCTCTCGGTGACCACCGGGAGGCGGACTCCAGGCGTGGCTCTCGTCGTCCCCGGGCTGATCGGCTTCCTGCTGGCCGCGATCTACGCCGAGGCCACGTCTCCGGCCGAGGCCGGGGCCCGGATGATCCAGATCGCCGTGTTCGGAGCGGTGGTCTCCTACGTCCTGATGATGATCAGCCACATCGTCCTGCGCCGCAACGAGCCTGAGCTCGATCGTCCTTACCGGACGCCGGGCGGAGTCGTCACGACCGGAGTTGCGCTCGTTCTCGCGATCGCTGCCGTGGTCGCCGTCTTCTTCGTCGATGAGACGGCAGCGCTGATCACCGCGGCCGTCTTCCTCCTGGCGGTGGCGTACTTCTGGTTCTACAGCCGCCACCGGCTGGTCGCGGACGCTCCGGAAGAGGAGTTCGAAGCGATCGAGCGCGCCGAGGCAGAGCTCTCGGGAAGCTAGGAGCTGACACCGGTCGCGTGGAGCTCGATGAGCTGAAGCAGGCGGTCGCGGATGGCACGGTGGACACTGTGCTGCTCGCGATCGCGGACATGGAAGGCCGCCTCCAGGGCAAGCGGCTGACGGGATCCCACTTCGTCGACAACGTGCTCGAGCAGGGCGCCGAGGGCTGCAACTACCTCCTGGCCGTGGATGTGGAGATGAACACCGTCTCCGGCTACGAGATGTCGTCGTGGGAGCGCGGCTACGGCGACTTCGAGATGAAGCCGGACCTCGCAACGCTGCGGCCGATCCCTTGGCACCCTGCGACCGTCCTCGTGATGGCCGACCTCCAGTGGCCCGACGGCGAGGAGGTCGTGGCCTCGCCGCGTCAGATCCTGCGCCGCCAGCTCGCCCGGCTGGCCGACCGCGGCCTGGTTGCCAACGCGGGGACGGAGCTCGAGTTCATCGTCTTTCGCAACTCCTACGAGGACGCTTGGAAGCAGGCCTACCGCGAGCTCGAGCCGGCGAACCTCTACAACAACGACTACTCGCTGCTGGGCGGGGCCCGTGTCGAGCCGCTGCTTCGCCGGATCCGCAACGAAATGACCGCCGCCGGGATGACCGTGGAGAGCTCGAAGGGCGAGTGCAACCTCGGTCAGCACGAGATCAACTTCCACTACGGCGAGGCGCTGCGGATCGCAGACGAGCACGCGATCTACAAGAGCGGGGCGAAGGAGATCGCCGCCCAAGAGGGCTGCTCGATCACATTCATGGCCAAGTTCAACGAGCTCGAAGGAAATTCCTGCCACATCCACTGCTCGCTCGCCAACGCCGGCGGCGAGAACGCGTTCGCCGCGGATCGTGCGATGTTCGAGCACTTCGTGGCGGGACAGCTTGCGGGCCTGCGGGACCTGACCCTGTTCTTCGCGCCGAACGTCAACTCCTATAAGCGCTTCGCCGAGGGCTCGTTCGCGCCGACCGCGGCTGCCTGGGGCAACGACAACCGGACCTGTTCGATGAGGGTGGTCGGCCACGGCGAGGCCTTGCGGGTGGAGAACAGGCTGCCGGGCGCCGACGTCAACCCCTATCTCGCCCTGGCGGCCATGATCGCAGCGGGCCTCGAGGGCATCGATTCCGAGCTGGCGCTCGAACCGCCGCTCGAGGGCAACGCCTACACCGCCGACAAGCAGCACGTCCCCCGCAACCTCTACGACGCGCGCGATCTGTTCGCGGCCAGCGAGCTGGCACGTACGGCGTTCGGTCAGGAGGTCGTCGATCACTATCTGAACCGGGCCGACGTGGAGCTGGGCGCGTTCGAGGCGACGGTGACCGACTGGGAGCGCTACCGGGGATTCGAGAGGTTGTGACGCCGGCCGTCGTCGGGATCACGGCCGCTCCGCACCGGGCCAGCTGGTCGGTCTGGAGCGGCGTCGAGGCCAACATCTCCCAGCGCACGTACACTCTCGCGGTGGCCGACGCCGGCGCGGTCCCGGTTCTGCTGCCGCCCGCCGAGGGCGGCGCGTGCGATCCGGAAGCGGTGCTGGAAGTCGTCGACGCGCTGATCCTGAGCGGGGGCGGCGACCTCGATCCCGCCCTCTATGGCGCGGAGGCGCAGGCGGAGGTCCAGGAGCCGAACCGCGATCGTGACGCGTTCGAGCTCGCGCTCGCCCGCTGCGCGCTCGAGCGTGGTCAGCCGGTGCTGGGGATCTGCCGCGGCATGGAGCTCCTGAATGTCGCCTGTGGGGGAACGCTTGAGCAGCACCTCGCCGGCGCCGACCGCCACCTGCTGACCGCTGGGACTTTCACCGAGCACGACGTGCGCCTCGAGCCGGGCTCCCTCGCCGCAAGCGCTGCCGGCCGGGAGCACGTCACCGTGCGCTCCCACCACCACCAGGGGCTCGCCGAGCTCGGCGAAGGCGTGGTTGCTACCGGCTGGTCCGAGCCCGACGGCGTGATCGAGGCGATCGAGCTTCCCGAGCAGCGATTCGCCCTCGGGGTTCTCTGGCACACCGAGGAAACGCGCCGGAGCCCGGTTGTCGCGGCGCTGGCCCGAGCAGCGTTCGCCCAGAAGGTCGCGGCGTGATCGAGGTCGTCGAGCCCGCGACCGAGCGCGTGATGGCCGAGGTCCCGCGCGCGGGGGCCGACGAGGTCGACGCGGCGGTGGCGGCCGCGAAGGCGGCATTCCCGGCCTGGCGTGCGGTCGACCCGGCCGAGCGCGCCGCCACGTTGCGGCGGCTGGCGGATGCGATCGAGGCGGAGGCAGGGGATCTGGCGATGACTGAGGCGCGCAATGCCGGGAAGCCGATCGCCGACGCGCGGGGCGAGATCGCGATGGTGGTGGACTGCTTTCGCTACTACGCGGGCGCGCCCGAGCGCCTTCTCGGCCGCACGATCCCGGTGGCCGGCGGGGTCGACATGACCTTCCGCGAGCCGCTCGGCGTGGTTGGCCTGATCGTGCCCTGGAACTTTCCGCTGGTGATCGCCTCCTGGAAGGTGGCACCGGCGCTGGCCGCGGGGAACACAGTCGTCCTGAAGCCCGCCGAGCTGACCCCCCTCACTGCGCTCGAGCTGGAGCGCATCGCGCTGGCCGCCGGGTTGCCCGAGGGCGTCCTCAGCGTGGTCGCCGGGCGGGGCTCGGTTTGCGGAGCCCGGCTGGTCGAGCACCCGGACGTCGCCAAGATCGCCTTCACCGGCTCGACCGAGGTCGGCCGTGGGATCGCCGCGGGTGCCGCCGCGACGATCAAGCGGGTCACTCTGGAGCTCGGAGGCAAGTCGGCGAGCCTGGTCTTCGGCGACGCGGATCTCGAAGCGGCGGCCGCCGCCGCGCCGATCGCCGTGTTCGGGAACGCGGGACAGGATTGCTGTGCCCGTTCGCGGATCCTCGTCGAGCGCGGGGCCGTCGACGACTTTCTCGGCGCCATGGAGACGGCGGTCAAGGGCATGCGAGTCGGCGACCCCATGGACGACCGGACGCAGATGGGCCCGCTGATCTCGGCGGACCAAGTTGACAAGGTCGCCTCCTTTGTGCCCGATAATGCTCCAGTTGCCTTTCGGGGATCGACGCCGGACGGCGCCGGCTATTGGTTTCCGCCGACGGTTCTGGCGCCCGTGTCGAACTCGGACCGTGTCGCCCGCGAGGAGATTTTCGGGCCGGTCGCGTGCGTGATCCCGTTCGCCGACGAAGATGACGCGATCCGGATTGCCAACGACACCATCTACGGGCTCTCGGGGTCCGTCTGGACCCGCAACGGCGCCAGGGCCTTGCGCGTCGCACGCCGGATGGAAACGGGCGTCATCTCGATCAACTCGAACACGTCGGTACGGGTTACGACGCCGTTCGGTGGCTTCAAGCAGTCGGGCGTGGGCCGGGAGCTGGGCCCCGACGCACTCGACCACTACACAGAGGTGAAGAACGTCTTCTACGCGGACGACGGGAGCTAGGAGCATGGCGGGACGCTTGGCGGGCAAGGTATGCGTGATCACGGGGGCGGCCAGCGGGATCGGCGCGGAGACATCCCGGGTCTTCGCGTCCGAGGGGGCTCGCGTGGTGGGGGTCGATCTCAGCCCGGACTCGGAGGGGGAGGTCGCGATCCAGGCGGATGTCACCGACGAGGCCGAGGTCGAGTCGCTCTATCGCCGCGTTCGCTCCGAGCTCGGCTCCGTGGATGTCCTGTTCAACAACGCCGGCATCAATCCCGGCGACGACCGGTCCGTCACGGAAACCTCGCTCGCGGCCTGGGAGCGAGTGCAGGAGGTGAACGTGCGCTCGGTGTTCCTTTGCTGCAAGCACGGGATTCCGCACCTCGTCGAGGGCGGCGGGGGGTCGGTCATCAACACCGCCTCGTTCGTCGCCGTGATGGGCGCGGCGGTCTCGCAGATCTCCTATACGGCCTCGAAGGGCGCGGTGCTCTCGCTTTCGCGAGAGCTCGGCGTGGAGTTCGCCGACCGTGGCGTGCGGGTCAACGCGCTCTGTCCGGGGCCGGTCAACACCCCGCTCCTTCGCGAGCTGTTCGCGAAGGACCCGGAACAGGCCGGCAGGCGCCTGGTGCACGTCCCGATGGGCCGGTTCGGCGAGCCGGGGGAAATCGCACGCGCGGCGCTCTTCCTCGCCTCGGACGATTCCACTTTCGTGACCGCAACGGCGTTCATGGTCGATGGCGGGCTGTCGGGCGCCTACCTGACGCCCGGGCAGCGGTAGGCCTCGACCTCCGCGTCCGGGTTATCGGCTTATCGCGAGCCCGGGCGCGTCGCGCTGAGCTCCAGGAACCGCCCGCAAAGCGCACGCCCCAGGGCGTTCCACGGCTCGATGCGCGCACGGATCTCCTCCGCCAGGACGTCCGGAGCGAGACCGATCGCGAGCGCAGCAGGGTCCGCTTCGTAGCGCTCGGTCCATCCGAACGCGTCGTGCGCGCTTACCTCGGCGTGAAACTGAATGCCCCAGCATCGCTCGCCGATGCGGTACGCCTGAAGCGAGGCGGGGCTTTGGGCCAGCGCTTCGCCGCCAAGAGGTAGCGATGAGCGGTAGCTGTGCCACTGGAAAGCGGTGAACCTCGGGGCGAGCGGTCCCAATAGAGGGTCGGCCGCGCCCGCCGGCGTCAGCTCGACGTCGAACCAGCCGATCTCCGGCTCGTCCGCCGGCGCGGAGTGAGACCCCGCCGCCTCCGCGACGAGCTGCGAGCCGAGGCATACCCCCAGCAGCGGCACGCCCCGTTCGATCAGGCCGGCGAGCAGCTCCTTCTCTTCGCGAAGCCAGGGATGGGCGCGCTCCTGATCGGGATGCATCGCGCCGCCGAAGGTCATCACCGCTTCATAGTCCGCGGGGTCGCCCGGCGGATCGCCGCCGCCGGGCAGCAGCCAGTGGTCCAGCTTTACGCCGCGCGCGCGCGACTCGTCGGCGAAGACACCGGGGCCGGCATCGGCCTGATGCACGATCGCCAGTGCGCGCATGCCGGCGACCATGCGCTGGGTTGCCTACCGTGCTTCGGATTGCACGACGTCCGCGGGCAGCGGATCGGCCAGGCCCCAGCCCACGGCGCCAATCAGCGCGCCGATCCCGAGCGCCCGGACGGCGTCGTCGACGGGGTGCGGCAAAAGCGCCGAAGCGCCGATCGCGATCGTCCCGCCGACAGGAAGGTTTGCGAACCGAAACCGTGTCGTGCCGATTCGCTCGCCCCATTTGCCTGCATCCGGATCCGAATGCAGGCGCCTGGTTACGGTGACCCCGGCTGCCAGCCCGGCCGAGAACGCGGTCAAGTTGAGAACACGCATCACGCAGAGTCTCTCACTTTCGCATGGCACGGGGGCCCGGGAAGCGCTCTTGGCTTCCCGGGGTCTCTTAGCTGTATAGCCGCCTCGCCGACAGCCTGACGCCGGCGCCCATGAGCAGCATGAGCATGCCGAGCAGCGCGGTGATCCCGGGGTCGAATCCGGTGAACGGAAGGGCGCCGCCGGTGTTGGGAGGGCCGCCGCCGGTGCTGGGCGGGTTGCCACCAGCGATGGGGGGATT
>JALZKA010000102.1 GCA_030859475.1 Actinomycetota bacterium
ACGCAGGGGTTCCGCCTAGCAGCGCTAGGTGGGATCCCCGAGGACGCCGCACCGCGAAGTCATCCGGCCGCCACAGGTGTGCGGTACCTAGCGAGATAGGCACTAAGCTCACCGGCCGATGAAGACCGAGGTCACCGAGCTCCCTGAATCCCGCGCCCGCCTCGAGGTAACGGTCGAGCCCGAGGTGCTCGGCAAGCGCATCGATCGCGCCGCCAAACAGATGGCGAACGAGTTGAAGCTCCCCGGTTTCCGCAAGGGCAAGGTGCCACCCCAACTCGTGATCCAGCGCCTCGGCCGCGAGGCGGTGCTTGAGCAAGCGATCCGCGACTCACTGCCCGAGTGGTATGAGCAGGCGATCGTCGACTCGGGGCTGCCCACCGTCGGCGACCCCAAGCTCGACGTCGATGAATTGCCCGCCGATGGCCAGGAGCTCGCCTTCTCGATCGAGATCGGGGTGCGCCCCAAGGCCGTGCTGGGGGACTACAGCGGCCTGGAGGTCGGCAAGACCGACGTCGAGGTGCCCGACGCTGACGTCGACGCCGAGATCGACCGTCTGCGAGAGGGATTCGGCAGCCTCAACCCGGTCGATCGTGCGGCCGCCGCGGGCGACGTGCTCGTGATCGACTTCGAGGGGAAGATCGACGGCGAGACGTTCGAGGGCTCGACCGGCAATGACTTCACGATCGAGCTGGGGTCCGAGAGCCTGATGGCGGAGTTCGACACCGGCCTGACCGGGAAGTCGGCAGGCGACGAAACCGAGATCCAGGTCACGTTCCCGGACGACCATGCGGACGAGAAAGTCGCCGGCAAGACGGCCGCTTTCGCGATCAAGGTCGGCGAGGTGCGGGAGAAGGAGCTGCCGGCGCTGGACGACGATTTCGCCCAGGCGGCGTCCGAGTTCGACACCCTTGACGAGCTCCGCGCCGAGGTTCGCACCCGAATGGCGGCGCTCTTGGAGCAACGCGCCGAGGCCGAGTTCCGCGAGGCCGCGGTCGAGGCGGCAGCCGAGAACGCGACAGTCGACCTTCCGCACGACCTGGTGCATGCACGAGCGCACGAGCTCTGGGAGCGCTTCGAGCGCGGGCTCAAGGAGCGTGGCATCGATCCCCAGGCGTACGCGCAGATGCAGGGCAAGGACCGTCACGACCTGATCGACGACGGCGAGGATTCGGCCCGCTCAAGCCTGCGCCGCGAGGCGACCTTGGCTGCTGTCGCCGAGGCAGAGGAGCTCGAGCCCTCCGACGAGGAGATGATCGACGCCCTGGGCCCGGGCAAAGGCAAGGACTCGCCGGAGAAGATCCTCGCGCGCCTTCGCGAAGCCGGACGCGACGTCCTGCTGCGCGAGGAGGTCCGGATGCGCAAAGCGGCGGAGCTGATCGCCGAGCGGGCAACGGCCATCCCCAAGGCTCGGGCAGAGGCGCGCGAGAAGCTCTGGACCCCCGGCGACTGACGGGCTCCCGGAACCCGCTCTTATAGACTCGCCGAGATGAGCCCGATGGTGCCAATGGTGGTCGAGCAGACCTCGCGCGGCGAGCGCGCATTCGACATCTACTCGCGCCTTCTGAACGAGCGCATCATCTTCCTGGGGACCCCGATCAACGACGACATCGCGAACCTCGTCGTCGCCCAGATGATCCACCTGGAGTCGGAGGACCCGGACAAGGACATCTCGATGTACATCAACTCTCCCGGCGGATCGGTGTACGCGGGCCTCGCCATCTACGACACGATGCAGTTCATCAAGCCCGACGTGCAGACGATCTGCGTCGGGGTGGCGATGAGCATGGGCGCACTCCTTCTGGCGGGCGGAACGGCGGGCAAGCGCATGTCCCTGCCCAACTCGAAGATCCTGATTCACCAGGTCTCAGCCGGATTCCAGGGGCAGGCCACTGACATCGAGATCCACGCCAAGGAGATCCTCGACTCGCGCCGTCGCCTGGACGAGATCATCGCCAAGCACACGGGGCAGACCTTGGAGAAGGTCACCCACGACACCGAGCGCGACTACTTCATGAGCGCCGAGGAGGCGAAGGAATACTCCATCGTCGACCGCGTGCTCGAGCACCGCTGAGCCCCAACGCTACGCAACGATGGCGACCCACTCGACGCGCCCGCTAAACGCGCGGTGCAAGTATGCCGGCCCATGAAGGGACAGCGACTCCGAGCGAGTAACAGACAGGACACGTAGCCGAGGCCCCGCTGTTCTAACCTGAGACGGGAGGGGCAGGCCCAAACCACGAAGGCCAAGGAGAGACCGCTGGCACGCCCGACCGACTCGAACGAGCAACTGCTCTGCAGCTTCTGCGGCAAGTCGCAACGCCAGGTCAAGAAGCTCATCGCCGGCCCCGGCGTCTATATCTGCGACGAGTGCATCGATCTCTGTAACGAGATCATCGATGAGGAGCTGACGGCACCGCCCAGCTTCGAGCTCGAGAACCTGCCGAAGCCGATCGAGATCCACGAGGTCCTCAACGAGTACGTGGTTGGTCAGGAAAGCGCCAAGCGTGCATTGTCGGTCGCGGTTTACAACCACTACAAGCGGGTCCAGATCAAGCAGACGGCCGGCGACGGCGACGTCGAGCTGCAGAAGTCGAACATCATGCTGCTGGGCCCGACCGGGTGCGGCAAGACTCTGCTCGCGCAGACGCTGGCAAGGATCTTGAACGTGCCCTTCGCGATCGCCGACGCCACCGCGCTGACCGAGGCGGGCTACGTCGGCGAGGACGTCGAGAACATCCTCCTCAAGCTGATCCAGGCCGCCGACTTCGATGTGAAGAAAGCGGAGACGGGAATCATCTACATCGACGAGATCGACAAGATCGCCCGCAAGGCAGACAACCCGTCGATCACTCGGGACGTCTCGGGCGAAGGCGTGCAGCAGGCCCTCCTGAAGATCCTCGAAGGGACCACGGCTTCGGTGCCGCCGCAGGGCGGGCGGAAGCATCCGCACCAGGAGTTCCTGACGATCGACACGACGAACATCCTGTTCATCTGCGGCGGCTCCTTCGCCCAGCTCGACAAGGTGATCGAAAAGCGAGTCGGCAACAAGGGCGTCGGGTTCGGTGCCACGATCGACTCCGCCGACGAGCGCAAGGACCTCGGCGAGATGTTCGAGCACGTGCTCCCCGAGGACCTGGTCGAATACGGGCTGATCCCCGAGTTCATCGGCCGGCTCCCCGTCATCTCGGCGATTCACCAGCTGAGCCGCGCCGACCTGATCACGATCCTGACCGAGCCCAAGAACGCCCTGACCAAGCAGTTCATGCGCTTCTTCGAGTTCGACGACATCGAGCTGGTCTTCGCCGAGGATTCGCTGGGAGCGATCGCCGACCGGGCGCTGGAGCGCGAAACGGGCGCTCGCGGGCTGCGCTCGATCCTGGAGGACACGCTGCAGGACGTGCAGTTCGAGCTGCCGTCCCGCCGCGATGTGCGCAAGTGCGTCGTCACCAAAGAGACGATCGCGGATGGGCGACGGCCCACGCTGGTCACCGAGGCCGTGGCCGACGAGCTCGACACCGACTTCGGCGAGCTGGGCGAGGAGTCGGCCTAGCCGCCCTTTCAGCCCACGTGCCGGTACAGCGGGCTCGTGGGCTGAAAGTTGGGCGCTAAAGGTCGCGTTCCGGATCGATCCCGTGGTTTTTGGCCACGGCATCGAGGCGCTCAGTCAAACCCCATCGATCCGGCGCTTCGGGACCGAAGTGCGCAGAGCTCGCTCCCTTCAGCTTCATCGTGCCCCGGTTGTCGCCGATCGCTCCGATCGCCGCGACCTGGTCGGGACGCAAGCGCTGATCCGCGGTCAGCCCGGCCAGCTCGCGCCGCTTGTCCTCGATCGGACGGGCATCGGCGCCCGCTTCCTGGATCAGGGTCGGAACCACGCACTCGACCGCGGGGTGAGCCAGGTTCCACTGGCACGCAAGCTGGATCAGGGTCAGACCGGTTTCGCCGCGAAGAGGTTGCAGCCGATCGATCTTCGCCAAGCCGCGCTCGATCCAGCCATCGGGCCGGAACCGGCGGTGATCGTGCTCGCCCATCGGCGTGTCAGGCCCGAGGTCCCCCCAGAAGAGGCCTCCGTAATCCACCACCCGGGTGATCACCTTCACATCGGCCTTGACGGCGGCGTCGAGCGTCAGCTCGCCGGGCCAGGGCTCAAGCGGGTTGAGGATGAGCATCGCCCAATCGATCCGGTCGCCAAACCGCTCCAAGCAGGCGATCAGGTCGAGCGTGAACCCGTTGGCGGGGCCGGGAGCGATGCCGATCTGGTCGGTCAAACCGGCGTCGCGAAGGGCGGACATCCCGTTCCAGACCGCCTCGCTCTCGTACCCGATCCGATCCGGATTGTGGAGCAGGAGCAGGTCGAACCGGGAGACGCCAAGCGCGTCCAGGCTCCGCTCCGATGCACGCCGCAGGTAGTCGGCGTAGGCATCGGGCCCGCGCAGCGAGGGATCGGTGAAGCGCGGGAAGCCCTTGGCCCCCTGGCGCTCCCCGAGCTGGAAGTCATGGCCGACGGCGCCGGCAAGCCGGTAGGTATCGCGGTCCAACCCGACCAGCGTCTGTCCGAGCAGGCGATCCGCTTCGCCCTCGCCGTAGACGTCGGCGGTCAGCACCGTGTCGATCCCCAGTCCGGGGCGCAGTAGAGCCGCAAGGCGATCATCGTCGAGCTCCTCCCCGAAGTGCATGAAGCGGCCACCGCTCCAGGCCCCGATCGCTTTTCTGCCGAGGCTCATCGCCGGGCAAAGTTACGGGACCGGCGAACTAACATCGGCGCTTCGATGGACACGGAGCGCCGAGCCAAGCTGGAAGCCACGACCCGCTGGGAGCCGGCGGAAACCGAGGCCCGGCTGCTGACGGAGTGGCTTGAGGGTGGCTATTTCTCGCCCGCCGCGGAGGGCGAGTCCGCCGCTAACTTCTCGATCGCGGTTCCGCCGCCGAACGTCACCGGCGCGCTCCACATGGGCCATGCGCTGAACGGCTCGATTCAGGACGTGCTGGTCAGGATCAACCGGATGCGCGGACGCCGAACCCGCTGGATCCTGGGTACCGACCACGCCGGGATCGGCACCCAGGCCGTGGTGGAAAAGGAGCTGGCCGCTCAGGGCACCTCGCGTCTGGAGCTGGGTCGCGAGGCGTTCACCGAGCGTGTGTGGGAGTGGCGCGAGCGGTACGGCTCCCGGATCATCGACCAGTTCAAGCGGCTCGGCGCATCCGCCGACTACGAAAACGAGCGCTTCACGATGGACGACGCCTACGCGCGTGCCGTGGCCCGTGTGTTCGTCGAGTTGCACAGGCGGGGCCACATCTATCGCGACAACTACATGGTCAACTGGGACCCCGGCCTGCGCTCAGCGATCTCCGATCTGGAGGTCGAGCAGCGCACACTCACCGACATCCTCTATTCGATCGACTACCCGCTTGCCGACGGCTCCGGCAGTTTGACCGTTGCGACGGTTCGGCCCGAAACGATGCTCGGCGACACCGCCGTTGCCGTGCATCCAAGCGATGAGCGCTACGCAGACCTTGTCGGCAAGGAGGTCGTGCTGCCGATCGCCGGGCGCAGGCTGCCGGTCATCGCCGACGAGCACGTCGATCCGGAGTTCGGGACCGGCGCGCTCAAGATCACCCCGGGCCACGACCCCAACGACTTCGAGATCGGCCGGGTGCATTCCCTCGAGCAGATCAGCGTGATCGGCGAGGACGGGCGGATGGCGGAGGCCGCGGGGAGGCGCTTCGCCGGGATGGACATCGATGCCGCACGCGCGACCGTGATCGCCGCGCTGCGTGATGAGGGCGCGATCTCGGCCGAGGAGCCCTATAGGCACGAGGTCCCGCACTCGCACCGCTCCGGCCGGCGGATCGAGCCCCTCATCTCCCTGCAGTGGTTTTGCGACATGTCGGCGCTGGCGGAACCGGCGATGGCGGTGGTCCGCGACGGCCGCGTCAGGTTCCACCCGGAGAAGCCATGGACCAAGGTGTACCTCGATTGGCTCGAGAACATCCGGCCCTGGTGCGTTTCGCGTCAGCTCTGGTGGGGGCATCGCCTGCCCGTTTATTACTGCGAGGCCTGTGACGAGACCGTCGTGGACGCGGCGGCGCCCGCCGGCTGCCCATCCTGTGATTCGCCACTGCGCCAGGACGAAGACGTGCTCGATACCTGGTTCAGCTCAGCGCTCTGGCCCTTCGCGACGCTCGGCTGGCCCGACGAGACAGACGAGCTACGGGCCTGGTACCCGACGGATGTCCTCTCGACCGCGCGCGACATCATCTTCCTTTGGGTCGCCCGGATGGTGATGATGGGCCTCGAGTTCACCGGGGAGCCCCCGTTTGCCGATGTCAACATCCACTCCGTGATCCAGGCGCCCGATGGGCGCCGGATGTCAAAGAGCCTGGGAACGGGAGTCGATCCCCTGACCGAGATCGAGGTGCATGGGGCGGACGCGCTGCGCTTCGGCTTGCTCGCGATGTCGTCTTCGCAAGACGTGCGCTTTTCGGATGCCAAGGTGGAGCAGGGGCGGGACTTGGCCAACAAGATCTGGAACGCATCGCGACTGATCCTCCTGAATGTCGCCGAAGACGCGCCGGCAATGGCGAACCCGGCTGACCCGGCTGACGCCTGGATCGTTTCCCGCCTCGAGCGAACGGTGGCGGATGTGGGCGCACGCGTCGAGAGCTACGAGCTCGCCGCCGCGGCGCTGGAGCTCTATCGCTTCTTTTGGTCCGAGTTCTGCGATTGGTACCTGGAGATCGTCAAGCCCCGCCTCTATGAAGCGGAGCCCGCGGCGTCGCAGAACCTGCTCTACGTGCTGGAGCGTTTCCTTGCCCTGGCCCACCCGTTCATGCCATTCGTCACCGAGGAGGTGTGGAGCTACCTGCCGGACCGCGCGGTCAAGCTGATCGTCGCGCCCTACCCGCGGGTTGATCAGACCCTGATTGACGAGGAGGCCGAGGCGCAGATCTCCGCGGCCGTCGACTTGACCCGGGCGGTGCGGCGCTGGCGCGACCTGGCGGGGGTCCCGGTCGCCAGCGTCCTCCCGGCGAGGGTGGCAGGCGACGAGGCCCCCCACGAGCTGGTCTGCCGCCTGGCGCGCCTGGACCTCGACACGCCGGCGGGTGAGGCCCTGGCCGGCATCGGGCCTTTGGAGCTCCTTGCGGGCGCCGAGATCGATCCGGGAAAGGTTCGCGAGCGGATCGAAGCCCGCGCTACCGAGCTGCGCGCGGAGATCGAGCGCGCCGAGCGCAAGCTGGCCAACCAGGGCTTCGTCGGCAAGGCGCCCACGGACGTCGTCGAGGCGGAGCGCCAGAAGCTCGCGGCGTACCAGTCCGAGCTGGCCGACCTTGAGCCCTGACCAGCGCTCGTTCGACGCCGAGGAGTGGCTCGGATCCCTCGATTCGATCGGCTGGCGCTTCGGGCTCGAGCGGATCCAGGCGCTGCTGGCCGAGCTCGGCGACCCCCAGCTTCGGTTCGAGTCGATCCACGTAGTCGGGACGAACGGCAAGTCGTCGGTGACCGCGATGACCGCCGCGTTGCTCGAGGCGTCGGGCCGGCGGGCGGGCTGTTACGTATCACCTCATGC
>JALZKA010000022.1 GCA_030859475.1 Actinomycetota bacterium
CGGCGTAGGAGCGCAACGCCTGCGTCACCTGGATGCAGAGCTAGCGGGTGGGGGTGAGGACCACCGCTTGGGTCTCGTTCAGCTCGGGATCGAGGTATTGAAGGAGCGGCAGGCCAAATGCGGCGGTCTTGCCGGTGCCGGTCTGGGCCTGCCCGATCACGTCGTGCCCGTCGAGGAGCGCCGGGATCGCCTGTTGCTGGATCGCCGTGGGCTCGGTGAACCCCAGCTCGTCGATCGCGAGCTGGATCGGCCCGGAGAGGCCGAGCTCCTTGAAATCAGTCATCCGGGGTGGTTGATCGCCCACTTATGCCACAGTTCCTTCGGTAGTGGCATGAGGGGTTCTCTCTGCCATAATCACATCTGTTATGGCACAAGGGTACCGATCGAGGGTTCGCGTCGGCGCGCAGGGCAGGGTCGTGCTGCCGGCCGGGCTCCGGGAAGAGCTCGGCTTGCTGGAAGGTGACGAGTTGGTGGCCCACTCGGAAGGGGACAAGCTCGTGCTCGAGAAGCGTGAGGCCGTCCTGCGAGACCTCCGCGCAGAGCTGAAGCAGGCGCGGGGAGAGCGGAGCCTGGTCGACGAGCTGATCGCGCAGCGGCAACGCGAGGCGAGCGGGAATGACTGAGGCGCCCCGCTACGTGCTCGACGCGTCGGCGCTGATCGCGACACTTGGAGACGAGCCGGGCGGCGAGCTGGTCGAGCCGTTGCTCGAGGGCGCCCTGGTCTCAAGCGTGAACTGGGCCGAGGTCCTGCAAAGCTACGAAGCGGCTGGGCTGCCACTTGCCGGTCGCCTTGAGCAGATCGAATCGCTCGGGGTGACCATGCATCCCTTCGACTCCCGCCAGGCCGAGCTCACGGCCGGGCTCTACTCGCGAACCCGGGAGGCCGGGCTGGGGATCGCCGACCGCGCTTGCCTTGCCCTGGCGCTTGACCGGGGCGCTCAACCGGTCACCGCCGACCGTGCCTGGGCGAAGGTGGACGTCGGCGTCGACGTGCGCCTAATCCGCTAACGCGCCGGGTCCAAGAGGATCTTGCCATGGGTGCGGCGCGCGGCCATTTCCTCATGCACCCGCCGCGCGTCCGAGAGTGGCTCAACGCCGCCGATCACGACCTCCAGCTCGCCCGCCGCCACGGCCGTGAAGAGCTCACCGATCGAGCTCGCGACCCCGTTGCGATCGCTCAGGAGGTGCATCAGCCAGAAGCCGACCACGGACCGGCTGTTGCGCATCAGGTGCCCGGTCTTGACGACGTTCTCTTGCCGCGACGCGATGCCGAACGCCACCATCCGGCCGAACGGCGCCAGCGCCCGAAGCTGCGCGTCGAAGGCGGTGCCCCCGGACATTTGCAGCACCGCGTCCACCGGCTTGCCACCGTTCGCCTCGAGGATCGCATCCCGCATCTCCTCGGCGCGCGAGTCGACGGTCGCGTCGGCGCCCAGCCGTTCCACAAGCTCGCGCTTTTCGGGAGAAGAGGCGAGCCCGATCACCCTGGCGCCGGCGCGCTTCGCCAGCTGCACGGCCAATGCTCCAGTGCCCCCGGCCGCGGCTTCGACGACCACGGCCTCTCCCGCCTTGAGGCACGCGCACCGGTGGATCAAGGCGTGCGCCGTCAAGCCCTGGAGCAACAGGGCCGCCGCCTGATCGTCCGTGACCTCATCGGGAACCTGGACCAACGCCGTCCCGGGAACCGCTACGCGCTGCGCGTAACCGCCCTTCGGCAGCATCGCCGCGACACGACGGCCGTCCGGCGTGGTGCCCGCGACCTCGGCGCCCGGGATCAACGGCAGCTCGTGCTTGGCCAGGTAATCGTTGGTGGTCACGTGGGTGTCAGCGAAATTGACCCCGGCCCGGGAAACCTCGACCACGACCTCCCCGTCCGCCGGCGCCGGATCGGGAACCTCGACATAGGTGAGCGCCTCGGCGCCGGTGAACTCGGTGAGCTGGATCGCCTTCATGGCGCGCAGTCTGCCACGCACTCCCCACCGTTCCACTGCCGACTGCGGAGTTCTATTGCCATAGCCAATACAACCCCGCACTCACCGGGTCGAGTCGCATCGACCTCGCGATGCGTCAAGTAGGGTGCCCCGCTCATGTCCCTGACCGTGGTCGGCAGCATCGCGTTCGACAGCGTGCGCACGCCCTTCGGCGAGCGCGAGCGCATGCTCGGCGGCTCCGCGGTCCACTTCGCACTGGCGGCCGCCTTCTTCACCGAGGTCCACATGGTCGGGCCGGTCGGCGACGACTTCGGCGACGAGCACACGGAGCTGCTCGGCTCGCGCGGGATCGACACGTCCGACATCGAGCGGGTGGCCGGCGGCAAGACGTTCTTCTGGCGTGGGCACTACGAGCACGACCTGAACGTCGCCCACACCGACGACACGCAGCTCGGGGTCTTCGCGGAGTTCGAGCCGAAGCTGTCGGCGGGCTCGAGCGGAGCCGACGTGCTGTTCCTTGGCAACATCCAGCCGGACCTCCAGCGCCGGGTGCGCGCCCAATGCCGCGCCGCCCGCTTCACGGCGCTCGACTCCATGAACCTGTGGATCGAAACGGCGAGGAACTCGCTGCTGGCGGCGATCGCGGAAGTCGACTGCGTCGTGTTGAACGACGCCGAGGTGCGGATGCTGACCGACCAGACGAACCTGGCCCGGGCAGCCCGGGAGCTGATGAAGCTCGGCCCGAGCGTGGTGGTGGCCAAGCGGGGCGAGTATGGAGCGGCTCTCTTCGAGGGCGATCGGTTCTTCGCGCTGCCGGGCATGCCGCTGGAGGAAGTCAAGGACCCGACCGGGGCGGGCGACAGCTTCGCCGGTGGATTCCTGGGATACCTGGACGGCCGCTGCCCCGACCTGGACCCGGTCGGCTTGCGGCTTGCGATGGCCTACGGGACGGTGCTCGCCTCATTCAACGTCGAGGACTTCGGCACCGATCGGGTTTCGGCCTTGAGCAGGGCCGAGGTCGACTCGCGCTTTGCGGAGCTCAAGGGCATGACGCATCTGGGCGACGCCTAGGTGCGAGAATCCCGCCCGGCAACCCCGGCACGGAGAAAGAAGGACCAATTGAGCAAGGACACCCTCTCGATAACGGACAACCGGACGGGCGAGTCGTACGAGCTCGAGATCACGGACGGCACCGTGAAAGCGATGGACCTGCGGCAGATCAAGGTCTCCGACGACGACTTCGGAATGATGACCTACGACCCGGCTTTCACGAACACGGCATCGTGTCGCTCGGAGATCACCTTCATCGACGGCGCGGCAGGGATCCTCGAGCATCGCGGGATTCCGATCGATCAGCTCTGCGAGCACTCGAGCTTTCTGGAAGTTGCCTTCCTGCTGATCTACGGGGAGTTGCCCACGCAGGCACAGCTCGACCGCTGGGTCTTCGACATCACCCACCACACCTTCGTCCACGAGAACATCAAGCAGTTCGTCGAGGGGTTCCGCTACGACGCTCATCCGATGGGCATGCTCCTGGCCGGCGTCGGCGCGCTTTCGACTTTCTACCCGCACGCCAAGGAGCTCGACAACCACGAGGAGCGCTACATGGCGGCGATCCGCCTGCTCGCGAAGGTGCCCACCCTGGCCGCCTTCTCGTACCGGCACAACCGCGGTCTGCCCTACGTCTATCCGGACAACGACCTGACGTTCTCGGAGAACTTCCTCTCGATGATGTTCAAGATGACCGAGATCAAGTACGAGCCGGATCCGCGGCTGGCGAAGGCCTTGGACGTGCTGTTCATCCTCCATGCCGACCACGAGCAGAACTGCTCCACCAACGCCGTCCGCGCGGTGGGTTCTTCGCAAGTGGATCCGTACTCCGCGGTCGCAGCCGGTGTCGCGGCGCTCTATGGCCCGCTTCACGGCGGCGCAAACGAGGCTGTGCTGAGGATGCTCCGCCGGATCGAGAAGGTCGAGAACATCCCCGACTTCCTGAAGGGCGTCAAGGACCGCGAGGAGAAGCTGATGGGCTTCGGCCACCGCGTCTACAAGAACTACGACCCGCGGGCGCGGATCATCAAGAAGCACGTCGACGAGGTGCTGGAAGCGACTGAGTACAACCCGCTCGTCGAGATCGCCACCGAGCTCGAAAAGCAGGCGCTCGACGACGAGTTCTTCACCGAGCGAAAGCTCTACCCCAACGTCGACTTCTACTCGGGTCTGATCTACGAGGCGCTCAACATCCCGACGGAGATGTTCACCGTGATCTTCGCGATCCCGCGCACCGCCGGCTGGATCGCCCAGTGGCTGGAGATGATCGACGACTCTGAGCAGAAGATCGCCCGTCCCCGCCAGATCTACACCGGCGCCCGGGAGGCAAGCTACGTGAAGATGGAGGACCGGCCTGCGGAGCCGGAAAAGATCACCAACGACCAGCTGCGGCGCCCGATCAAGAGCCGCCGCGGGGCGTAGGGGGTCCGCGGCATCGGCTACAAGCTGACCGTGCGCCGGGGGCCCAAGGTCGAGCGCGAGAGCTTTGCAGATCTGAGCCAGGCACTCGCGGCCCTGGCGCGGCGCGCACACGAGATCCGCGACGCGGGACCCCTCGAGCCCCGGAAGATGCTGCGGGAGTTCGAGCCCGCCGACCAGGTGGCGGGCAGGATCGAGATCTCGACCGGCGGCCTGCTGCGCCGGGGCGACGACGCCGGCGTCGACGTGATGGGCGATGGCAGCATCGTCCCCTTCAAAGGGGGCCTGCGCCGAACCGAGCTTGATCCGGGTAGCGATCCGATCGAGGCGGTGCGAAAGGCGCTCGAGTGAGCGGCGAAGGGATACCGAAAGGCAGCTACGCGGCCGGCACGAGAGCCCGGCTGCCGCGTGGAGCGGAGGAGCCGATCCGCGTCCACATCAACGGGGTCGAACAGCCGCGCGACGAGGTCTGGGACGTACGCGGCGGTGAGATTGTCTTCGCCCGGCCGATCGTCAAGGAGTCCGTGACGCGCGGGCGCTGGCTGGCGATGTACCTGGGCCTGTTCGGTAGCTACCGGTTAAACGAGACCGTGGACATCGAGTACCACCTGAACGGCGAGCCGAAGCTGGCGGCGGACGTGGAGATCGTGGCGGACTGACTGGCCAGGGCGCTACCGTTTCGGGCATGGCTGAGCGCAAGCGTCCGGGGATGACCTGGGAGCAGATGGAACGGGCCAACGTAGCCCGCGCACGAGAGTTTTACCGGACGACCACCCCTGGAGAGCGGGTAGAGCGGGTGCTGGCCGCAAGCCTTGAACTCAGCAAGCTTTCTTCACGGGGTCGAGTTCGCCCTTGAGCGATCGCGGGCCGTTCAACGGACGGGCACTCATCGAGGCGTTGATCTCGGCTGAGGTCCGGTTCGTTGTGATCGGCGGGCTGGCGGTGATCGCCCACGGGCACGCCCGCACCACGGACGATCTCGACATCGTCCCTGACCCGGATAAGAAGAACCTGGAACGCCTGGCCTCGGTGCTCAACACGCTCGACTACCGGCTCCCGGGCCTCGACGAGTTCGATCCCGACGAGCTGGTTAAGCCTGATCTCGAGGCACTGGTGGCTGGCGGCAACTGGGTTCTGTCGACGCGGTTCGGCGGGCTGGACATCCTTCAGTTCGTCAAGCCGGACCTTGACTACGTGCTGCTCGCCGCCGAGGCGATCGAGGACCGCGTATTTGGCCTACCAGTCCAGTTCTGTAGCTACCGCCACCTGGTCGAGATGAAGCGCGCCGCGGGGCGCCCGGTAGATATCGGTGATCTCGAGGCGCTCCGCGAGATTCACGGTGACGATGGCGATTCCTAGCCGCAACCGCAGCGAGCGGCACAGCCTCGTCGCAGGCCACACCATGCTCACGAGCAACGGCCTGCGCGGCCGCGAGCGACGAGCCTTCGCCAGCCTTGTCGGCCGTCATTGCAGTCTGCTAGCCGAGGCCGGCCAGCGCCGCGACCCGCTCGCGGTGCTGGCTTGGGGTGCCCAGGAGCTGGGCGGAGACGCGGGCGCGCTTCAGGAAGAAATGGATGTCGTGCTCCCAGGTGAAGCCGATGCCGCCGAGCGTCTGGATCGCGTCGTGGGTGACCTGACAGGCGGCATCCGAGGCACGAGCCTTCGCCATCGAAGCGGCGAGGGGCAGCGCCTCCGTGTTGGCGTCCGCGCACCAGGCGGCGTAGTAGACGAGCGAGCGAGCTTCCTCGACGTCCCAGAGCATCTCGGCCAGGCGGTGGGAGACGGCCTGGTAGGCGCCGATTGGGCGGCCGAACTGCTCCCGCTCCTTGGCATAGGCCACGGCGATGTCCAGTGCGCGCGCAGCCACCCCCACCAGCTCGGCTGAGAGCGCGACCATGCCCAGGTATGCGGCCTCGGAATCGAGTGACTCTCCGTTCGAGGCCGTGACGCGGTAATACGCGCGCGTCGTGTCGATCAGGTGGACCCGCTCGAGCTGTGCGTCGGCGGGCTCGATGAGCCGGCCGCCCTCCTTCGTCGGCATGACGAGCACGGCTGCACCCTGGGCCGCGCCGACTATCGGCGGCACCTCCGGGGTGAGGGCCATGGCTCCCCGCATCTCCCCGGAAGCAATCCCGGGGAGCCACCGCTCCTTCTGCTTGTCCGTACCCCAGCCTTCGATTGCGGCGCCCGCCAGGGCGTTCGAGATGAACGGCGAGGGCGCCAGCGCATAGCCCATCTCCTCGAGCAGGATCACAAGCTCGACCGCGCCCAGCCCTTGCCCTCCGTAGTCCTCGGCGATCGCGATCCCGGGCCAGCCCAGGTCGCACATCTCCTTCCAGGTCGCGTCGTCGTAGGGGCTGTCCGACTCGGCCAGCTCGCGTACCTTCTCCGGCTTGAATCGCGAGGCCAGGAAGTCGCGCGCTGTCGACTTGATCTCTTGCTGCTCGTCTGTGAAGGAAAAGTTCATCGCAACTTCGGCAGGCCCAGCACCCGCTCGGCGACGATGTTCTTCAGCACGTCGGTGGTCCCGCCCTCGATCGAGTTGGCGCGGGAGCGCAGGAAGCGGTAGGCCCAGAGAGAGTCCTTCGAGAGCGTCTCGATCCCGCCGACCTCGAGCGCCAGCTCGCTCAGGGCCTGGTTCGCGGACGACCACTGGAGCTTGGCGATCGACCCTTCTGGTCCGGGGGTGCCGACCTTCATCGTCTGGGTCAGGGCGCGCATCGCTCCCAGCCGGAGGCCCTCGATTCCGATCTTCAGCCGCGCGACCTTGTCACGCACGACGGGATCGTCCCCCCGACCCTGCTCCTTGGCGAGCTCGATCAGCTCGTCAAGCGCGTTGGCGAGGCCCAGCGCGGCCGATGCTCCGAGGCCCGCCCGCTCGTTCATCAAGGTCGTGATCGCGACCATCCAGCCGTTGCCCTCGCCGCCGACGACGTTCTCGTCAGGCACCCACGCGTTCTCGATGAAGAGCTCGTTGAACTCGGCCTCGCCCGTGATCTGGCGCAGCGGCCGGATCTCGACCTCGTCCTGCTCCATATCCATCAAGAAGTAGGTGAGGCCCTTGTGCTTGGCGGCCTCCGCATCTGAGCGGGCGACCAGCATGCACCACTTCGCTTCATGGGCGAAGGTGGTCCAGACCTTCTGTCCGGTGATCCGCCAGCCGCCGTCCTCTTTCACTGCCCGGGTCTTGAGCGACGCGAGATCGGATCCCGACTCCGGTTCGGAGAATCCCTGGCACCAGATCTCCTCGGCGGAGAGGATCGGCTCCAGGAAGCGCTCCTTCTGCTGCTCGGTGCCGTGCGCGATCACGACCGGGCCGCCCATCACCAGGCCCAGGACGTTCGCCGGCCGCGGCGCCTTGGCGCGAGCCAGCTCCTCGCCGAAGATCGACTGCTCGATCAGGGTGGCGCCGCGGCCGCCGTACTCCTTCGGCCACGAGATCCCGGCCCAGCCGGCGGCGTGAAGCTGGCGCTGCCATTCGCGCTCGAACTCAAACTGAGCCTGATCGCCCCCGGTGGGCGCCGGGCCGGGGTGGTTCGCGCCCAGCCACTCGCGCACCTCGTCGCGGAAAGCCTGCTCGTTCTGCGTCAGGGAAAGGTCCATGGGGCGGCCGCGCACTCTACACTCGGAAGGGCGATCAGCACCACACTTCTCATCGTTCTAGCCGGCGTACTGCTGTTGTTGCTCAGCCTGGCCGCCGCTCGGGCCGACGGGCGCAAGCCGGCGTCCAAGCGTCAGTCCTTCTCGCGCGCCGAGATGGAACGGGCGATGGCCGCCCAAGCCGAGGTCGAGGACCACGACATCGCGGAAATGATGGAGGGCCAAGCGGCCCTTCGGCGTAAGATTGGGCGTCCGTCGCTGGGTGACGAGCTGATCGAGGAAGCGCTCGGCGACGACGAGGATCAGTCGAAGACGTAAAGCACGAGGAAGGCCGAAACGACGTACGAGACCCCGGCGAAGATCACGCCAGGGTCGCGGGCCAGGATCGCGGCCGTCGAGCGGGTGTCCTGCCGGTCGTAGATCAGGTAGAGGTAGCGGAAGATCCCGTAGAGCACCGATGGGGCCGTGGCCAGCATCTTCGACCCGGCGAATGGCGAGTCCACGGCGTAGAGGATGTAGGCGAGGATCGCGGTCGCGGTCACCATCGCAATCATCTGGTCGAGGAACGGCAGGGAGTAGTGCTCGAGCACCGGCCGGGTGGTCGCCTCCTGCGGCGCCGAACGTCCCTCGTTGCCCTCCATAGGCGGCACTCCGGGACGTTCGATGGGTGCGGTCGGCGACGTCTGCTCCAGGATCGCCTCCTGGCGGCGTTTGGTGAAGCCCAAGAACAGGGCCAGCATCGCCGTGCAGACCAGCAGGAACTCGGACGCGGTCGCGTCGACGGCGACCGCGCCGGCGACGACGCGCAGAAGGAAGAGCCCGGAAATCGTCATCACATCGAGGATCACCAGGCGTTTGAGGTAGACGGAGTAGGCGGCGGTGATCGCCGCGTACGCCGCGACAAGCCCCGCCACCTCCGCGGAGATCGTCGCGGCCGGCAGCAGGATCGCAAACGCGCCCAGGCCCAGAGCAGCCGTGACCGCCGTCTCGACCGGCAGCACACCGCTGGCAATCGGGCGGTGGCGCTTGTCCGGGTGGCGGCGATCGTGCTCGCGGTCGCGCAGGTCGTTGAACAGGTACCCGGCGCTGGAGATCGCGCAGAAGGCGACGAAGGTGATCGCCGCGTCGGCAAGCGCCGCGCCGTCGTCGAACTGACGTGAGAAAACAACGCCAGCGAACACGAGGACGTTCTTGACCCACTCCTGGGGCCGCATCGAGGTCAGCAGCGGCTTCATCTGGAGGCGAATCGTTACTGATGCGGCTGGTCGGCGGGGTCGATCAGCACCCCGGGGTTGAGAATTCCCACCGGGTCGACCTCGCGCTTGGCGGCGATCAGTGCCCGGGCGAAGGGGTCCGGGCGCTGGCGGTCGTACCAGGGGCGATGGTCACGGCCGACCGCGTGGTGGTGGGTGATCGTGCCGCCTGCGGACAGCAGGGCCTCGGAGACCGCCGCCTTGGCCTCGTCCCACTGCTCAACCTCGGATCCGCGCCTGGCGGGCGCCAGCACGGTGAAGTAAGGCGCCGGGCCGTCCGGATAGACGTGAGTGAAGCGGCAGCTCACCATCGCCTCGGCCCCCAGCGCCTCGCGCGCGGCTGCCATCGCCGCCGAATGGAGCGGCTCGAAGCGATCCCAGGTGATCGCGGTCTCGAAGGTCTCCGACAGGACGCCCAGCCGGACGAGCCCGTCCCGCAAGTAGGGCATCGCCAAGAACGCATCGCGCCAGGCGCCGACCGAGTCGCCGTCCTTGCCGGCTTCGGGCTGAGGTTGGCCGCCATGTGCGCGGGCGACGTCGAGCGCGAAGTCCAGGTCGCCTTCGACCGCGTGGTGGGACGACTCGAAGCCAAGCATCAGCATCGCCATGCCCTCCGGCCCCGCCTGGTTGAAGCGCGACTCGGTCGCGTCCAGAAGCCGGCAGTTGGCCGGGTCCAGGCCTGACTGCGAGAGCTCCCTGACCGCTTCCGCGCCCGCCGTAAAGGAATCGAATGCGACCGCACGCGCAGCCTTGATCGTCGGGCGCGGGCGTACCCGAACCCACGCCCGTGTGATCACGCCAAGGATCCCCTCGGAGCCGATCAGCATCCGGTCGGGGCTGGGCCCGGCGCCCGACCCCGGCAGGCGGCGTGATTCCCACATCCCGCTGGGCGTGACGGCGCGAACCGACTGGACGAGATCGTCGACATGGGTCTGCCGGGTCGCGAAGTGGCCGCCCGCTCTGGTCGCGATCCAACCACCCAGGGTGGAGAACTCGAACGACTGCGGGTAGCAGCGCATCGTCAGCCCGCGCTCGCCGAGTTGTCGCTCGAACCCCGGCCCGGTGGCACCGGCTTCGATCAGCGCGGATTGCGATGCCTCGTCAACCTCCAGAAGCTGATCCAGGGCGCGCAGGTCGATCGTGAGCGCACCGGGGTACTCGCTTGGAAACCGGGGCTCGATCCCGCCGCAGACCGAGGTGCCGCCGCCGAAGGGGATCGCAGCGACGCCTGTGTCGGAGCACCAGCCGAGCAACCGCTCGACGTCGGCTTCGTTCCGTGGCCTTGCCACCAGGTCGGGGACGTCCGCGAACTCGCCGCGCATCCCGCGGACGACGTCGCGGTAGGCCTTGCCGAGCGCGTGCGAGATGCGCTCGTAGGGGTCGTCGCTGACGATCGCGGCCAGCGACGCCGGCGCCTGGATGCGGGGCTTCCCGAGCGCGATCGCATCGAGTGGAACCGGGTCCTCGGGCGCTTGGGCGTCAAAGCCAAGCCGCTCGCGCACCATCGGGGCCATCGCCTCCAGTGCCGAGCGGTCGAGGTCGCGGCTTTCGTGACCCCACCCCCAGTGCTTGAGGCGGTCAGCCACCTGACCGGCGATCACCGGTGCCCGGGACCAGCTTGTAAGCGGCGTTTAGCAGCGCGTCATGGACCTTCGGCGTGAACTCGTAGGTGATCTCCGCCATCCGCCCGCCGGTCGTCGACTGCTTCTTGGGCCTGTTGACGATCGCCTTCGCGACCATCGTCGCGGCCTCGTCCGTCGAGATCGACGGCATGTTGCGGTAGAAGGCGGTCGGCTCGATCATCGGCGTGCGGACAAGCGGCATGTAGACCGCGGTGATCGAGACTCCGTTGTCGACGATCTCGGAAGCGATCGAGCGCGAAAAAGCGTCAAGCGCCGCCTTCGATGCGAGGTACGCGGAGAACCGCGGCGTGTTGAACTGGACCCCGGCACTGGAGATGTTGACGATGTGGCCGAAACGCCGCTCGCGCATCCCGGGCAAAACCTTGAGGATCAGCGCGACGGCCCCCAGGTAGTTGAGCTCGATGGTGCGCTCGTAATCGTGCAGGCGGTCATATGAGTTCGCGACGGAACGGCGAATCGAGCGACCTGCGTTGTTGACGAGGATGTCCACCCGTCCGTGCTCCGCCAGGACCTCCTCGGCCATCCGCTCGATCTCCTCGCTGGAGGTAAGGTCGCAGGGGTGGACATGGGCCTCGCCGCCGCCCTCGGTGATCTGATCCCGCACCGCTTCCAGCTTGTCCCGAGTCCGCGAGACCAGCAACACCCGGCCGCCGTTGTGGGCAACGCGGAGCGCCGTCGCCTCCCCGATGCCCGACGATGCCCCGGTGATCAGCACCACCTTGCCGTCGACGGCGCCTCGCAGGGAGCGGTCGCGAAACGGGTTGGGAACCGGGAGGTTGCGAGGGATGCCGCTTGCCACGCGGGCGACGCGCCGGGCGCGTTCGGAGCCGGAGGGGGGTCGGTCGCTCATGGCGGGAACCGTACACCCGCTGGCTCGTGCGGCCCGACGGGAGAATGGCGCGGCACGAAGCGCTCAGGCCAGCGGGTTGCTCCAGCGCAAATCGTCGAATCGCGCAAAATCCGTGTCCGCTGAACACAGCTCGAGCCCGTGCTCGATCGCAAGCGCTGCGAGGTGCGCGTCGGAGATCAGGTTCCCCCGCAGGTCGTGCTCCTCGATCAGCCCGGCGAGGATCTGCCAATGGCGATCCGTCGGCGTCGGGACCCAGGACGTAGGTGCCTCAAGCCAGGCGTCCAGCTGCTCGCGAGCGGCGGTCGGGGACAGCGGGCGTTCGTATGCGCGCGGGTGCGTCGCGATTCGGATGAACGCGACCGCCGACTGCCAGGGGATCCCGACGCGAATCTGCCCGTTTAACCGCTCGGTCAGCCATGCGCTCGCGGCGTCGTGCTTCGGTGATGAGGAGTCACGCGCATAGAGCAGCAGGTTCGCGTCGAGCAGGATCACCGCGCGCTTGGCCCTTCGAGCAGATCCAGAGCCTCGGCGACGTTGGCGACGTCGATCAGCGCCCCCATCGGACTCGAGTCCTGCTCGAAGGGCGCCGTATCCTCTCGCTCGCGAAGGCCCCGCCGTGCCAGCTCGTTCACGGCCTCGCTGAGGCCCAAGCCGCGCTCGCGCCGCAGGCGCTTGACCGCGGCAACAACATCGTCCGCCAGATTGAGCGTCGTCCTCATGGAGCAAGCGTAGCATCGCGATGCGTTAATAAGCGCATCACGATGTCATGCCTTACCAGTGAACGCCACGCATCAGGTACGCGAACGCCACGCCCTCGGTCGACACCTCTTCGTCCTTGGCGGCCTTGTCCGCAGCGCCCTTGGCGGCCTTCGAGTCCGGGAACAGCTTGTACCCCTGGTTCAGGATCGCGTCGGAGGCCTTCGGCGCCAGCGAGTACAGGACTTCGCCGAAGGTCCCGAGCTTGGTCGCCACCTTCTTCGGCCGGCCGATGATGGCATCGCTGATCATCTCCGCGGCCTCCTCGGGTGAGATCGTCGGGAAGGCGTCGTACATCTTCGTCGGCGCGATCATCGGCGTCCTCACCAGCGGCATGTGGATCGTCGTGATGTGGACCCCGTCCTCGATCACCTCGGAGCCGATGCAGCGCGCGAACGCGTCGAGCGCCGACTTCGAGGCGACGTAGGCCGAGAACCGCGGGGTGTTGGTCTGCACCCCGATCGAGCTGATGTTGATGATGTGACCGAACCTGCGCTCGCGCATCCCCGGCAGCAGCTTCAGGATCAACTTGAGGGCCCCGAAGTAGTTGAGCTGCATCGTCCGCTCGAAGTCGTGAAAGCGGTCGTAGGAGAGCGCCACCGACCGCCGGATCGAGCGGCCGGCGTTGTTGACCAGGATGTCGATTCGGCCGTGCTGGGCGATCGCGGCGTCGGCCATGCGCTCGATGTCGTCGATGTCGGAGAGGTCGCACTGGTGGATGTGGGCCTCGCCCCCGGCCTCTTCGATCTCTGCCTTCGTCTCCTCGAGCTTCTCCGGCGTTCGCGCGACCAGCAGGACCTTGCCCCCGGCCTCGCCGACCTTGAGCGCCGCCGACTTGCCGATGCCCGACGAGGCGCCGGTGATCATCACGACCTTGTCCGCCACCGCGCCGGCCAGCGAGCGGTCCTTGAACAGGTCAGGATCGAGGTTGCGCTCCCAGTAGTCCCAGAGCTTGTCGGAGTACGTCTCGAGCGGTGGCACGGAGATGTCGCTGCCCTCAAGCGCTTCCTTCGTGTTGCGGCAGTCGAAGCTGGTCGGATAGTTGACGTACGTGAGCACGGAATCCGGAATGCCCAGATCGCCGAGGACCGTGTTGCGAATCCGCTTCACCGGCGGCAGCATCATCAGGCCGGCCCGGACCTGGGACGGGACCATCGCGAACATCTTCGGGTCCAGGCGGAGACCCATCTGCGGGGCATGGCCGGCGCGGGCGAACTGGTTGATCACCTGACCCGCCGACCTCGGATTGGGGTCGGTCAGGGAGAATGCCTTGCCATCCCAGCGGTCATCGTCCAGGTGGGCGATGTGATCCATCGCCGCGGCGACGAAGTCGACGGGCACCAGGTTGATCTCCTTGCCCTCGATGCCGATCGTCGGCATCCACTGGGGCAGGGCGGCTCGCAGGCGCTGGATCAGCTTGAAGAAGTAATACGGGCCGTCGATCTTGTCCATCTCGCCCGTCTCCGAATGGCCGACGACGATTCCCGGCCGGTAGACCCGCCAGGGCCGCTCGCATTCGCTGCGCACGATGGCCTCGGAGTCGTGCTTGGTGCGGAAGTACGGATGGGTGTCCAGGTCCTGGGCTTCCTCGAACATGTCCTCGAGCCAAAGCCCCTCGTAGAGGCCGGCGGCGGCGATCGAGCTGACCATGTGGACGCGGCCCGCTTCGATGGCCTCGGCAAGCTCGACCATGTGCCTGGTGCCTTCGATGTTCGCCAGCTTCTGCGACTCGGCATCGGCCGTCATGTCGTAGATCGCGGCGAGGTGGAACAGGTGGTCGATCTGCCCGTTCAGCCTGCCGATGTCCGAGTCGGAGACGCCGAGGCGCGGCTGCGTAAGGTCGCCGACGATGCCGACAACCCGGTCCTCGCCGACTCCCCAGCGGTTGCGGAGCTCCTCCAGGCGTCCCTTCGAGCCCTCGCGGACGAGGACGTAGATCGTGCCGTCGCGCTCGAGCAGATGCTCGACGAGGTGGCGCCCGATGAACCCGGTCGCGCCGGTGACGAAGTAGCCCATGTCCTTCTCCTCCAGGGTTCAGGCAATGCCAGTTGGCCGGTGACGCTGACCCTACTATCTGCAGCGAGACCGATGGCACTGCTCAATCCAGACCCAGGCGACCGTGGCGCGGAGCGAGCCTCCGCCGGGTCGATTGGCGGCGCCGAGGCACAGCTTGAGCAGCAACTGCTCCGCGACGGCCGTCAGGTCATCGCCAAAGGCGCCTTGATCTGCCCCTCATGCGACCTCCCGATGCCGGGAACGCCCACCGTCCCAGCCGCCCGTGTGCTCCATTGCGGATGGTGCGGGCACTCCGGCTCCGCACGTGAGCTGCTGCGCACCGACATCCACGACACGGATGCGAACGCGGTTGCCCTGGTCGCGCGTATCGCCTTAGGCTGAGGCAATGGCCTGAGCGCTTCCGTGCAGGGCGTGATCCTGGGCGTTGAACACAGGCCACGCGAAGGCATACACTCGGGTTCGCCGATGGCAGTCGAGATCCAGATGCCCGCGATGGGGGAGTCAGTCACCGAGGGGACGGTCCTGGAATGGCACGTTTCCGAGGGTCAGGAGGTCGCCGAGGGCGACACGATCGTCGAGGTTTCGACCGACAAGATCGACGCCGAGGTGCCCGCGCCGTCGGCGGGCGTGATCACCAAGCTGCTCGTCCAGCCGGATGATGTCGTCAAGGTTGGTCAGGCGCTCGCGGAGCTGGACCCGGACGCCGCCCCGTCGAGCAACGGAGCCGGTGGAGAGTCCGGCGACAGCGCCGACGAACCCGGCCCCGGGCTGTCCAAGGGCCCGACCGGCGAAGGCGATGCGGACATCGGTGGAAGCGATCCCGGGCAGCTCCTTGACTCTGCCCAGGGTGAGACCGATGGGACTAGCGACGAAGTCGCGGAAACCCCGGCCGAGCCTGCCTCCCCGTCGGCGCCCAGTCCCGACGACAGCGGACGCGAAGCGGAGCAGTCGTCGGTGGTTATCTCGATGCCGGAGATGGGTGAGTCGGTCACGGAGGGCACCGTTCTCGAGTACTCCGTCGAGGTCGGCGACCACGTCGAGGAGGGCCAGACGATCGTCGAGGTCTCGACCGACAAGGTGGATGCCGAGGTCCCGTCCCCCGCGGCGGGAACTATCACCAAGCTGCTCGCCGCGCCCGACGACGTGGTCACCGTTGGGCAGCCCCTGGCCGAGCTGAGCGGCGGGGACGGCGCGGCCCCGGACGCCGCCTCCACGCCAGAAGCCGAGGGCGCCGCCGGGGAGGCCGGCCCGGCCGCGGCTGCGGTTGACTCGTCAGGTAAGGCGTCACCGGTGGCGCGTCGCGTCGCGGCGGCCGAGGGCGTCGACCTGGCCTCGGTCCAAGGCTCTGGCCCGGGCGGCAAGGTCGTCAAGGCGGACGTGCTGGCCGCAGGGTCGGGCAACGGTGCTACACCGGCTACGGCCGCGGGCGAGGAGAAGCCGCTCCGCGGCCCGGCGGCGATGCTCGCCCAGGCGATGGACGAGTCGCGAAAGACGCCTACGGCGACATCGTTTCGCACGCTGCCGGTTGACACCCTCGACGCCAAGCGCAAGGCGATCAACTCGCAGCTCAAGGAGAAGGGGATCAAGGTTTCTTTCACCCACCTGATCGCCTGGGCGATCGTGAGGGCTGCCGGCGAGTTGCCCGCGATGGCGCGGACCTTCGCCGAGCGCGACGGGAAGCCGTTCGTTGTCACGAACACGGGGGTCAACCTCGGCATCGCGGTAGACGTCGAAAAGAAGGACGGGTCGCGGGCCTTGATGGTGCCTTGCATCAAGGCTGCCGACCAGCTGGACTTCGCCGGATTCCATCGCGTCTACGAGGAGCTGATCGGCAAGACGCGCGAGAACAAGCTCACCGCCGACGACTTTCAGGGCACCAACATCACCCTGACCAACCCGGGCGGAATCGGAACCGTCGCGTCGGTCCCGCGCTTGATGAGTGGCCAGGGCACGATCGTCGCCTGCGGCTCGATCGCGTATCCGGTCGAGTGGGCCCACGCCCCGGCTGAGAAGATCAAGGCGCTCGGGGTCTCGAAGGTGACAACGATGACGTCCACCTACGATCACCGGATCATCCAGGGGGCCGAATCCGGGGCATTCCTCCGCCGGATCGACCAGTTCATGCAGGGGGAGGACAGCTTCTACGAGACGGTCGCCCATGACCTCGGCGTTCCCGACCGGGTGGTGACGAACGCCCACCCCGCGTCGGCGTCCGCTCCGCCGCTGGCACCCGCAGCCGCCGGTGTCGCCGGTGTCGCAGCGCCGATGGTGGCCGCCGAACCGGAGCGGGAACTGCTCCAGGCGGTGCAGGCGGCGACATCGCTGCTCAAGGCATTTCGCACCCACGGCCACCTGGCGGCGCGTGTCAACCCACTCGCCGAGGAGGAGCCCAAGGGCGACCCGGCGTTGGAGCCGGAAAGCCTCAATCTGACGCCCGATTTGATGAAGCGGATTCCCGCATCGATCCTGCGGATCGGCGTCGAGGGCGAGAACCTGCTCGACGCTCTGCCGAGGATGCGCGACGCCTACTGCGGCACGATCGCCTACCAGATCGAGCACCTCTCCTCGCATCAGCAGCGCATGTGGCTGCGGGAGATGATCGAGACGGGTGCTCACCGCGAGACGCCCTCCGCGGACGAGAGGAAGGCGCTCTTGCGCCGGCTGCTCGAAGTCTTCCAGTTCGAGCGCTTCATCCAGAAGGCGTACCTGGGCCAGAAGATGTTCTCGATCGAAGGCCTGGACGTGGTCGTTCCGATGATCGATGCCCTGGTCACGCAGGCCCGTGCGGCCGGCGCCGAGGAGGTCGTGATCGGCATGGCGCACCGCGGCCGGCTGAGCGTCCTGGTGCACAACCTCGGCCGTTCGCCGGAGTCGATCATGGCGGAGTTCGAGGGGGCGAAGGCCCTCGACCGGGTGAAGGCGATCGCCGCGATCCCGCATTCGGGCACGGGCGATGTCAAGTACCACCATGGCGCCGAGGGCATTTTCTCGACAGCGGACGGCGAAGAGATCCGGGTCCGCCTGTACCCCAACCCCTCGCACCTCGAGTTCGTCGACCCCGTGGTCACCGGTGGCGCCCGGGCGGCGCAGACCGAGCACTCAGGCCCCAGGCTGCACCATTCGCCCCAGGTCGCGGTGCCATTGCTGCTGCACGGCGACGCTGCGTTCCCGGGCCAGGGTGTCGTGGCCGAGACGCTCAATCTCCAGTCGCTCAAGGGCTACTCGACCGGCGGCACGATCCACATCATCACGGACAACCAGGTCGGCTTCACGACCGATCCCGAGGAAGACCGCTCGACACCGTATGCCAGTGACCTCGCCAAGGGCTTCAACTGCCCGATCATTCACGTGAACGCCGACGATGTCGAGGCCTGCATGGCGGCTATGCGCATGGCGATGAGCTACCGCGAGCGGTTCGAGCGCGACGTGGTCATCGACCTGATCGGCTACCGCCGCTACGGCCACAACGAAACCGACGAGCCCGCCTACACGCAGCCGAAGATGGCCGCCCAGATCAAGGCTCACCCGCCGGTCTCCGAGATCTACGCAAAGCAGCTCGCGGCGGAGGGCGTGGTCACCGCCGAGGAGTTCGAAAAGGACGGCGCCGCCCTCCAAGAGGGCTTCTCGCAGGCCCTCAAGGACCTGCGCGCGAAGATGGAGACCGGCGACTACGAGGATCCGACGGCGACCCAGGTCGGTACCGGCGAGCTCGACCGCACCAAATCACCCGAGGTCGAGACGGCCGTCTCGGAGAAGCGCCTGCGCGGCCTGAACGATGAGCTGATCCGGGTCCCGGATGGGTTCGCGATCCATCGCAAGCTGCGGAAGCCGCTCGAGAAGCGCCTCGAGATCCTGGACGACGGCCCGATCGAATACGGCCACGCCGAGGGGCTCGCGTACGCGTCGCTCTTGACGGAGGGCACCCACATCCGCCTCACCGGCCAGGACACGGAGCGTGGCACCTTCTCCAATCGTCACCTGGTCCTCCACGACGAGAAGACCGGCCTCAAGTACGCCCCGATCCAGAACCTGACCGGCGCCCTGGCGCCCTTCGAGGTCCACAACAGCCCGTTGTCGGAAATCGCGTGCCTCGGCTTCGAGTACGGGTACTCCGCGGCGTCGCCCGAGAGCCTGATCCTGTGGGAGGCGCAGTTCGGCGACTTCGCCAACTCGGCCCAGGTGATCATCGATTCCTTCCTCGTCGCAGGCGAGTCGAAGTGGGGCCAGACCACACGCCTGACGCTGCTCTTGCCGCATGGGTATGAGGGCTCGGGCCCGGAGCATTCGAGCGCCCGGATCGAGCGGTTCATCCAGCTCGCGGCCGAAGGCAACATCCGGCTCGCGAACCCGACGACCGCGGGCCAGTATTTCCACCTGCTGCGCAGGCAAGCGCGGATCGCGAAGCCACGGCCGCTGGTGGTCTTCACCCCCAAGGGCCTGCTGCGCCTGCCGGGCGCGGCATCCAAGCTCTCCGATCTAACGAGCGGCACCTTCCGGTTCGTCTTGGACGATCCACGCGCCGAGGGCCGGGAGGAGGAAATCACCAAGCTCGTCCTCTGCTCCGGCAAGGTCTACTACGACATGGACGGCAACGATCGCCGCGGCGAGGCCGGGAACGTCGCGATCGCGCGGGTCGAATTGCTCTACCCGTTCGCGCGGGATCAGATCCGGGAGATCATTGCCCACTATCCGAACTTGAAGCAGATCGCCTGGGTCCAGGAGGAGCCGAAGAACATGGGCGCCTGGAGCGTCATGGCCAGGCGCATGCCGGAGCTCATCGCCGAAGGCATCGAATTCACCTACATCGGTCGTCCGCAGCGCTCGAGCCCATCCGAGGGCTATCCCGCGGCGCACCGCTCCGAGCAAGAGCGCATCGTGCTCACCGCGTTGTCGTAGCGGGTCGGCGGAACTCGGAGGCCACTGGGCCTCCAGGGCACCACCGTCGAGTGAGGGGTTGTAGTGGCTATGCCAATGAAACCCCTCAGTCATCGGTATGGCGAGTCACTTGGTCAGGCGATCGACGCGGTCATCGGGATGCTCGCGGATCAGCAGCATGGCGTCGTTGCGCGCTGGCAGCTCCTCGAGCGTGGGGTGTCGGGCAATGCGATTCAGGCTCGGGTCGCCAATGGGCGGCTTCGCCAGGTGTATCGGGGCGTCTACCTCGTGGGACACCGGGCTCGGGCTCCACTTGCCCGCCAGGCCGCCGCGATCTTGGCCTGCGGTCGTGGGGCGCTGATCAGCCATCGCAGCGCGACGGCGATGCATGGCATCCTGGCCTACCCAGCCGGCGCCCCTGTCTGCGTGACGATCAGCGCGGGAGACCGCTCGGCCCGGCCCGGATTGCGAGTGGTTCGCGCGCAACCGCTTGACCCGGGCGACGTTATGACGATCGAGCGCATTCCGGTGACCACCCCGGCCCGGGCCATCCTCGAGATCGCGGCGCTGGTCTCCTTCGACGAGCTGGAGCGGGCTTGCGCGGAGTCCCATGCTCGGCGCCTGGCCCGCGAACCGGAGCTCCGCGACCAGATCGCCCGGAACCCGGGCCGACGAGGAACGGTCAACCTGGGAAAGCTTCTCGATCGCGGGACCCGGCCGGCCCAGACTCGCTCCAAGCTCGAGCGCCGGCTACTCAAGCTCATCCGGTCGTCCGAGCTTCCCGAGCCCGAAACGAACCAATGGGTCGGTGAGTTCAACGTGGACGTGCTCTGGCGCGAGCAACGGGTGATCGTCGAAGCGGACAGCTACGCCTTCCACTCGCACTCGAAGCCCTGGGCCCGCGACCTGCGCAAGTCGAATGTCCTTCAGCTTCAGGGATATCGAGTGCTCCGGTTCACATGGCACGACGTCACGACACGGCCCGAATGGGTCCTCCAGCAGATTCGGACCGCGTTGCAGAGCCGCAGCGGGTGACTGCGGAGTTGTAGTGCCATAGCCAATACAACTCCGCACTCGCCGCTATCCCGATCGCCTTTCCCGTCAGTGCGCGCGTCCAACGAGGCGCCGTGCGCCCCGTTGGCGGGCGTGATTCGACCCCTCCAGACGCCGCGCTGCCCGCGCCACCTGGGCCACTTCTCGGGTCGATCGGCCCGATGCTGTGCTCAAGGTCCGCTTCATGACGGCAAGTGTCCACTTGCGGCCCGGCCCTTCCTATGGACCCCTGTCGAAATCTCGCCCCGCCCCGTTGTACCGGTGGGCCTGTCGAGCGCGACGGATCGCTGTCCCCCGCCACCCGACGGCGCCCAGCCGGCCCGCGGATCAACTCGCCCGGCCGTGCCAGACTTCCGCGCGTGACGAAGCGCCCCACAGACGTCCTGCGTAAACCGGCGCCGGGAGCACTCTTCAAGGTCGTCAAGATCGCCTCATGGGTCGAGCTCGCCCTGTTCGCGATCCTGCTGGTGGTCTGGCTCGCCCCCGGCTTGGAGCATGAGACGTTCTACGCCGGAATGGCCCACGGGATCGGGTTCATCGTCCTGGCCATCCTGATCTGGATTGCGGTGATCCGGCGCGAGGCGCCATACACCCTCCTGGCCGCGACGCTGACTCCCGTCGGCCCGGTGGGCAGCGTGATCGCGATTGCCTGGATCGAGCGCCGTGAAACACGGGTTTCGGAAAAGGGTTGACACGGGTGTCCCAAATCGGTCAGAATGAGACCGAGGCAGGGAGAGATGGACCAATAGGGGCTTAATAAAGCTCGTCCCCGGACAGTCCCGCCTTCCGGGGGCGATCGCGTCGGCATCCCTCCCTGGCTACCGACGCGCTGGGCGTTGGGCGCGGGCCGTGTGGACC
>JALZKA010000103.1 GCA_030859475.1 Actinomycetota bacterium
GATGCAAGACCAGGTCGAAGGCCTCGCACTCGACGTGGCGGGCCTGTCCGAGCGGCGCGCCGAACTGATCAACGCGCAGCGCGATCCCGCCGACAACGCGGAGTCGCTGCGCCGTGCGTTCGCCGGGGAGGCGCGGATGCTCTACGTGGCTCCCGAGCGGTTCTGGCAGCCCGGCTTCGGCGAGAAGCTCAAAGGCAAGGTGGGCATGTTCGTCGTCGACGAGGCCCACTGCGTCAGCCAGTGGGGCCATGATTTCCGGCCCGAGTACTTCAAGCTGGGCGAGATCGCCAAGCGGCTCGGCGCCAGGTCGATCTTTGCCTGCACGGCGACGGCGACGCCTCGCGTGCAGCTTGACATCATCCGCCGCCTGGGGCTGCGCGACCCGGAGCGCATCGCGACCGGTTTCGAGCGTCCCAACCTCTCCTATGACGTCGTCGCGGTCGGGTCCGAGCGTTCCCGCGAGCGGGCGCTCACCGACCTGCTCATGGAGCCTGGAGCACTGCCGGCCATCGTCTACTCGGGCACGCGCAAGCGGACCGAGGAGACGGCGATGCGCCTGACTCGCGAGCTTGGGGAGCCGGTCCCTCCCTACCACGCCGGGATCGAGCGGGAGGAGCGAGCCCAGGCGCAGCGCGCGTTCATGTCGGGTGAGGCGCCGGTGGTGGTCGCGACGAACGCGTTCGGAATGGGCGTCGACAAGCCAAATGTGCGAACCGTCGTCCACGAGGCCGTTCCCTCCTCCTTGGAGGCGTACTACCAGGAGGCAGGACGGGCCGGTCGCGATGGGCTGCCGTCCCGCTGCGTGCTGCTTGCCCTGAACCAGGACAAGGGCCTCCACGTCTTCTTCATCAACCAGGCGGATGATGCCGATGCCAAGAGCCAGGGCTGGGCCAACTACCGGGCGATCTGGTCGTTCGTCCAGGACGAGCGCTGCCGGCGCGAGGCGATCCTGCGCCACTTCGGCGACGGGACCGACGCGTATGCGAGCGGGCGCTGCTGCGACTGCTGCGACGGTCCGCTGGCGATCGCGGCCCCAGCGCGCCGCGCGGCGACGGCCTCAAGCCCCGGGGACGCCGGCCTGGAGGAGGCGATCATCGAGGTGGTCTCGAGCGCGGCACCGTCGGTCGGGCGCACGCGGGTCGTCGAGATCCTGCGCGGGGGGCGCTCGAAGGTGATCGCGAAGTACTCGTACGACGAGCTGCCGCATTACGGGGCCTACCGGGACTGGCCGAGCGCCGAGATCCTCGGCGAAGTGGACGCGATGATCGAGGCGGGGCGCCTGCGCTCGACCGGGGGGCGGTTCCCGAAGCTCGTGGCTTGCGAGGCCGAAGCGGCGTGAAGGGCTGAAGTGACGCGCGTCGCGGTCCTGGCTTCGGGGGCGGGCAGCAACCTGCAGGCGATCCTCGACCAGGTTCACGGCAAGGAGGGGATCAAGGTGGTCGCCGTCGCATCCGACAAGCCCGAGGCGCCGGCCCTCGAGCGGGCGCGGCGGGCGGGCGTGGAGACGGCTGTCTTCCCGGCAGGGGATTTCCCAAGCCGCCGCGAGCGTGACGCCAAGCTTGGCGACTGGCTGGCCGAGCGACGCGCCGATCTGGTCGTCCTCGCGGGCTACATGCAACTTCTGTCGGCCGACTTCATCGCCCGGTTCGCCGGCCGGATCATCAACGTCCACCCCGCGCTCTTGCCGTCGTTCGCCGGCCTGGACGCGGTCGGGCAGGCGCTGGAGCGCGGCGTCCGGGTCACCGGCGTCACGGTCCACTTCGTCGACGAAGGCGTCGACACCGGCCCGGTCATCCTCCAGCGCGAGGTGCCCGTCCCGTCCGATCGCCATCGGGGCCGCCTCGAGGAGGCGCTGCACGCGGTCGAGCACGTGCTCTTGCCGGAGGCGATTCGCCTGATCGCGGCGGGTCGGGTGTCGTTCGATCCCGCCAACCCACGGGTCGTCCTGATCGCTGCCGGCGAATAGACTCGCCCGCGATGCCGGACGAGATGGTGAGGGAGGTCGAGGCGACCGAAGGCGGTGCGGCTCCCGCGGGCGATCCGGTGCGGATCCGGCGTGCGCTTTTGAGCGTTTCCGACAAGACCGGAGTGGTCGATTTCGCCCGCAGCCTCAAGGACCTTGGAGTGGAGCTGCTCTCCACCGGCGGCACGGCGTCGGCGATCCGCGAGGCCGGCATCGAGGTCACCGAGGTCTCCGCCTTCACCGGCCAGGACGAGATCCTGGGCGGCCGCGTCAAGACCCTTCACCCGCGGCTCCACGCCGCGCTTCTGGCCAAGCGGGACGACGAGGAGCACATGAAGACCCTGGCCGAGGAGGGCATCGAGCCAATCGACCTGGTCTGCGTGAACCTGTACCCCTTCCAGAAGACGGTCGCCCGCCGGGACGTGACCGAGGCAGAGGCGGTCGAGAACATCGACATCGGCGGCCCGACGATGATCCGCGCCGCCGCCAAGAACCACAACTTCATCGCCGTCGTCGTCAAGCCGGAGAGCTACGACGCCGTCCTCGCGGAGATGGAGGCATCGGACGGCGCGATCTCCGAGGAGACGCGTCACTGGCTGGCTAACGAGGCGTTCGCGGACATCGCCCGCTATGACGCCGCGATCAGCCGCTGGTTCGGCCTGCGGTATGAGACTTTCCCCCAGCACTGGGTGATGGCCTACGAGAAGTTCCTCGACCTCTCGTATGGGGAGAACCCGCACCAGAAGGCAGCGCTTTACACGGAAGCGGGCGCGCGCTCCCACGTGCTGGCTCGGGTTGCCAAGCTCCATGGCCGGGCGCTGTCGTTCAACAACGTGCTCGACCTCGACGCCGCTGCAAGGCTGCTGGCGGAGTTCGAGGAGCCTGCGGCGGTGATCGTCAAGCACAACAACCCCTGCGGGGCGGCGATCGGCGAGGAGATCCGGGAAGCGTACGAGTGGGCGCTCGCCTGCGATCCGCTCTCGGCGTTCGGCGGGGTGATCGCCCTCAACCGGCCGGTCGATCAAGGGCTCGCCCAGCGTTTGCATGAGAGCTTCATCGAGGTTCTCGTTGCCCCGGGATTCGATGACGACGCGTTGGACGTGCTGACCCAAAAGGAAGCCGTACGCATCCTCCACAACACGGAGAAGCGCGGACCCGAGCCACGGGAGCGTGACCTGAAGCGGGTGCGAGGCGGCCTCCTGGTGCAGACCCCGGATCTGGTCAGCGAGGCGCGAGACGCGATGCGCGTCGCCAGCTCGGCCGAGCCGTCCGAGGAGCAGTGGCGCGACCTGATTTTCAGCTGGAAGGTCGGCAAGCACGTTCGCTCGAACGCGATCGTGATCGCCAGGGACGGGGCCACGATCGGGATCGGCGCCGGCCAGATGAGCCGGGTCGACTCCGTGCGGATCGCGATCGACAAGGCGCGTGATGCGCGCGGCGCCGAGGCCGATGCCCTGCTGACCGGATCGGTGATCGCCTCCGACGCGTTCTTTCCCTTCCCCGACGGACCGCAGATGGGAATCGAAGCCGGCGTTGGAGCCTTCATCCAGCCCGGCGGCTCGAAGCGCGACGCCGAAGTCGTCGCCGCGTGCGACGAGTCAGGGACCGCGATGGTGTTCACGGGCCGGCGGCACTTCCGGCACTAGGGGTTCCGGGCACCGCCGATTTCGGCGCACCCTGGGGAAGATGCCCCCGCCGAGACTCGAACTCGGAACTCAACGCTTAAAAGGCGTGTGCGTTAACCAATTACGCCACGGAGGCGTTCTCATCGTAGATAGATGCGCAGCACCTTCACACAGGCAGAGCGCACCGGCACGATCGGGTTCGAAGCTTCCGCCAGGTCTTTGCGCTGGTTACCCGGACGCGAACCCGGGTCGCCCCCGCACCCGTTGCCGTTCATCGCTAGCGGCTCGGGCGGCGCCGGGTCTCTGAGAGCACGAAGCCGTAGAGGAGATGATCGCCCGCCAGCGCGAGGCGCTCAACGGACCTTCCTCGCCGCGCCTGGCTCAAGCCGAGGATCGGAGCGATCCCAAGCTCGAAGCCGAACCAAACCGCGATGCCATAGATCGGTCCCGACCACGGTGTCAGACGAATCGGCTCCGGGAGCAGCCCGAAGACCACTCCGCCGCCTGCCCCATATCCCCAGTGGAAGAGCTCGATCGCACCCTGGCGTCGTTTCCGCGGGATTCGCCGCAGCAGCGGCCCGGCGCGCTGACGGAGTATCGCCCTTGGAGGGGTCTCGTTCACCAGCCCGAACCGGGTCGTCACCGTGCGCATGCCGCTCATCGCCATCGCCGCGATCGCACCGCGGAGGCCGGCGTGCGCGAGCTCGAGGGCCGGATTGTGGGAGCCCGCCGGCCTGACCGCGCCGGGTGAGGTCATGCGGAAGCCTCCAACAGCGTCAGCACCGCGTGGTAGGCGCCGGCCTGCGCTTCCTGGATCCGCGGGATGTGCTGCGAGGGGGTCACGATCACGTGGTCGGCAAGCGAATCACTTGCGACCCTGCCGCCATCGTACCCCACGAGCGCGACCGTAACCAGGCCCTGCCGGCGGGCTTCGGTCAAGGCCTCGATGATGTGGCCGAGTTGCCGCTGCGTCGGTCGACCCATCGCCTCGAGCATCCTGCGCGCGGCGAAGGCCTCCTATTCGTCCACCTTCGACAGGGAGGCGGATTGCTCGCAACCCCGCGCCCGAGGATTCGAGTGGGCGGCGCACGATTCGCCCGAGTCGGCTAGAAGTCAAGGGCATGCCATTGCATCCGGCCGAGAACCGTGGCTACAGGGAGCTGTTTCTGACCGCCGAGGAGGCGCGCACCCGCTTGAGCCGCCTCGCCGAGCACCTCGAAGGCGAGGCCCGCGCGGTGGTTGAGAAAGCGGAGGCGGCGCTATCGGAGCTGGTCGCGGAGCTGACTCCGGCGCTGGCCCGCTACGACCTGCACGCGGAGCTCGCGGCCCGTGGCGGGGGCGGCCGGATCGGGATGGTCCGCGCGGCGATCCTCGACCGGTTTCTCGAGCGCAACCAAGCACTGCGCTTTGCGGTCGACGACCTGGAGCACGTAACCACCCTCCTCGCGTATCTCGCGGGCATCTCGGACAAGCGCCGCGCCAAGGTGCTGGGCGAGCTGTGTCGCACCTGGGAGCGCAAGATGCGCCGCCAGGTCAGCGCCGTCCGCAAGGCGGCCGTCGAGCTTGCGACTGACCCGGACGGAGCGATCGAGCCCCTCGATCCCTCGCCCGCCGGACAGGCGGCGCACGGAGCCGCGGTCGCGTTCGGGACTGCCGGCGAGGCGATCGACCGGACCTACGCCGAAACCAAGACCGCCGTCGCCGATACGCGCGCGGCGGTGGCCGAGAAGTCCGCCGACGTCAAAAAGCGCGGCTTCTTCCGCCGCCGCTAAAGCTGAGCCAGCCCCTCCCCCGGGCTCGACGCCTCGGCATGGAGGCGTCTCGGGATGCGCCCTGCCCGCCGCGCGGCGTAACCGGCCTCAACGGCACGGCGCATCGCGCCCGCCATCAGGATCGGATCGGCCGCGCGGGACACCGCGCTCGCAAGTAGGACCCCGTCGCAACCGAGTTCCATCGCCAGCGCGGCGTCGGAAGCGGTGCCGATCCCGGCGTCACAGATCACCGGTACGCCAGCCTGCTCGGCGATGATCCGGAAGTTGTACGGGTTGCGGATCCCGGAGCCGGATCCGATCGGGGAGCCGAGCGGCATCACGGCGGCGCAGCCCGCCTCCTCAAGGCGTCTCGCCACGATCGGGTCGTCGGTGGTGTAGGGGAGGACCGTAAAGCCGTCCGCGACGAGCTCGGCGGCGGCCGCAAGCAGCTCCGGGGCGTCGGGCAGCAGGGTGCGATCGTCGCCGATCACCTCGAGCTTGATCCAGTCCGTCCGGAATGCCTCCCGGGCCAGCTTTGCGGTGCGAACCGCATCCCGGGCCGTGTAGCACCCGGCGGTGTTCGGCAAGAGGAACACCCCGAGTCGCTCGATCACCTCCGTCACCGAGCCCTGGGCCAGCGGGTCCACCCGTCGCAGCGCGACCGTCACGATCTCCGTCCCCGACGCCTCGACCGCGCTCGCCATCTGATCCAGCGAGCGAAAGCCGCCGGTCCCAAGGATCAGTCGTGAGCCCAGCTCGCGGTCGCCCAGCCGCCAGCGCTCCCCACCCGCATTGCTATCCGCCCTGGACGGCATGCACCACCTCCACGCTCTCGCCCTCGGTCAGCTTTCGCGTGGTCCAATCCCGCCTGGGGACGACCTCGCCCGCCACCGCGACGGCCACGCCGGGAGTCAGCGCTCCGACCCCGAGCGCGGCGACCGCCTGCGCAACGGCCGCGCCGTCCGCGAGCTCGGCGTCGTTGCCGTTCAGGCGGATCTTCATTCCGCCCTCATCAGGCCGGCTTCGAAGCGTGCGGGATCGGCAACCGCCAGCGGGGCGGGCAGCTCCTCTCCCGCGAGGACCGCGACCACGCCGGTGGCGGTCAGCGGAGCAAGCAGGATTCCGTTGCGAAAGTGGCCCGTGGCCAGGACCAGGCCGGGCATGCCGGCCGGGCCGATCAGGGGTGCGTTGTCGAGCGTGCCGGGCCGGAGTCCGGCGACGACCCGCTCGAGCTCCAGCTCGGCGATCTCCGGGAGCGTCCGGTACGCCTCGCGCAGAAGCTCGTGAACCCCACCCGCGGTGACGCGGGTGTCGAATCCCATCTCTTCGACCGTCGCGCCGGCGATCACGCGCCCGTCCGCACGCGGCACCAGGTAGACGCGCTCGCAGACCACAATCCGCTCGGCGACCGGCCGATCCGCAGGGCCGCGCAGGGTCAGGATCTGGCCTTTGACCGGGCGAACCACAGGACGCGCTGGCGCCGGCAGCCATCCGGCACCCGACCAGGCACCGGCGGCGAGCACGGTGTGCTTGGCCTCGTGCCGGCGGCCGTCGGCCGCGATGATGCCCAGAAAGCGCTCGCCGTCCACGATCGCCGCCGTCGCCTCCACCCCCGTTTCGATCCCGACGCCCGCCCGCGTGCAGGCCGCCGTCAGGGCTCGCACAAGGGCGCCCGGGTCAACCCCGTGCTCGTGCGGGGCGTTGACACCGCCCACGACCGAAGTCGCGAGGCCCGGTTCGAGCGCACGACAATCGCTTCCGGAAAGCCACTCGGCCTCCAGCTCCAGGGCCTTCATCAACTTGAAACGGCGGCGCAGCTCGGCCGCCTCGTCGGCATCGAGGCCCACGTGGAGGGCGCCGCCGGCCATGAGCGCGGTGTCCGCTCCGCTCGCCTCGGTGAGCTCGGCGGCGAATCCCGGCCACATCGCGTGGGACGCCACCGCCGCTTCGAGCAGTCGCTCCTCACCCCAGGTGGCCTCGCCGACCGGGGCCAACATCCCGGCCGCGGCTCCGGAGGCTCCGGCGCCTGGCTCGTCGCGCTCCAGCACCCGAACGCGAAGCCCGGCCTGCGCCGCGCGCCACGCACAGGCCAAGCCGATCGCACCGGCGCCGACCACCACCACGTCGAGTGCTCCTTGACCGTTCGCGCTGCCCTTGCG
>JALZKA010000023.1 GCA_030859475.1 Actinomycetota bacterium
CGTGCCGCTCCGCGCGGCACGTGGGCTGAAAGTCTCGGACGGCGGGACTTCGTCTTCGCCCTTCGGGCTCCGCCTCAGATCTTCGGGTTGGTGAACCCGGGGCGCGGGCCACGCTTCGTGAGGCTCGCGCGCCACCGGCCGTCGTCGGGCGCTCCGGCCAGGGCCTTGACGACGCGGAAGCCAAAGCCGCTGATCCGCTCGAAGTCGGTGTCGAGCGGCAGGCGCCAGCCGAGGACCCAGCCGACGTCGGCCATCAGGACCCACCCCTGCGGCGTCGTCACGCCGCGCTCGGCCAGGTTCGGGTAGGCCGGCTTGCCCGGCTCGACGCTCGAGAGGTTGACGATCAGGTTGTAGGCGTTCGGGTCGCCGTCGCCGGCGTTGATCTCGATCGAGGCGTCGGGCTTCCCGCCCGCGGGCTCGAGGATCAGCCAGCGCTTGCTGTTGCCCATGCGCTCGAAGGCGCCCGGCTTTGCGCGGAGCGACTCGAACATCGCCCCCGCCAGGTGGAAGTCGGACTCCAGGAACTCGAGGTTGCGCGCCACGGGCCAAAGCAAAGCAGCCCGGTCGCGGTCGCGCTTTCATGCGCATGGGACACGTAACCCCGACCGCGGTGGGGGGCTGGATCCCGAGCTCGGGGTGGGCCCGCCGTTCCCCCTGAGTTATTCAAGGCTCCTCGCCCGGCCTCGGGGGCGGTGCTCTAGCGTTCCGCCCGTATGCAGGGCACAGCGGAAGGCGCGGTCTCCGGGTCAGCGATCGACGTTCGTGGCGTCTCGCATTCGTTTGCGGGACGACAAGCTCTACGTGACGTTTCCTTCGAAGCGCGCTCGGGCGAGCTCCTCGCGGTCATCGGGCCGAACGGCGCCGGCAAGACGACGCTGCTCTCGATCTTGGCCGGGATCCGCAAGCCCGACGCCGGATCGATCTCGATCCCGGGTGAGGTGGGCTGGGTCCCGCAGCAAGCCGCGCTCTACCGCCGCCTCACGATTGACGAGAACCTGCGGCTCTTCGCTCGCCTGGAAGAAGTCGCCGACGTCGACGCCGCGGTCGAGCGGATGCTCGACCAGACCGGCTTGAGCGCACGCCGCGACGATCAGATCGACGTTCTTTCCGGCGGCAACCAGCAGCGCGTCAACATCGCGATTGGCCTGCTCTCGGCCCCGGCGGTCTTGCTCCTGGACGAGCCCTCGACCGGCCTTGACCCGCGCCAGCGTGAGCGCCTTTGGGAGTTCGTCCTGGGGCTCGCCGGCGGCGGCACGACGGTGATCTTCACGACCCATCACCTGGTCGAGGCCGAGCGCTACGGCAACCGCCTGCTCGTCCTTGCCGATGGTGAGAACCTGTTCGATGGCACCTCCCCGGAGCTTCATGCCGCCGTTACCGAGCAGGGCTCCCGCGACTTCGAGGCCGCGTTCGTCGCCTTCCTCCGCGAGCGGGGGCATTAGTGAGTCGGTGCGAAGCGAAGCCGGTCCTCGCCATTGAGGCGGCTGCTTGACCATGCGCTGGCTCCTGCTCAAGGACCTCCAGATCCTGCGCCGCTCGCCCCTGATCCTTGCCCTGCTCGTCGCCTACCCGGTCGTGATCGGGATCCTGATCGGATTCGCCCTGTCCGGCGACGAAGGCAAGCCCAAGGTCGCGTTCCTGAACGAGGTCGAAAACAACGACACGTTCGACCTCGGCACCGGCGAGGGGGAGTTCGGCGCCGCGGAGGCCCGCGCCGAGCTTTGCAAGCGCGTCGAATGCATGGATGTCACCTCCCGCGAGGAGGCCGAGCAGAAGGTGCGGGATGGCGAGGTGATCGGCGCACTGATCCTGCCCCCCGAGTTGCTCGACCAGCTCCGCTCGCTGACCAGCCTGAATCCCGAGCAGCCCCAGGTCGAGGTGCTGGTGAACGAGGATGATCCCGTCAAGGCTCAGCTGGTCGACGACCGAATCCAGGCGCTGGTGACGGAGGCCAACCTGATCCTCTCCCAGCGGATCTCCCAGCAGGCTGCCGGCTACATCGACCTGCTGATCGAGGGCGGCACCTTCTCGCTGCCGCTGGTGGAGGAATTCGACATCCTCGGGCTGGCCGCCGCGGGCGAGATCCTGGCAGGGGTGATCGACGACCTGCCGCGAGGCGAACGGCGCGCCGAGCTCGAGCGGGTCCTGAGGTTCGCGGGCCTGGCGCAGGACAACCTGGACTTCGCGCTGCCCCTGCTTGGGGCCGTGGCGGAGCCGATCGCGGTCTCGAAGGTGGTCGTCTCCGACGCCACCGCATCGCTCGACTCCTTCGCGATCGCCGTCGCTGCGACCGTCACCCTGATGTTTGTCACCGTCCTCCTGGTCGCGGGATCGCTGGCCCTTGAGCGGGAGGAGAACGCCTTCACCCGGATCACCCGCGGCTCGGTTGGCGCAACCGGGCTCCTGCTGGAAAAGCTCGCGTTGGGCATCATCGCCTCGCTCGCGGTGACCCTGGCGATGCTCGCGGCCCTGACGCCGTTCGTCGCGATCGCCTGGGAGCGCCTGCCCTTGATCCTCGGGGCGATCCTGGCCGGCGGCGCGGCCTTCGCAGCTTTTGGCGCGGCGATCGGGTCCGCCGCGCGCGAGGTCCGTGCAGCTTCGCTTTTGGCCTTCATGGTATCCCTGCCGGTGGCCTTTCTTTCCCTGGTGCCGAGCGGCACCGTCGGCGCCGGCGTCTTCCAGGCGCTTGAGATCTTCAGGGCGCTGTTTCCCTTTCACCCTTCGCTGGACGCGGCGCAGGCGGGTCTCGACTCGTCGGCTCCGGGAATCGGCCTGCCGCTTTTGCACCTCGTGGCGCTCGCGGCGGCTTACGGGCTGCTGGCCCGGCTTGCACTACGGCGCTTCGCCGGGTAGCCCCCGCTCAAGGCCCCTAGAATCCGCCGGGTGAGCTTTCCCGCCACGCGCATGCGACGCATGCGTCAGACAAAGGCGCTCCGGGATCTCGTTCGGGAGACCGAGCTTTCCCCGCGCCACCTGATCCAGCCCCTGTTCGTCGTCGCCGACGAGGACGTGCGGGAGCCCGTGGCGTCGATGCCGGGAGTCGATCGCCTCTCGATCAACCGGCTGGTCGAGGAGGCGGGGGAGGTTCATGCCGCCGGAGTCCCGGGCGTGATCCTGTTCGGGATCCCGCAGGCGAAGGACGAGGCCGGGTCGGGGGCGTACGACGCGGAAGGCGTTGTCCAGCTCGCGGTGCGGGCGCTGAAGGACGCCCATCCGGAGTTGACCGTGATCACCGACGTCTGCCTTTGCGAGTACACCGACCATGGCCATTGCGGCTTCGTCCGCGATGGCGCGGTCGACAACGACATCACCCTCGAGCTCTTGGCCAAGACCGCGCTCTCGCACGCGGAGGCGGGTGCTGACATCGTCGCCCCCTCGGACATGATGGACGGGCGCGTCGGGCACATTCGCATGCAGCTCGAGGAGGAGGGCCACCCGAACACGGCGATCATCGCCTACTCGGCGAAGTACGCGTCGGCGTTCTACAGCCCGTTCCGCGAGGCCGCCGACTCGACCCCCGGGTTCGGCGACCGTCGCGGCTACCAGATGGACCCGGGCAACGTCGACGAGGCGGTGCGGGAGGCCAAGCTCGACCTCGACGAGGGCGCCGACGTGATCATGGTGAAGCCCGCGACCCCGTACTTGGACGTGATCCGCCGGATCAAGGACGCGACCCAAGCGCCGATGGCCGCCTACCAGGTCTCCGGCGAGTACTCGGCCTTGAAGGCGGCCGGTCAGAATGGCTGGATCGACGAGCGCGCCGCAGCCCTGGAGTGCCTGACCGCGATCCGGCGCGCCGGCGCCGACCTGATCTTCACCTATTACGCGAAGGAGGCCGCGGAATGGCTCCGCTGAAGTCCCCCCAGCCGAAGGTTCGCTCGCGCTCGGGCGGCGCCGCGATTCCGCTGGACGACACGGACAAGCGCTTGATGAACCTCCTCCAGTCGAGCTTTCCGCTGGCGCCGGAGCCGTTCGAGCCGATCGCCGCCGAGGCCGGCCTCTCGGTCGGCGAGGCGATCGCCCGCACGGACCATCTGCTCCGAAACCGGATCATCCGGGAGATCACGCCGATCTTCGACACGCGCGCCCTGGGCTTCGAGTCGATGCTGGTCGCCGCGAAGGTCGATCCCGAAAACCCGCACCGGGCCGCCAAGATCATCAACTCGCACCCGGGCGTCTCGCATAACTACCTGCGCACGCACGAGTTCAACCTCTGGTTCACGATCGCGACTCCGCCGGACTCGAAGCTCGGGCTCCAGGGATCCCTTGAAGCGCTCCAGCGCCTGACGGGCGCTGAGTCGATCCGCCAGCTACCGACCCTGAAGCTGTTCAAGATCAACATGAACCTGGAGATGGAGAAGGGGACCGACGCCCTGGCCGCAGTGGCCGAGGCGGCCACTCCGCGGGAGCTCAAAAAGCAGCCCTATGACGCCTTCGACATCGCTGTGATCCGGGCGCTGCAGGGCCCGATGGAGCCCACCGAGCGCCCCTACGATGCGGCTGCGCAGGAGCTCGGTGTGGACCTCGATGACTTCCTCGCCCACCTCGAGGGCATGGTCGAGCGCAAGATCCTGCGCCGGGTCGCGGCGATCCTCTACCACCGCCGGGCGGGGTTCTCGGCCAACGGGATGGGGGTGTGGAAGGTCCCCGATTCGGAGATCGTCGATGTGGGCGCCCGGATGGCGTCGGTGCGCGGAATCTCCCACTGCTACGAGCGCCCGACCTACGAGGACTGGCCCTACTCGGTCTTCACGATGGCCCACGGCCGCTCGAAGGAGGAGTGCGACGCGATCCTCCAGTCGATCGCCGACGAGCACGGCCTGCACGGCGACGACCGGGCGACGCTTTATTCGTCGACCGAGTTCAAGAAGGTTCGCCTGCGCTATTTCACGGACGAGTACGCGGACTGGGAGCGCGAGCACGCCGGCGTCGCGTGACCGCCCCCGTCTGACTCGTGGACACGCGCAATTCCGAATCGATCTACGCGCGCGCGGTGGGCCTCTTGCCCGGCGGAGTCAACTCCCCCGTCCGCGCGATGCGCTCGATCGGGCGCGAGCATCCGGTCTTCATCGAACGCGGCGAGGGCTTCGAGCTGATCGACGCGGACGGCCGGCGCTATATCGACTGGGTCTGCTCGTGGGGGCCGCTGATCCTGGGCCACGCGCACCCGGACGTGGTCCAAGCGGTCGTGGAGGCTGCGTCGCGCGGAACCAGCTACGGGGCGCCGACCGAGGCCGAGGTCGAGCTGGCCGCCGAGGTCTGCGAACGGTTCGCCGCGGTCGAGATGGTGCGGATGACATCGTCGGGGACCGAGGCGTCGATGAGCGCCGTCCGGCTGGCCCGGGCTGCCACCGGGCGGGACAAGATCGTCAAGTTCGCCGGGGCCTACCACGGGCATGTGGATGGGCTCTTGGCCGAGGCGGGGTCGGGTCTGGCGACCCAGGGAATCCCGGCGAGCCCGGGGGTCACCGCGGCGCAGGCGGCCGACACGCTGGTGGTCCCGTGGAACGACGAGCGGGCGTTGGCGGAGGCGCTGGCCTCGGGCGACGTCGCGGCGATCCTGGCCGAGCCGATCCCGGCCAACATGGGCGTGGTGCCCCCGGCGCCTGGCTTCGTGACGACGTTGCGCGCCGCGGCCGACAGCCACGACGCGCTGTTGATCCTCGACGAGGTGGTCAGCGGCTTTCGGGTGGCCCGGGGCGGCGCCCAGGAGCTCGAGGGCGTCAGGGCCGACCTGACCGTGATGGGGAAGGTGCTGGGCGGCGGGCTGCCCGCGGCGGCCTACGGCGGGCGCCGCGACTTGATGGAGATGGTCGCGCCGTCAGGCGACGTGTATCAGGCGGGAACTCTGAGCGGCAACCCCTTGGCCGTGGCCGCCGGCTTGGCCACCCTCGAGCATCTGGACGCCGAAGCCTACGCCCGCCTCGGCACGCTCACCCGGGGGCTGGCGAGCGGCCTTGCCGGCGTGGCGGAGGGCCTGCCGGTCAGCGTGGTCAGCGTCCCGGGGCTGGTGACACCGTTCTTCAGGGCGGAGGCGCCGGCGGACTTCGCGCAGGCGTCTGAATGCGACCTCGATGCCTACGGCCGCTTCGCCCGTGCGCTCCTCGAGCGCGGCGTCTACCCGCCGCCGTCGCAGTTCGAGGCGTGGTTCGTTTCCCTGGCGCACGACGACGCAGCGATCGAGCGCACCGTCGACGCCGCGTCAGCCGCCTTTGCGGAGGCCTTTGCGTAGATGGACCAGGTAATTCAGGTCGTCGGAGCGCTCTTGATTCTCGCCGGGTTCGCTGGCCAGCTGATGGGGCGGATCAGCGCCGTCTCGCGCACTTATCTGGTCCTCAACCTCGTCGGCTCGATCATCCTCGCCGTCCTGGCCTTCTATGAAGAGCAATGGGGCTTCCTGCTGCTCGAGACCGTTTGGGCGATCGTCTCGGCTTGGAGCCTCGTCCAGGTGCTACGGGGACGCCCACCGAGGCTGGCGCAGTGATCCCGAGCAGCCGTGCGATCGTCTCGATCACCCAATCGCCCTGGGTGGTCACCTGCTTGTAGGTGAGCGCCAGGACCTTGAAGTGGTGCGATTGAAGTCGAGCGATCTTCGCGTGGTCGCGCTCGAAAGCCGTGGGGTGGAGGTGCCATTTGCGGCTCTGGAGCTCGACCACGAGCCGCTCCTCGGGCCAGTACGCGTCGACGTCGTAGCCGGCGACGACGACGTTTGCCTGGTAGGGAGGAAGCCAGGATCCCTCGATCAGGTCGTGGAATCGGCGCTCGAACTCCTCCCGGGTTGCGACCGCGCCGGTCGGGTCGTAGGCCAGCAGGCGCTTGAAGTTCCTGAGGCCCGGATGGCCCTCGCAGCGATCCGCGAGAGCCAGGAGCGCCGAATGGTCGAGCAATTGAAGGCGCTCCATCGCTTCGTAGGCGCGCCGCACCTTGGTGAGCGGCTCGGCAGCCGCCAGATCCAGGAGCGTGCGCGGCAGCGCCATGACCGGGATGCCGTCGATCATGGTGATGTCCTCCGGCTGAAGGATGCGCGAGCGATGCACGCGGATGCCGCGCCTGTGCTGCCGCCCACCGCCCGGCCGGGTGACGTGGACCACCGGCCCGGCGCCCTCCAGAATGCCCCAGAGGACGGCAGCATCGCGGTGGCTCAGCAACGCGCCGTCACCGAGTGCCAGCGCGGCCGCCAGCCAGCGCCCCTTCCTCGTCGGCCGCCCCGGGCCCACGAGGTAGACACCGCGGTGTAGCTGGGTTAGTCGCCGTTCCCTAACCCGGCGATTGATTGCGCGGTTATCAAGTCCAACCTCATGGATTTGGGCGGCCGTGACGATTCCATGCTGGCGGCCGGCCAGGTCCGCCATCAGTCGATCTAGAGCTGACATCTCATCCCGTGCGGTCGTGGTTACTCCCGTATGCAGAGAGCAACCCCGACCAGCTCGTTCTTGCCCCGGGGCAGATGCGAGGCCCTGCGTAATCCAAACCGCGCCGCTGGTCGGGGTTAATCCCGAACCGCGGGATCAACACCGACCGCTGTGCTCGCGTGCACCCGAATCACCCCATCTGGTCATGGTTGATCTCTCCATGCGGGACTAACCCCGACCGCGGGGTCCGTGCGGCCATGGGCCCACGCGGTACGTTGCGAACCGTGCCCGACCGCACGCTTCACACCCTTGCCGACCAGCTTCGGACCGAGGACTCGGTGATCTCCCCGCACGTCGTCGATCCCACGGCGCCGGCCGCGCTCGGGGAGCTGGCCGCCGCGGGGCCGGGTGCGGCGGCGGACCCGGCCGCCTACGCCATGGTCGTCGAGTCGATTCGCGAGGGCTACCTGCTGCACTACGGGGAACCGCGCGTGGTCCAGGGCGCCGATCCAGACCTGCGCCTCCTGGCGGGGGATTACCTGTACGCGCTTGGGCTCGAGCGGCTCGCAGCCCTCGGCGACCTGCCTGCGGTGCGTGCGCTTTCCGACCTGATCGCGCTTGGCGCGCAGCTGGCCGACGAGGGCCGGGGCCGAGGCGCTCCACGGGAGGGCGAAGCGCTGTGGCTGGCGACGGCAATCGGCGTCGCCACTGCGGATGGGGCGTTTCTCGAAGCCGCCAGGACATCGATCAGAAACGGAGATCTCGATGTGGTCCTGGGCGACCCGGGCACCGCGTTCGAACTCGCCGCGAGCGCCGGGATCAGTGACGCTCTCGTCGATGCCGTTCACGCAATAGACTTCGCGCGCTCTCCGAGCACTTGATTTTGGCTACCTCCGCCGACACACCAAAGGGGCCCGAGAGCGGCAACGGCCCCGACGAGAGACCGAAGCCCGCCGGCTATTACGAGGGCGAGTCGATGACGCGCCGCAACGCATTCATCATCGGCGGCCAGGCGCTGGGCGGCTTGGCCGGGGCCGCGGTGATGCTCCCCGTCGTCGGCTTCGCCGTCGCGCCGATCCTGGAAACGCCAAAGGAAGAGTGGAGTCCGGTCGGCAGCCTCGACAACTTCGACGACGCGGGCTACAAGGCCGTGATCAAGACGGAGCGCTCGGGAATCGGCGAAGCCGGCAAGACGACCGTCTACGTGCGCCAGGGCATCGAGGATCTGGGCGAGGACCCCGGCGGCTACGTCGCGATCTCCACCCGCTGCGCGCATCTGGGCTGCCCCGTCCGCTTCTTCGAGGCGGCGCGCACCTTCATCTGCCCCTGCCACGGCGGCGTCTACGACTTCGAGGGCAAGGTCATCGGCGGCCCGCCCGTCCGCCCGCTCGACCGGTACCAGACCCGCGTAGCCAACGGCCAGGTCGAGGTCGGTCCGCGCTTCAGCGTCACGTCCGACCTCGAGCCCGTCCGCGCCCGCGACCCGGGCGAGTTCACCGGCGGCATCTGGGAGTACCTGTACCCGCCCCGCCCCTCGACCCCGGCCGCGCCCTGAGGACGCTTGCCGATGCCCAAGTTCCCTCAAGCGATGATCCCGCCGCCGCTGCGAAAGCCCGCCAAGCCCGGGGGCAACGGCGCCGACCCGCTCGAGAAGCTGAAGGACGCACCGGTCGATCTCGTCGGTTGGGTGGACGAGCGCACCGGCGCCACGCCGTTTTTGACCGGCATGCTGTTCCGCCACGTCCCGAAGGGGACCAACTGGTTCTACACGCTCGGCTCGGGCACCCTCTTCGCCTTCGTCGTCCAGGCCATCACCGGCGTCTTCCTGGCGATGTACTACACCCCGTCCCCGGTCGAGGCCTACGCCTCGATCACCCACCTCACCAACGACGTCTTCCTCGGCGAGTTCGTCCGCGGCATGCACAAGTGGGGCGCCACCGTGATGATCATCCTGATCTTCCTGCACATGGGGCGCACGTTCTTCTTCGGCGCCTACAAGTACCCGCGCGAACTGAACTGGGTGATCGGCGTGATCCTGGTCGTGCTCACGCTGGTGATGGGCCTGACCGGGTACCTCCTGCCGTTCGACCAGCGCTCCTACTGGGCCACGATCGTCGCCATGAACATCAACGGCACCGGGCCGATCGTCGGGCCCTACCTGGCCGACTTTTTGCGGGCCGGTGCTGAGTTCGAGTCGACCACCCTCTCCCGCTTCTACGCGCTTCACATGCTGCTCGTGCCCGGCGCGATCATCGCGCTGATCGGCGCCCACCTCTACCTGGTCGTAAAGCTCGGTACCACCGCGCCGCCCTGGATCCGGGCCGAGACGAAGCCGAAGTCGCTGCGCACGGAGAAGGTCTGATGCGGGTGACGCCGTGAACAAAGCCGAGAAGGAGCAGTACCTCCGGGAGTACGAGGTCCTGAAGAAGAAGGGGAAGCCGTTCTTCCCCTACGCGGTGGCCAAGGACTCGGCCATGTTCCTGATCGTGGTCGTCGTCATCGCGCTGATGTCGATCATGCTCGGCGCCGAACAGGGCCCGAAGGCGGACCCGACGACCACCACCTACACCCCCAGGCCGGAGTGGTACTTCTTCTTCCTGTTCGAGCTCCTGCGTGTCCTGAAGCCACCGGAGCTGACGCCACTGGCCACGATCGGCATTCCCACCTTCTGCCTCGTCCTCCTGCTCCTGCTGCCGTTTTACGACCGCAACCCGGAGCGCGACCCGCGCAAGCGCCCCGTGGCAACGATCGCCGGGATCATGACGATCATCGCGATGGCCTACCTCACCTTCCTCGGCGCCGAAGCCGGCTCGCCGACGGAGATCGAGATGGAGGTCGCCCCGCAGTACGAGGAGGGCAAGCTGGCGGTCGCCGGCCAGGGCTGCCTGGGCTGTCACAAGATCGGCGAGAACGGCAACACGCTGGGCCCCGATCTGACCGAGATCGGCGCCAAGCTGCCCGCCACCGCGATCGAGCGCTCGATCGCGATCGGCCCGAGCTTCATGCCGGCTTACGACCTGCCTGACGAAGAGCGCAAGGCGATGGCCCAGTTCCTCGCCTCGCTCGACTAGAGCATGGCCGAGCCCAGCGGGGCGGAAGCCAAGCCGTCGCGATCGTCGGACGAGTTCTCGACCCAGGTGCAGGGGATGTTCGACCGGATCGCCGGTGTCTATGACGTGATGAACACCGCGATGACCGCAGGGCTCCACCACGGCTGGCGCCGCCGCGCAGCGGACCGAGCGATGCTGGGCCCGGGGGACAGCGCGCTTGACCTGTGCTGCGGCACCGGCGACCTGACGCTCGAGCTTCGCTCCCGCGTCGGCGCCGAGGGCCGGGTCGTGGGCGCCGACTTCTCGGAGCGGATGCTGGAGCTGGCCCGGGCCAAGGCGTCCGAGCGGGGAGCGGCGGACATCTCCTTCGAGTGGGCCGACGCCCTCGAGCTGCCATACGCCGACGGCGAGTTCGACGCCGCCACGGTCGGGTTCGGCGTCCGCAATCTCGCCGACCTCGAAGCCGGGGTGGCGGAGATCGCGCGAGTGCTGAAGCCCGGCGGGCGGCTCGTGATCCTCGAGATCACCCAGCCGACCCAGCCTCCGCTCTCGACGTTCTTCGGGATCTGGTTCGATCATCTGGTGCCCGTCCTCGGCAAGCTCGCCGGGGACGCGGACGCCTACTCCTACCTGCCAGAGTCGGTGCGGACCTTCCCGGCGCCCGCCGGCCTGGCGGCGATCATGGACCGCGCCGGCTTCGAGTCGATTCGCTACACGGTCCTCGCGGGGGGGATCATCGCGATCCACTCTGGCCACCGCGCCTCGCCCCCTGCCGGCTCCTCGCCGGACTCTCGTCTTCGCGCTTCGCGCTCCGCCTCGTGAACCGCACGAACGTGCCGCCGCCCGTGACTCAGGTCATGGACGCGGCGCAGGCTTGGCTTCCAACCCTGATGGCGAGCGTCGAAAAGCGTCTGGCTGAGGTGATCGAGGGCCATGGCGAAGCCCTCGCCGACGACGCGCGCGCGACGCTGCGGGCAGGCGGGAAGCGCCTGCGGCCGATGCTCGTCCTGCTCTGCGCCGGCCCGGCGGCCGGCGATCCGGCGATCCGCGCCGCGGTTGCCGTGGAGCTGGTTCACATGGCCACCCTGGTCCACGACGATGTCCTCGACGCGGCTCCCCTGCGGCGCGGGCTGCCCACCGTGGTCGCGACCTCCGGGCGCGAGCGGGCCACCGCCGTCGGCGACCTTTTGCTCTCCCGCGCTTTCGCCGAGCTCGGGTCCGGCAGCGAGCCGGGCACCAGGGTGCAGGTCGGCCTGCTGGCGCGGGCGTCGGTGGGCTTGGCCAAGGGTGAGCTGGCGCAGCGCCGCGACGCCTTCAACCTCGACGTCACCGCGGAGGCGTATGTCGCCCGCTGTACCTTGAAGACGGCCCGGCTCTTCGAGTGCGCCTGCCTGATGGGAAGGCCCCAGCCCGACTCGGCCGCGGGGGCACTGGCGGTGTTCGGCCGGCAGATCGGCCTTGCATTCCAGATGCTCGACGACGTGCTCGACGTCGCCGGGCCGTCCGAGCGGACCGGCAAGGCCCTCGGCACCGACCTGCTTGACGGCACCGTGACGCTGCCGCTGATCCTCGCGATTGAGCACGAGCCGTCCCTGGCCCACCTTGACCTCCGTTCGCTGGACGCGGCAGCCGCAGCGGCCACCTGCAAGCGGATCGCTGCCACGGGGGTGCTCGGCGAGGTGCGGGCCGACGCCCGCGCTCGCGTCGCCGAGGCGAAATCCGTGCTGGCCACCTGCGAGGGCCTCGACCCGGCACAGCGGGAGCTGCTCGCGCTGGTCGCCGACGGCGTGGTCGAGCGCTACGCCTGAGCGGTTTCTAGAAGTCCTCGGGAAGGATCAGGTCCCGGTCGAGCGCCGCGATGAAGTGCCGGGTGTCCTCGTCCATGTTGGCCCGCGAGAGGCGCTCGAGGTCGCCGAGGACTGCCTGCGTTCCCTCATCCATCGCATCGTCGAAGCGGTCGATCAGGTCCTGGCCGTAGACACCCGCGCCGCGCCACTCGCAATCGGGGCAGCGCAGGCTGACGTGCCAGTGGTGGGCCCCGGAGGGGGTCCACTCCAGTGGGTAGACGAGGTCCCGCGCGCATGCTGGGCAGACGCAAAGGTCGGCGCTTCGCGGCGAGACGTCACCCCGGTGCGCTGGTGCCGCTCGCTCGAGCTCAAGGTCAAGCCGCAGCCTTTGGCTGTGCTCGCCGGTTGCAGTGCGCCCTTTCTCGGCCATCCCGGTTCACCTATCGGCGCATGTACTGAAGACCTTTAAGGACGCTGCCTTGGCGGTTTGCGCCGCTCATCTAAATACGATGCCGCCGTGGTCCTATCCGACAGGCAGATCTCCGAGCAGCTCGAGGCCGGCGGAATCGTGATCGAGCCGCTCGGGGAGGGTTGCATTCAGCCCTCCTCGGTCGATCTTCACGTGGATCGCCTGTTCCGCGTGTTTCGCAACGACACGACGCCCTATATCGACCCCAAGAAGGCCCAGGAGGACCTGACCGAGCTCGTCGAGGTGGCCGAGGACGGCGCCTTCATCCTCCACCCCGGCGAGTTCGTGCTGGGGTCCACCCTCGAGCGCGTCGCGCTGGGCGACGACCTCGTCGCGCGCCTCGAGGGCAAGAGCTCGCTGGGCCGTCTGGGGCTGCTCATCCACAGCACCGCCGGTTTCGTCGATGCGGGCTGGGACGGCCACCTGACGCTGGAGCTCTCGAACGTTGCCAACCTGCCGATCGCGATCTACCCCGGCATGAAGATCGGCCAGATCTCGTTCCTCCAGATGACGTCGCCCGCCGAGCAGCCTTACGGAGGCGACGCGACGGCCTCGAAGTACAAGGGACAGCAGGGCCCGACCGCCTCGCGCTACTACCTCAACTTCCCCGAGGACGAGCGCAACGCCTGACCCCGGCAGGCCCGGAAATGATCCGGCTCGGGCCCCGGGAGCGTTACCATCAAGGAGATGCCGAATATTGGACCACTCGAGCTTGCGATCGTCCTGATCATCGCCTTGGTGATCTTCGGGCCCAAGCGCCTGCCTGACCTGGGCCGTTCCCTGGGTTCCGGGATGCGCGAGTTCAAGGACTCGATCACCGGCAAGTCGGAGGAGGAGGCGACGCTCGAGGAGACAAAGCGTGAGCTGACCAAGCAGTCTCCGGCGACGACCGCCGAGCCGGTCGAAGACGACGTCCCGGCAACCACAGCGGAGCCGGTCGACGCCGATGTCGTCAGCGACTCGCGCAGCTAGTTGAAGCCAAGACTCACGGTTAGGAGGGAGTCGCCTTGGCGCGCCTGAAGCCGGCGGACTTCGACGAGCGCATGACGCTCGTCGAGCATCTCGACGAGCTGCGCACCAGGATCATCATCTCCGGCTTCGTCGTGGTGATCGCGATCGCCTTCTGCTTTTGGCAGGACGATCAGATCCTGGACATCGCCAACGAGCCTCTGCCGCCGGGCTACACGCCGGTGACGCTAAGTCCCACGGAGCCCTTCTTCACGACGATCAAGCTGTCCTTTTACGGCGGCCTCTTGCTGGCGCTGCCGCTCCTGCTCTATCAGGTCTACGCCTTCCTCCTGCCGGCCTTCGCGCCCGGCGAGAAGAAGCTCGTCCTGCCGTTCCTCCTGAGCGTCCCGGTGCTGTTCATCGGGGGCGCCACGTTCGCCTACTACGTCGTGATGCCCGCGGCACTCAAGTTCCTGCTCGGATTCAACGACGACTTCTTCGACATCCAGATCCGCGGCTCGGAGTACTACAGCTTCGTCATCCTGACGCTGATCGCCGTGGGGATCCTGTTCCAGATCCCGGTGGCCGTGCTGGCGGTCTGCCGCCTCGGGATCGTGACGCCCGAGCAGCTCGCGGCGAACCGTCGCTACGCCCTGCTGGTCATCGCCATCGCCGCCATGCTCCTGCCCGGGACCGACCCCGTGACGATGCTGCTCTCGATGGCCCCGCTCTACGCGCTGTTCGAGTTTTCGCTCGTCCTGGCTCGCGCCTTCGGAAGGCCTCCCGACTAGGCTTCCGCGTTCATGATCTTCGATCTTTCGAGCAGCCCGCGGCGCAAGATGGTCGTCCGGGTGGTCTTCGGCTTCCTGGCGGTGATCTTCGCCGGCGGCTTCATCTTCTTTGGGATCGGCGGCGAGCTCGGCGGTGGCGGCCTCTTCGACGGCCTGTTCGGCTCGGGCGGCGGCAGCTCCACCGCCGAGCAGTACGAGCAGCAGGTCGAGGACGCGGAGTCAAAGCTCGAAGCCGATCCTGAGAACACCCGCGCCCTCACCGAGCTGATCCAGTTCCGCTTCCTCTCCGGTCAGGCACAGCTCGAGTACGACGAGGCCACCGGCCAGCCGATCGGGCTGACCGAGGAGTCACGAGGGGAGTTCGAGGAGGTCGTCGTGAACTGGGACACCTATCTGGACACCAAGCCGGACAAGGTCGCCGCCGCGACCGCCTCCAACGTGGTCAACGCGCTCCGGTTCCTGGGTGACACGGCCGGGGCCGCCGACGCGCAGGAAGTCTTGGCGAAGAGCGATCCCAGCGCGACCAACTACGCGGCCCTGGCCAACCTGCGCTACCAGGACCTCGACCTGAAGGCCGGCGACGCCGCGAAGGAGCTGGCGCTCGCGGAGGCAAAGCCCGGCATCGCCAGGCAGATCGAGGCGCAGCTCGATCCGCTGCGCGAGCAGGTCGTCAAGTTCAAGAAGCAGCAGGCCAAGCTGCCCGAATCAGAGGACCCGGCCACGGACGCCCTCGGCGATCCGTTCGGTGGGTTGAACCCCGATCCAGAGGGCGGCCTGACCCCTCCGCCGGCGCCCTGATTTCAGCCGCGCCCTCGCTACCATCCCCGACCCCGGGCCGTTAGCTCAGCTGGTAGAGCAGGAGACTCTTAATCTCAAGGTCGAAGGTTCGAGCCCTTCACGGCCCATCCGTCTCCGCCGGCAGCCCGACGGCCTTCAATGCCCTCTCATCGAAGATGTTCTCCATTCGTAGGAGAGTGGGTCCCCGGAAGCTCCACACCTGGAAGTAGCGGAGCTCACCCGGGGTGCCGCTTTCCCTGCCGGCTCCCTGCTGGTGGACGCCGACCACGACGCTGTCACCGACCTGGGTGAAGCTCTCGCCCTGGATCACCAGATGGTCCCATGCCCCAAGAAAGCCGCGCATGTAGCGGTTGATCTCCTCCGGGCCGCGATACGCCCCGGATTCCGGGAACTCCGGCGCCAGGACCAGGATGGTGTGCTGATCGAAAAGCTCGGTTCCCGCTAGGAAGTTCCCCCGTCCCCACTCTTCGTAGACCCCACGGACGATCGAGACGTAATCTCGCGGCACTTTCTAGCCGGTACGTCGAGCTAGCTCGACTTCACCTTCTCGGCCTCGGCCTCCGTCGGCTCGAGCCCCGGCTCTGAATGCGCCGCTCGGTCCTCGTACGCGGCGCGCGCCTTCGGGTCGGCGTTCCACAGCACCTGGTCGGCCTTCAGGGCGCGGGCGATCGCCTCGCGGCCGCGGCGCGGCATCAGGGTCATCACGCGCGCGATTGCCGCGGTGGACTTGGGGACCCAGACGTCGAACTTCGGCCTCTCGACGGCCTCGACGATCGCGTCGGCCACGTCGGAGGGCTCGGAGACCTTGACGCCGCGCGCCTCCACCAGACCGGAGCCAAGCTCGGTGTTGACCACGGCCGGCATCACGCAGGAGACCTCGACCTCATAGTCGCGAAGCTCCGCCCGGATCGCCTCGGACAGGCCGACGACCGCGTGCTTGGTGGCGCAGTAGGTGGCGCCGCCCGGAAAGCCGCCCTTGCCCGCCTGCGATGCGACGTTCACGATGTGGCCGCTGCGGCGGCGCATCATCCCGGACATCACGAGCTTGCAGCCGAAGATGACCCCGTGGAGGTTGATGTCGATCATCCGCAGCGCCGTTTCGTCGGTTTCCTCCACGAACGGGCCGATCGGCATGATCCCGGCGTTGTTGACCAGGACGTCTACCGGGCCGAGGCGTTCCTCGACCTGGGATACGAAGCTCGCGAACGAGTCGCGGTCGGTGACGTCAAGCTGAAGGGCGATCGTCTCACCACCGAGCACGCCCGCCGTCTTCTGCGCGAGCTCGACATCGAGGTCGCCGATCGCGACCTTTGCCCCCTTCTGAACGAACGCGCGCGCGGTCGCTTCGCCGATGCCACGGGCCCCGCCCGTGATCGCAACTACCCTGCCCGCCAGTGAACGCGCCTCTTTCGCCATCTGAAGCTCCTCTAGATCAGCCGGCGGAACGACGCCGGAATTCGACCTCGCCCTTCGAGCTCAGCCTCTTCGGTGGTGACGAGGGAGTCTACGACTGACGCGGCTCGCCCGTTATGTGGTAGGCCACGTACCAGGCCAGGTGGCGAGCTGCGTCGATGCCGACAGCGAATGGAGCCAGAATCGTCTTCAAACCGCGAGCATCGTATACAGGCCGTTGGCGGGAAAGTCGCACGTCCCGATCGGCCCGTCCGGCCCGGGGCTTTAGCTTTACGGAGGTGAACGCCCTTGTCGTCGGACATGTCGAGCCCGCCGCGGCTCTTACCTCGGCCCTCATCGAGAGCGGGCTTGACGCCGAGCTCCACGCCGCCGCCGGGACGGCCGCCGATCGGAACGGGACCAGCCTCGCCAAAAGCATGGTGGAGTTCGAGCGCCGGCTGATCGAGGACGACCCGGCCCTGGGCATCGCGGTCGGCTTGGGCGACGCTCCGCTGGCGTTGACGCTTGGCGCCGCCAAGCTTGGGATTCCGCTGGTCGCCTGGGTCGACCAGGATCGCCCGGCGGCCGACGAGGCCGAGCGCGCGGAGGCGCGCATCATGCTGCAGCTCGCTGATCTGGACGCGGGGCCGGTGGGCGCAGGGACTCAGGTGCATGAGGCGGCACGGCGGATTCGGGACTGGGTGGACGAGCGCCTGGGGCGGGCGTCATGAAGGTCGGGGTCATCGGGCTCGGCTATGTGGGGCTGCCGCTGGCCGTCGCGTTTGCCGAGGCGGGGGCAGAGGTCGTCGGCCTGGACGCGTCCGATCTGGCGGTGGAGCGCCTCGGGCGCGGCGAGAGCACGGTCGAGGACATTCCATCGGAGCGCCTCGAGCCGCTGGTCGGCAAGGGCCTCGAGGTTACCGCGGACCACAGCCTGCTCGCGGCATGCGACGCGCTGGTGATCTGCGTGCCGACGCCCCTTGCGAACCAGCGCGAGCCGGATCTCTCGATGGTGGACCAGGCGACGGCGGCGATCGCGCGGATCCTTCACGAGGGGCAGCTGGTCGTGCTCGAGTCCACCACCTACCCCGGCACGACCCGCGAGCGGGTCGCACCGGTGCTGGAAGGGTCGGGCCTCGTGGCCGGGAAGCAGTTTCACCTGGCCTTCTCGCCCGAGCGGATCGATCCAGGCCGGACCGATCACACGATCCGAACGACGCCGAAGGTCGTCGGGGGGCTGACGCCGGCGTGCCTGGAGCGTGCGGTCGCTCTTTACGGGCTGATCTGCGACGAGGTGGTCAGCGTTTCGACGCCGGAGGCAGCCGAGTTGACGAAGCTCCACGAGAACATCTTCCGATCGGTGAACATCGCTCTCGTCAACGAGCTGGCGACGCTCGCGGACCGCATGGATATCGACATCTGGGAGGTCGTCGACGCTGCCGCGACCAAGCCATTCGGCTTCATGAGCTTCGAGCCCGGGCCCGGCATGGGCGGTCACTGCCTTCCGATCGACCCCTTCTACCTCGCCTTCAAGGCGCGTGAGTTCGACATCCCCACGGAGTTCATCGAGCTCGCCGGCCGGGTCAACCAGCAACAGCCGCGCTTTTGCGTCGAGCTGGTCATGCGAGCGCTCAACGACGTCGGCCGGTCGGTCAACGGCTCGCGGGTGCTCTTGCTGGGCGCCTCCTACAAGGCGGGGATCGGCGACATGCGCGAGGCACCCGCCCTGAAGATCGCGACCGGGCTGCGCGACCTGGGCGCCGAGGTCACCTACCACGACCCGCACGTGGCGGACGTCCCGACCCTGGAGCTCCGCTCGGTGGATCTGGCGAGCGGGCTCAAGGCTTGCGACGTCGCCTGCGTCGTCACGGCCCACGATGAGATCGACTACGCGCGCGTCGTGGCCGAGGCGCCGCTGGTGGTTGACTTCCGGGGCGTCACCCGCGGCATGGAGGCACCGAACCTGGTTCGGCTCTGATGCGGCTCCAGGGCAAGCAGCGAAAGAGCGGACTCGGCGACCGGCTCACGGTGGGCCTGGCATTGACGGCAGCCGCGACCGCCGGAGTGGTGGTCGGCGGCGAGCTTTTGAAGCTGACCCGCCGCCGTGCCCGGGAAGCGGCCGCCGACCCGGAGGTGCCGGCGCCCACCGGCGTCCTGGAGACGGCCGAGCACGCGATCGTCAACACGCAGCTGGCGACCCAGGACGCCGTTCAGGTGGCGTTCGAGGGCTACGCCGCGACGCCGCGCCACGAGACGATCCTGTTCAACCTGCTTGCGGGATTCATCGGCGCGTTCGCGTTCGCCCGGCTTTCCACCTACGGGATGCGCGCGGGCTGGTGGCCGTTCGAGAACGTCAAGGTCGGCGGCCGCCACATCCACCACTTCGTGCCGGGGATCCTGCTGGCGTTCGGCGCCGGCGCGACCGCTCTGTTCACCGAGGACGAGGCCCTTGAGCAGACCCTGGCGGTGCCATTCGGGGTGGGGCTGGGCCTGACGCTGGACGAGGCCGCGCTGCTCCTGGACCTCCGTGACGTGTATTGGACGCCCGAGGGCATCCTGAGCGTGCAGGTCTCGCTTGGGGCGTCGGCGTTGATGGGCGGAACGGTCCTGGCCCTGCGCATTCTCCGCCGCGGCGAGGAGCAGGCGGAGGAGCAGGGCGCTATTCCTGCGTGGCAGTGACCCGGTAGCGCCCGTAAAGCTCGCCAAGCTCCGGTTCCGCGGCGAGCCAGATGAGCTCGACCGGGCGCTCCGCTTCGGGCAGGCCGGCGACGAGCCGCGGGCCCTCGCCCCCGGTCAGCTTCGGAGCGTGCGTGACGAACAGCTCGTCGACGAGCCCGAGGGTCAGGAGCTCGGCGTGCAGGTGCGGCCCACCCTCGCAAAGCAGCGATCGCACTCCCCGCTCGTGGCGCAGGTAGGCCATCGCGCCGGCCAAATCGACGCCCGGGCCGTGCCGGACGACGTGGGTCGGGGTGGCGGTCTCCGGGGCCTCGCTCTCGCTCGCGGTGAAGATCACGACCTCGCCGGCGCCTTCCTCGAACAGGGGCGCGTCCCAGGGCAGGTCGAGCCGACCGGACACGATCACCATCAGCGGGTCGGCGGCCAGGCCCTCGTCCTCGCGGCGGGCGCGCTTGGCGGGGTCGCGCACCACACGTCCATAGCGCTCCGCGCGCATCGTGCCCGCGCCGATCATGACGGCGTCGGCGCGGGTCCGGAGCCCAACCAGAAGCTCCGTGTCACGGTCGCTGCCGATCGGCCCCGAGACGCCGCCGATCGTCGCGCGCCCGTCCAGTGTCAGCGCGAAGTTCGTCATCAGATAGGGGCGATCGGGCGGCGGATCGTCCGCAGGGCGCAGCTCCGCCATGAGCTCAGGCACCGAGATATCGCGGGCGGGCTCGGGAATCAGTAGGCGCATGTTGGGGAACGTACCCGCAACCGAGCGGCGCCAACGGCCTGCAACTGATCTAGCGTGAACGGAGTGAAGCTTCGTCTGGCGACACTCACATCGGCGCTCGCGCTGGCCTGCTTGGCCCTGCCCGGCTCGGCCTTCGGGTTGAGGGCAGCCGACGCCGGCGAGCTGAAGGCGCGGGTCGGGACGGACCCCTGGCGCTTGGAGCTGGTCGATCGGGCTGGGCGGACCGTCCTCGCCCAGCATCCGGGCACGGGGCGGGGAGCCACCGGCGCGCTCGGCTTCCGGACGCTCCTCGGCTGGCAGCGGGCGACGCGGGTGATCTCGTCGTCCCGCGTGGGCCGGGCCTACCGGGCAACGCTGGCGACGACCGATCCGGTGCGGCAGATCGCGGTGGTGCTGAAGCCCGCCGGTGCCGGGATCGTCGCGCTCAGAGCCAGGCTGATCGGGCCGGCCCTGGGGGTCGAGGCGATGGGGATCGGCTTCGAGGCAGCCTCGGACGAGCGCTATCTGGGCTTCGGCGAGCGCTCCAATCGGGTCGACCAGGCCGGCGGGACGGTGGAGAACTACGTCGCCGACGGCCCCTATCAGCCGCTGGAGTACCTGCCGATCGCGGCGTTCGTCCCCCCGTGGGGCCTTCGCGACGGCCGCGAGGATGCCACCTACTTTCCGATCCCATGGCTGCTTTCGGCCTCCGGGTATGGCGTGCTGGCCGACAATCCGGAGACCTCGGCCTTCCGGCTGGGGAGCGATCAGCGGGAAGCCTGGAGCGTCGAGGTCACGAAGGCGCCGCCGGGCGAGCTCGGCGCCGAGCTGGCCGCGCCGGTGACGGAGTTGAGGCTGCGCTTCTTCGCCGGCCCGAAGCCTGCCGACGCCCTTCGCCGCTTCAGCGCCGCGGTCGGGCGCCAGCCGCGCGCGGGCGCGCCGTGGGTCTACGGACCGTGGTTTCAGCCCGGCGACGACCCGGAGGCCGATCTGGCCACGCTCCGCAAGGCGGACGCCCCCGTGTCGGCGCTCCAGACG
>JALZKA010000104.1 GCA_030859475.1 Actinomycetota bacterium
GCCCTGCTCGATCTGCGAGCGGAAGATCGGGACCACCGAGCCCGATGAGCCGAGCACGTTGCCGAACCGCACGGATACGAAGCGCGTGGTCGCGTGTCGCTGGCCGGCGGCCGCGACGACCCACTCCGCCATCGCCTTCGAAGCGCCCATCACCGTCTGCGGGTTGACCGCCTTGTCGGTCGAGACCAAGACAAAGCGGCTCGCGCCCGACGCGGCGGCCGTTTCGGCGACGACACGGGTGGCGATCGCGTTGTTGCGCACGGCCTCGAGTGGATTCGACTCCATCAGGCCGACGTGCTTGTAGGCGGCGGCGTGAAAGACGATGTCCGGGTGAAAGCGCTGCATCACCTCCAGCATCCGATCGCTCTCCTTGCAATCGGCCAGGACGGCCTCGCACCGGTTGAAGTGCCACTTCTCGGTCAGCTCGCGCTCGATCTGAAAGAGGTTGTCCTCCGCGTGGTCGAGCAGGATCACGAGCCTGGGGTCGACACGGGAGATCTGGCGCGAGAGCTCCGCGCCGATCGACCCGCCCGCGCCCGTCACCATCACCACCTTGTCTTCCAGGTAGGCCCCCACCCGGTCGAGCTCCATGCGGACAGGGTCACGCCCCAGCACGTCCTCCACCTGCACCTCACGGAGTTGGCGGGTGAGCTGGACTCCTCCGCGCAGGAGCTCGAAGACCGTCGGCAGGGTGCGGACCGGGATCTGGCGGTCACGGCACGCCGTCACGACCTTCGCCCGCAGCTCGCCGGGCGCGGAGGGAATCGCGATCACGACCTCGTCGGGCTTGTGGGTCTCCAGGATCTCGCCGATCTCGTCGGTGGTCCCCAGGACGCGGAGCCCCAACGTGGACATCCCACGCTTGCGCGGGTCGTCGTCGAGGAAGCCGATCGCCTCTTGGCCCAGATTCGGATTCAGCTTCTGCTCGCGAACCACCATCTGCCCACCCGAGCCGGCGCCGACGATCAGCTGCGTGCGTGCCTTGCGCTCCCGGGTCGCTTTCGAAGGCCGCTCAATCCAAAGCCGCGTCGCGATGCGCGCGCCTGCCAGGAACGCAGTGGTCAGGATGAAGTCGAAGACTAGGACCGAGCGCGGCAGGTTGTAATCGAAGGGCGACACGAATGTGAAGACGGCGAGCATCACGACCGTCGCGAGGCCCGTCGCCTTGAGCAGCGCCGGGAAGTCGCGGGTCAGGAAGTAGCGCCACCACTTCGAGTGCAGCCCGAGCGCCGTGAAGATCAGCGCCTTGCCCACGGCAACGAACGCGACTGACTGCCAGAGCATGTCGGCGTAGCGCTCGGGCATGCCCGCGTCGAGAAAGCGCAGGACGAACGCGAGCGCGAATGCGGCCGCTGCCAGCAGCGCGTCGGCCAGGAACTGCAGCGCGCGATGCCGGTAGGCCGGGTGGGTTAACCGGCGCATAGGGCTTGGATTCTAGGGCGCGAGGCCCCTAACCGCACCTTTTGACCCGGGTCGGTCAGCTAGCGTCAGCAAGCTCATGCTGGATGCGATCACCGAGCTTGCACGAGATGCCGTGACGACTGCCGGCTACCCGGGGTTGTTCGGCGCGATGGTGGCGGAGAATCTGTTTCCGCCGATTCCATCGGAGATCGTGCTGCCGCTGGCGGGCTTTGAGGCGGCCGAAGGCAACCTTGCGTTCGTCTGGGCGGTGCTCGCGGCGACAGCAGGGTCGCTGGCCGGCGCACTGATCCTTTACTCCATCGGGCTTTATGGCGGCAGACCTTTGGTCCTGCGCTATGGGCGGGTCCTGCGGGTGGGCGACGCCGAACTCGATCGTGCCGAGCTGTGGTTTGAGCGCTGGGGGGATTGGGTCGTCCTCGGCGCCCGCTTGATACCGATTGCCCGGTCGGTTGTATCGATTCCGGCCGGGTTCGCGCGGATGCCGCTTGTGCGCTTCTGCCTACTGACGGCGATCGGCAGCCTGATCTGGAATCTGATCCTGGTCACAGCGGGGTATCAACTCGGTGCGAACTGGGAAGAGGTTTCCGAGATCGCCGGGCGATACTCGGACATCATCAAGGTCGCATTCGCCGCCGCATTCCTGGCCGCACTGGTTTGGGCATTCCGACGCTGGCGTCGAGCGCCGGCCCACTGAGGGGCCGCGCCGGCCCGATACCCAATGGCCTCCCGGCGGGACACGCTTGTTTCGCGGCTTGCGCCGCTCATCTAAGCAATCGGGTTTACGAGCGCCGGCCCTCCAAAGCCAGCTGTACCTCGGCCAGGATCCCATCGCGGCGCCTCTCATAAGGGAAGGTCGTTCGAATCCGCTCCCGCGCGGCGATGCCCGCCGCCGGTCCCAGCTCAAGCGCCCGGCGAATACCGGCAGCGACCGTTTCCGCGGTGGGCCCTTCGATGACCACACCTGTCTCGCCGACAACCTCCGGCAGGGCGCCGGCGCGGGTCACGACCGGAACCGCACCCGCAAGCATCGCCTCGGCCAGCGACATGCCAAACCCTTCGTGCAGCGACGGTTGAACGTAGACAGCGCTCGTCCGGAAGAGTTCGTCGAGTTCCCCGTCAGACAGGTAGCCGGTCAGGCGCACGTTGCTCGGTGACTCGCGGGCGAGTCGTTCGCCCGTTGCGTCCCACCACGCCCCGGCAAGCACGAACTCGACATCGGGCAGCCCGCTCGCCGCCTCAACGAAGGAGCCGTGTCCCTTGCGAGTGAGGTTCACCGAGTAGACCGCCCCCACCGTTAGTGCGCGTCGCTTGCGCGCGGGAGCGGCGGGGGCATCCGCAAACCTGTCGGGGATCCCGTGGTGCACAACCGTTACGCGCGCCGGATCGATCGTCGTGTTCTCGCCGATCTCACTGAGCGAGTAGTCCGAGTTCGTCACGAGCCGGGTGGCCAGGCCGGCCGTTCGATGCACGAGCCGGCGCCGCAGACCGCCACGCTGCGACCCATAGCCGATCTCCGGCATCGACGCGGTATCAAAGCCTCCGAAGATCAGCAGGGACGGCTTGCTACGCATTGCGGCAAACTGCATGGCCAGCGCCGTGTGCCAGGAGGCGAACCAACCAACCACAACGTCACACCGGCCAATCTCACGCCAAAGCTCGACCGGCCTGGGGCGCCCCCCAGACTGAAGGTAATCGATTACCTCGTGGCGCTCGGAAAGAGCGTCCCGATCGATACGGGTAAACGTGTTGCGGCGGCTAATGACGTAAAGGACCCGGGCCACTGCGCCTCTATCCTGCCATTCGGATGGGCGGCGATCCAGCACGGCTCGAACTGGGAGACGCGCGAGCTGTTGTCCTCGGCCTTATCCAGGGACCGACGGAGCTCCTCCCGATCTCCAGTTCCGCGCACATCACCCTTGTCCCGTGGATACTCGACTGGCCGTGGCAGGAGCTTGACGCGGAAGCTCGCAAGAGCTTCGAGGTAGCCCTTCACGGCGGCACCGCGGCAGCGCTTTTGATCGGCCTGCGGAAGGAGATCGCCGCTGAGCTGTGCGCCTTCGACGCGCGGCGAGCCCAGGTCGTCGGGCTCTCGTTCCTGATTCCAGCGGTCGCGGGGCTGCGCTTGGAGCGCACGATCGAGCGCCTGGGAACGCCCAGGGCCACGGCGGGCGGGCTGCTGGCGGGAGCGCTGCTGATGGTGGCCGCCGACCGGCGGCCACAGCGGCGGGGACGGGGCGAGGCGGAAGCGATCGATGGGCTTGCTCTCGGCGTGGCTCAGGCCACGGCCCTGATCCCCGGGGTGTCTCGCAACGGCGCGACCCTGACCGCCGCCCGCGCCCGCGGATTCACCCGTGCGCAGGCGAACCTGCTGTCGCGCACCGTGGCGCTGCCAGTGATCGTCGGCGCGGTGACGCTCAAGGGCTCGCGCCTGGGCCGACGCGGCATCACCCCCGGTACGGGCCGGGACCTGGCGATCGGCGCTGCCGCGTCATTCGCCTCGACACTCGCCTCTCAGCGTCTGATCGGGCTGGTCGAGCGCGACCGGGCTCTGTGGCCCTACGCGGCATACCGGGTGGTGCTGGCGAGCATCGTCTGGCGCGTCGCCTCCCGGCGCTAGGGTCTTGCGATATGACCCAGGACGCGTATTCCGCCGCGGGGGTGAGCCAGCGCGATGCCGATGAGTCCGTCGCGGCCCTGGTTGCGCATCTCGCCCGGATCGACACGGGCAAACCCTCCCGCGTCGTGCCGCTGCCTGGTCACTACGCCAGCGTCCTGCGGATCGATGCGCGCACCGGCATCGCCTTCGGCACCGACGGGGTGGGGACCAAGATGGTCGTTGCCGAGATGCTCGGGCGCTTCGACACGATCGGCATCGACTGCATCGCGATGAACGTCAACGACCTGATCTGCGTCGGCGCCGAGCCAATTGCGCTGGTCGACTTCATCTTGTGCCGAACCGCGGACCCGGAGATCTGCGGACAGATCGGCGTCGGCTTGCGGGCGGGCGCCGAGCTGGCCGGGGTTGAGATCCCGGGCGGCGAGATCGCCCAGGTCGGGGACATCGTGAACGGGTGGGAGCTGGCCGCGTCCGCGATCGGCCTGGTCGATCTCGACCGGATCGTGAGCGGCGACGGGATCGAGGCGGGGAACGTCCTGATCGGCCTCCCCTCCTCCGGGCTGCACTCGAACGGCTTCACTCTCGCCCGCAAGGCTCTGGACGGGATCCCGCTTGACGACGAACGGCTCGGGCGCCCGCTGGGCGACGCCCTGTTGGAGCCGACCACGATCTACGTGCGGGCCGTGCTCGACCTGCTCGGCTCTGGCGCGGATGTGCGCGGCCTCGCGCACATCACCGGCGGTGGCCTTGACAACCTGCTGCGGCTCTCCGACGCCGTCGGCTACGAGATCACCGCCCCCCCGGCCGTTCCCGAGATCTTCACCATGATCCAGTCCGAAGGCGCGATCTCCGACGACGAGATGCACGAGGTGTTCAACATGGGCCTGGGGTTCGTCTGCATCGTGGCGGCGGGCGATGCCGAGGAGGCGGTGGCGCTGCTTTCAAGGCACCACCCCGGCGTCCGCCCGATCGGCCACGTCTCCGACCGTCCCGCGAAGCTGACCCGAGGTTCCTGAGCCATGCGGATCGCGATCCTGATCTTCGAGGAGCTGACCGCGCTGGATGCGATCGGCCCGTACGAGGTCCTCTCCCGCCTGCCGGGGGCCGAGGTGACTTTCACCGGTCCGGCCGCGGGGCCGATCCGCACCGACACGGGTTCCCTGGGCCTCCACGCCGATCTTGCGATCGAGGACCTGCCCGACCCGGACGTCCTCCTGGTTCCGGGGGGCAAGGGCAACCGGCCGCTTTTGACCGACGAGCGGGTGCTGGACTGGGTCCGCAGCGCCCATCAAACGAGCGAGTGGACGACTTCCGTGTGCACCGGGTCGCTGGTGCTCGGGGCCGCCGGTGCGCTCGAGGGCAAGCGCGCCACCAGCCATTGGGCCTACCGGGACCTCTTGGCGAGGTTCGGGGCGACGCCGGTCGCGGAGCGGGTCGTCGAGGACGGCAAGATCATGACCGCCGCCGGCGTCGCCGCCGGGATCGACATGGCCCTGACCCTTGCCGCCCGCATCGCGGGGGACGACGTCGCGAAAGCGATCCAGCTCGGAATCGAATATGACCCGGATCCACCGTTCGACACCGGCTCGCCGGAGAAGGCGGGCCCGGAGCTGGTCCGGCTCATCCGCTCCGCCGAGGGCGCCGACGGCTGAGATTCAGCGGAATTGAGCCCGACCGGTGGCGGCGGGAACATAGGATGCGCAGCCGATGAACAACGGATTACCACTGAGTGGCAGCGGCCTGATCGGCACTGTGCTTTCCGGGCGCTACCGGCTCGAATCCAAGCTCGGCTCCGGCGGGATGTCCACGGTCTATCTGGCGTTGGACGAGACGCTCCAGCGCCGGGTCGCCGTCAAGGTCATGCACCATGAGATCTCGGACCAGCCGGATCAGATCGAGCGCTTTCGGCGCGAGTCGCGAGCCGTCGCGCAGCTCTCCCATCCGAACGTCGTCTCGGTGATCGACGCCGGCGAGGACGGTGGCCACCCGTACATCGTCTTCGAGTACGTAGACGGTGAGACGCTGAAGCAGCGGATCGATCGTTTTGGCCGCCTGCCGCTGGACGAGGCCGCCGCGTACGCGATCGAGATCGGGCGTGGGCTGATGGCAGCCCACCAAGGGCAGATGGTCCACCGGGACGTCAAGCCACAGAACGTCCTGATCGATCCCGAGGGGCGCGCCAAGGTGACCGACTTCGGGATCGCCCTCTCACTCGAATCCGACGGCCTGACGAAGACGGGGCGCGTGCTCGGCACCACGGATTACGTCAGCCCCGAGCAGGCGATGGGCCGCGAGGTGGATGCCCGATCCGACGTCTACTCCCTGGGGGTCCTCCTCTACGAGATGCTCCACGGCGACGTCCCGTTCAAGGCGGAGACGGTGGTCGGCGTCGCGATGAAGCACGTCAACAACCCGATGCCGGAGATTCAGACCACCCGTCCCGGCTGCTCCGCCGCCCTCTCCGCGGTGGTCGAGAAGGCGACCCAAAAGGAGCCCAAGAAGCGCTACGCGACCATGGGGTCGATGCTCGCCGACCTGGAGGGCGCGCTCGAGGTCGAAATCGCGCGCGCGGGTGGCGCCTCCGGCGAAGCGACAACCGTGCTGGACTCGGTCCCTTCCAGGCAGCGCCTCCTCAGCTCCCGGTCGGTCTCGATCGCCGGCATCCTGCTGGTGCTCGCGGGACTCCTGGTGGCGCTCGCCCTGGTCGAGCTGGGCGGCGAGAGCCGCATCCCGGTCGACGAGAAGGGGCCCGCGGCGGCCGCCCCGCCGGGTGGGGAGGTCACCCTCACCGATCCGAGCGACTTCGACCCGAGCGGGGACGGGGGCGAGTCGCCGACTCTGGTCGAGCTCGCGATCGACGACGACCCCACCGGAACCGCATGGGAGACGGAGCACTACGACTTCCAGGACCTCGTCTCCTTCAAGGAGGGGGTTGGGAGCTACGCCGCCACCGAGGAACCCGTGATCGCACGGACCCTGGAGGTGACGACCGTGGCGGGAGGGTGGAGCGCCGAGGTCTACGCCGTTGCCGGCGAGCCGCCGGAGGACCTCGCGGGCTGGGGCGATGAGATCGCCACGGTCGAAGACGCCGACGAGGTACACGAGATCGAGCTCAACGACGTCGGCGAGCGCGACCACTTCCTTCTGTGGATCACCCAGCTCGCGCCCTCGACCGAGACCGAGGGACGCTTCCGGGTCGACGTGAGCAACCTGGCGCTGTTCGAGTAACCGTCGGCGCGCTGGCCGGGAGGGCGGAACTTCCTGGACCGAACACATGCGCTGGCCGGGAGGGCGGGACTTCCGGGCCGAACACATGCGTGGCGACCGGGAAGGCCCGCCCTCCCGGTCGTTCCCCGCGG
>JALZKA010000105.1:0-1022 GCA_030859475.1 Actinomycetota bacterium
CGCACGCCTCGCGCATGTCGCCGGGGATCCCGAGCGCGCGTGCGAAGTCGTTGGCGGTCCCGGTTGGGATCACCGCGAGGGCCGGCGCCCCGACCGCCCCGACCGCCGCGGCCACGGGCCCCAGGGAACCGTCGCCTCCCGCTACCGCGATGCGCTCCGGTCCGCTGGCGATCGCGTCCTCGACTTGGTCGAGGCCGAACTCCCGCACTTCCGCGCCGAGCTCCCTGAGCACCGCGGCGACCTCCGCGGCGTCACCGGATCCCGACTCGGTATTCGCCAGCAGGGCGATCGTGGGCATTCCCCAACCCTAGGTTCTTCGGCCGGATGCGGGCTCACGCGGCGCGCGGACCGCCAAGCCATAGGCTCCCGCGTATGACCGAGAACTTCGAGTTTCCCGACCAGGATGTGACGTCGTTCGTCTTCGAGCACGCCGCTGATTTCGCTGACAAGCCGGCGCTGATCGACGGGCCGAGCGGCCGGACGATCACCTACGCCCAGCTCGACCAGGCGACCAGGGCGCTCGCGGCCGGCCTCGCGGCCCGCGGCTTCGGCGCGGGGGACGCGCTGGCGATCTATCTGCCGAACCTGCCCGAGTACGCGGTCGCGTTCCACGGGGTGGCGCGCGCCGGGGGCAAGGCGACGACTGCGAATCCGCTCTACACGGCGCGCGAGCTGGAGCACCAGCTCCGGGACTCCGGCGCGTCGATCCTGCTCACGGTCGGTCCCTTCCTCGATGTCGCCCGCGAGGCGGCGGAGGGAGCGGGCGGGGTCGAGATCTTCGTGGTCGGCGATGCCGACGGCGCGGCGCCCGTCACCGAGCTGATGGGCGATCCGGGCGCAGCGCCCGACGTTTCGATCGATGCCTTCAACGACCTCGCGGTCCTCCCGTACTCGAGCGGGACGACCGGGTTGCCGAAGGGCGTGATGCTCACACACCGCAACCTCGTTGCCAACATCGTCCAGTTTGCTTACCTCGAGCGGGTCGACGAAGACGACACGTTGATCGCGATCCTGCCTTTCTT
>JALZKA010000105.1:1032-7385 GCA_030859475.1 Actinomycetota bacterium
CCGTACTCGAGCGGGACGACCGGCCTGCCGAAGGGGGTGATGCTTACCCACGCGAACCTGGTCGCGAATCTGAACCAGGTCCAGGAGGCATTCCCGATCGGGCGTGACGACGTGCTGGTCGGCGTGCTGCCCTTCTTTCACATCTACGGGCAGACGGTGATCATGAACCAGGGGCTTCGCTCCGGCGCGACGATCGTGACGATGCCTCGCTTCGACCTGGATCAGTTCCTCAGCCTGATCCAAGATCACGGGGTCACGCGCGCCTACGTGGTGCCGCCGATCGCCCTGGCGCTGGCCAAGCATCCGGCGGTCGACAACTACGACCTGTCCTCGATCGAGACGATCATGTCGGGGGCCGCGCCGCTGGGAGCGGAGCTTGCCGAGCAGGTGGCGGAGCGGATCGACTGCAACGTGATCCAGGGCTACGGGCTGACCGAGACCAGCCCGGTTACCCACGTGATCCGCCCGGACGGCGAGAACCGCCCCGGCTCGATCGGCCCGGCGCTGGCCGGCACCGAGTGCCGCCTCGTCGATCCGGAGACCGGGGACGATGTGGCGCAAGGCGAGCGGGGAGAGCTGTGGATCCGGGGGCCGCAAGTGATGGCGGGCTACCTGAACAATCCCGACGCGACGGCCGAGACGATCGACTCCGACGGCTGGCTTCACACCGGTGATATCGCGGTCGTCGACGCCGACGGCTTCTTCTCGATCGTCGACCGGCTCAAGGAGCTCATCAAGTACAAGGGCTTCCAGGTGCCGCCGGCCGAGCTGGAGGCGATCCTGATCACGCATCCCGACGTCGCCGACGTCGCCGTGATCGGGGTGCCCGACGACGAAGCCGGCGAGCTGCCGAAGGCGTTCGTCGTCCCGGCGGGCGGCGACCTCGACGCCGACGCCCTGATGGAGTTCGTCGCCGACAAGGTTTCGCCGCAGAAGCGGATCCGGCTGGTCGAGCGGGTCGACGAGATTCCCAAGGCGGCGTCGGGCAAGATCCTGCGCCGCGTGCTGCGCGACCGCGAAGCCGCCTAGATTGATGACTAGGCCTGGAGTCGGGCGAAGTAGCCGAAGGCGGGCCCGGAACGCTCGGTCAGGCGCAATCCGGCGCCGGCACCCAATCGCTCCAGCGCGCCCGGCGACGTGTAATGCGGGTCGCCGACTAGTTCGCCGACAACCAGCCGTCCTTCGGGCTTCAGAACGCGGGCGATCTCACGTAGAGCGGCGTCCTGGTCCGGGATCTCGCCCAGCACCGTGGTCAGAACGACGGCATCAAACGAGTCGTCGGCGTAGGTGAGGTTGGTCGCGTCGCCTTGCGTCGGAATCACGTTCTTCAGCCCTCGCTCGGTAGCTCTGCCCATCGTGTGATCGAGGAACTCTTGCTGTAGGTCGAAAATCTCGACGGTGCCGTCCGGCAGCCAGGCTGCGATGTCGAGGGTGTAATACCCGGTGCCCGGGCCGATTTCCAACACGCGCTCAGCCGGTTGCGGTCGCAGGACTTCGCGGAGTCGCTCGCGAGTGATCAGCGGGTGCGGTGCATCCACCCAGAAGCGCTGCGAGTAAGGGCAGGCCGATGGATTCTTTCGCCACCAGTAGGAGGCGGCGAAGATGGCAAAGGCAACGAGCAGGAGTAGCCGGCGCATCTGGCGCAGCCTATCAAATACCCCTGGTGGGTATCAGCCCGAGAAGCCGATCGCCTGACCGCCGTCGTCGACGCGCAGGAACAGCACACTCGCCAGGTTGAGAGCCACTGACCCCTCCTGAGTCTTCATGTCGTGCCACCCCGAGCCCGCCTCGACGGCAGCGCGCAGCTCCTTGAGCTCGGCGGCAGTCAGCTTGACCGACAGGACCTGCCCGATCCCGAAGCCGATCTCGACTTTCACCTTCTCGCCCTTGTCTGCCATCGGACTAGTGTCCCTCCACCGGCTCGACGATCTCGGTCAGGACGCCGCCCGTCGAGCGGGGGTGAAGGAACGCCACTCGTGACCCTCGGATGCCGATGCGCGCCTTCGCGTCGATCAGCCCGATCCCGGCCGCCTCGAGGCTCTTCAGGGTCGCGTCGATGTCATCGACGCGGTAGGCGACGTGGTGGAGACCTGGCCCCTTGCGCTCGAGGAACTTGCCGACCGGTGTGTCCGGGCCGAGCGGCCTGAGCAGCTCGACGTGGCAGGCGCCGACGTCGAGCAAGATGGCCTCGACGCCCTGCTCCTCAACGGTCTCCCGGTGGGCCGTCGGCATCTCAAACGAGCCTTCGTAGAGCGCGAGCGACGCGTCGAGGTCCTCGGTGGCGACGCCGATGTGGTCGATCAGCCCGAACATCGGGCGGGAGTCTATTTACCGTCGGGAACGTCAGCCGGAGGCTGGCTGGCCAGCGCCGGCTCCCGCGGGACGGCCGGGGCGCCGGCGGCGACCGGGGCCGAGCCGTCCGCCTCGCGGTGGGCCCGCATGATCGCCTGGATCTCTTCGCGCTCGATCACCTCGTTCTCGATCAGGCGTTCCGCAACCTGATCCAACAGGTCCCGGTGATCGGAGAGGAGGGCATGGGCGCCGCGGTAGGCCTCCTCGGCGATCGCCTGCACTTCCTCGTCGCGCGTCTGGCGCGTGGACTCGGATAGCGAAAAGTCGTCGCCGGGAAGCTGATGCGAGCGAATCTGGGTTCCCATCGCGTACTCGTAGACCATCGAGCGGGCGATCTGGGTGACTCGCTTCAGGTCGTCAGAGGCGCCGGTCGTGACCCGCCCGAAGGTGATCTGCTCCGCGACGCGGCCGGCCAGAAGGACCTTCATGTAGTCGATCAGCTCGCTTCGCGACTTCAGGTAGCGATCCTCGTGCGGCAGGTTGAGCGTGTAGCCCAGCGCCTTGCCACGCGGGACGATCGAGACCTTCTGCACCTTGTCCACGCTCGGCAGCAGCTCGGAGGCGATCGCGTGCCCGGCCTCGTGCCAGGCCACGACCTGCTTTTCGTGGTCGGAGATCACCTTGCGCGATTCGAGGCCGGCGACCACCCGCTCGAGGGCATCGTCGAAGTCGGATTGCACGATGAACTCGCGCTCGGCCCTGCCGGCCATGATCGCCGCCTCGTTGGCGAGATTGGCGAGGTCGGCCCCGGTCAGGCCCGCGCCGTGTCGCGCGACCCGTTCGAGATCCACGTCCTGGGCGAGGGGCTTGGCCTCCGTGTGCACCTTGAGGATGGCTATCCGGCCCTTCATGTCCGGTGGCGGCACGAACACCTGGCGGTCGAAGCGCCCTGGCCGCAGGAGCGCCTTGTCGAGCTTGTCGAGCATGTTCGAGGCGGCCATCACGACGACGTCGTCGCGGCTTGAGAACCCGTCCATCTCGACCAGCAGCTGGTTGAGGGTCTGGTCGCGCTCCCCTGAGATGTCCGATCCCCGGTGGGCGCCGACCGCGTCGAGCTCGTCGATGAAGACGATCGCCGGAGCGTTTTCGCGCGCCTCCTTGAACAGGCGCCGGATGCGGGCAGCGCCCAGCCCGGCGAACATCTCGATGAACGACGAGGCCGATTGGCTCAGGAAGTTGGCGCCGGACTCGTGCGCGACGGCCTTCGCCAGGAGCGTCTTGCCGGTGCCGGGCGGGCCATGCAGGAGGATGCCCTTCGGGACCCTCGCGCCCAATCGCGTGAAGCGCTTCGGGTCGGAGAGGAACTCGACGATCTCCCGCAGCTCGTCCTTCGTCTCGTCGACGCCGGCCACGTCCGCGAAGGTCACCGGCGTCTTCGACTTGGCCGTGATCTCCTGCGGCTTGGTCTGCGGCATCAGCTTGACCGTGCGCCACATGAAGTAACAGATCAAGCCCAGGATGAGCACCGGAGCCCAAAGCGGCACGTAGCGCTCGATCTCGTCGTATCCGAAAGCGGTCAGGAATGTCATGTCGGGATCGGCGCCGGATCGTCGGAGCCTTCCCCAGTGCTATCGGCAGGTTCGGGCTCGACCCGTAGCAACTCCGCGACCGCGGCCTCGCCCACCGCGAGCTGCTCCGCGGTCGGCTCCCTGGTCGAGATCAGGCGCTGGATCTCGTGCCCGGTGTGGTGCACCGCGCGGGAGAGGGCAGCGCCGGGCTCGCGCTCGGCGAACGCAAAGACCTCGACGGCGGCGCCGGTCGCAGCCAGTGATGCCGCGCCGCGGGCGACCGACCCGGGGCGCTCGATCACGCTCTCGACGATCACCTGGCCGGCGACGCTCAAGGCCAGCATCGGCCCGATCAGGTTGGAGCCGCAGCGCTCGTGCTCCTTGGGAGTCTCCGCCGCGCTGGCACCGGATTCGTAGGCGCCGATCGCCTTGTGCTCGGCCCCGTGGTAGGCGGCCAGATCCGGGTCGCGCAGGGCGGCCACGGCGGGCACGAGCCCGATTACGCCGACCAGCGCCTCGCGCGCCGCGCTGCCCTTGGCCAGCTTGCGGGCGGCCGCCGAGGCGCCGCTCGCCAGCAAGGCGGCGCCGATCACCCTGGGATCTTCAAGCGGCAGTCGCACCGACCGCAGCTTCCAGCGCACCAGCGGCACGACGGCCATGGCCTCGGCCAGGCGGGCCGGGCCGCGGAGCATCGGAGTGGTGGCGATCCGCCCACGGGCGAGCCTCGGCTTGGGACCCGACGCGACCTCGATCTCGCCGGACTTGGAGCGAACGGCGACGGCCCAGTGCGTCGGCCCGTGAACCAAGAGGCCGTTCCGCAGGGCCATGCCGCCCATCCGCACCTTCTCCGGCTCGGTCGTCTGCTCCGGCGTTGCCTCCTGATCAGCCACCGAGGATCCTCCTCGCGAGCGATTCGTAGAAGCTCGCGGCCAGCTCGACGTCGGAGACCGCGGCACGCTCGTCGGCGCCGTGCACCAGCGGCGCCGCTTGGAACAGATCCAGCTCGCGCTGCGGGTGAAAGCCGTAGACCACGCACTCGCCGCCATACGCCTTGCGGAACCAGTGGCTGTCCGAGAAGCCGGGCATCACCGTCGGGACCAGCGTCGCCTCCGGCTCCACTTCGGCGAGCCATTCCCGGATCTCGTCGAAGAAACCGGTTGCGAGGGCTGACTCGTTGCCGCTGACCGATTCAAGGAACTCGATCTCCATCTGCTCGTCCAGCTCGCCCAGGACAGGCTCGATGCGGGCGCGGACGTCGGATTCGGCCAGCCCGGGGGGAACGCGGCAGTCGATCACCGCTTCGGCAAGGGAGGGGATCACGTTGTCGCGGGTCGAAGCGCTGATCCTGGTCGGGACGAGGGTGACGCGCAGCATCGGCTCCGCGAGGTATGCGGCGACCTCGGGTGAGAGGTCGCGCAGCTCCGCGAGCGCCGCCTCCAGCTCGTCCGGGCTCTCGCCGACTTCTCGGTCAAGCACGCCGCGCAGAAACGCAAGCCCCGCGGGTGTCGGCTCCAGCGCGGGCTGCTCGGTCAAGCGGGCCAGCACGGGCGCCAGGCGCAACAAGGCGTTGTCGCCCAGGCTCGGAACCGATCCATGCCCGGCGCGGCCGTGCGCGCGGAGCTTGAAGCGAAACACCCCTTTCTCGCCGACGGCCAAGCTGTAGAAGCGCCGTCCGCCCAGCTCAAACAGGGTGCCCCCGCCCTCGTTGACGACCAGGTCCGCACGGGCCTTGTCGGCATGTTCGCTGCACAGCCACTTCGCGCCGAGGTGGGCTCCGCACTCCTCGTCGGCGGTGACGATTACCTTCAGGCATCCGCGGACAGGGCGCCAGCCGCTGCGAGCCAGGTGGGCGGCGGCGGCGACCTCCGTCGCGACCTGGTCCTTCATGTCCTGGCCGCCGCGGCCGCGGACGAAGCCGTCGACGACATCGCCGGACCACGGGTCGAATGACCACTCGTCGGGATCCGCGGGCACCGTGTCGACGTGTGAGATGAAGGCAAGGGTGGGGCCGTCGGCGCCGGAATCGAGGCTCGCGATGAGGTTCGGCCTGCCCGGGGCAGCCTCGAGGAGCTCGCACTCATAGCCCGCGCCCGTCAGGAGTTCCCGCAAAAGGGCTTGGGCCGGACCCTCGTTGCCCGGCGGATTGACGGTGTTCAGGCGGATGAGCTTGCTGAGCAGCTCGACGGCCGCGGCTCCCAGCTCGCCCTGCCTCTCCGCGCTTGCGCTCTCCATGCCGATTCCAGGTTACCCGCGCTTCATACTCGGCACGATGGAAGAACGACTGTTCGGCGAGGGGGAGGCGGCCGGCGAGGACTCGGATGACCTGACAGCCGCCGCTCCGCTTGCGGTACGCATGCGGCCGCGGTCCCTCGAAGAGCTCGCAGGGCAGGCGCACCTGCTGCGCGCAGGCTCGGCGCTTCGCACCGCGGTCGAGTCGGGCGAGCCGCACTCGGCGATCCTCTACGGTCCGCCCGGGACCGGCAAGACCACTTT
>JALZKA010000024.1 GCA_030859475.1 Actinomycetota bacterium
ACTCGAGCGGGATCAGCCGCACCGCCCGGGCCGGGGTCCAGCGGTGCGGGCCGCGGTGGATCGATCGCGGCAGGCGGACCGGACCCGAGGGCGGCGCGCCCACGCGCCCGGCGTGGCTGCCGCCGGAGATCGAGTAGCGCCCCGTCGAGTCCACCCACGCGGGTTTGCCGCCGAGGAGCCCCGCGTCGTTGATCGGGTCGCCGTCGTAGCCGTTGTAGCCGTGATGCGAGCTGGCGCGGGCCACCGCCTCCCCGCTCGGGTTGAGCCGAACCATGAACGACTCCCAATCGTCGGGGTGATGGCCCTGTTCACCGAACAGGTAGCGCGACGTCTGGCTGCCCGGGTAGTAGAGCCAGTACTGCAGGTAGAGGTTGCCGGCCCGCTCGCCGGAGCAGTCGAAGCCTACGTCCGTGGCGGCCTGCGGATCGCGGCAGTCGATGACGTGCGTGAACACGGTGACGGGCTCGCCCGCAAGCGACCTGCGGACCTCACCCGCGCCCGGCCCCTCGGCGCACCTGTCCTCACGGCAGTCCCGGAAGTCGACGGGCAACGCTCTCATTCCCTCCTCGTAATGAAGGGCTGGCGCATGCCGGCTGGCCAGCGCCGCAAGCTCCGGGCCGTACGCGAGTGCCAGGTCCCCCGGCACGCCGCCACAGCCCCCGCCCAGCTCGACGGCGCAGATCAGGCGCTCGCCGATTGCGCGGGCGAGGGCTGCGCCCGGGAGGCGAACGCCGAGCGAGACGAGCGCCGCGAACGCAAGCGCGACAACGAGGACGACTCCGAGCCACTCGGGGGTCGCCTGGCCGTCTTGACGCGAGACACGCACACAGACGAGAAACCCAGAGAGCGTGAAGATTCACGCACGAGACGTGCCGGTAGGGTTCCAACATGGCGAACGAACCCGGGCCGGCGGGCTCACCGAAACCGCGGCAGGCGGGCCGTAGCTTCAAGACCTACGTCTTGGCTGCCGCGGGAATCCTCATGGCGATCCTGATCCTGCAGAACCTGCAGGAGGTCGAGGTTCGCTTCATCACGATCGAAACCCAGATCCCGCTGATCTTCGCCCTCCTGATCGTCGGGGCGCTCGGCGCCGTGGTGGGATGGGCCACCCCGCGCATCCGGCGCGGCGGCCACGACTGAGACGCGCTACAGGTTCCCGATCTCGCTGGCGATCTCGCCCGCCGCCTGCTTGGCATCGGCGAAGAGCATGTCCGTGTTCGGGAGGTAGAAGAGGTCGTTGTCGATGCCCGCGAAGCCGGGGCTCATCGAGCGCTTGATGACGATCACCTGCTGCGCCTCGGAGACCTCGATGATCGGCATGCCGGCGATCGGCGAGTCGGGGTCGTTCTTAGCGGCCGGGTTGGTGACGTCGTTGGCGCCGATCACGACGGCCACGTCGGTGCGCGGCAGCTCCGGGTTGATGTCCTCCATCTCCCGCAGCTTCTCGTAGGGAACGTCCGCCTCGGCCAGCAGGACGTTCATGTGGCCAGGCATACGGCCCGCGACCGGATGGATCGCGTAGTTAACGGTGACACCCCGCTTTTCGAGCTCGTCGCCCATCTCCTTGACGGCATGCTGCGCCTGAGCCACGGCGAGCCCGTAGCCCGGCACGATCACGACGGAGTCCGCGTAGGCGAGCTTGATCGCCGCGTCCTGCGAGCCGATCGACGTATGCGGCCGCTCCTCTCCTGAGCCGGCTGCGGCAGCCGGAGCGCCGCCGAAGCCGGCGAAGAGGATGTTGGGCACCGACCGGTTCATGGCGGTCGCCATCTCCAGCGTGAGAATCGTTCCCGAGGAGCCGACGAGCGTGCCGGCGACGATCAGCGCGACGTTGTCGAGCGCGAATCCGGCCGCCGCCGCGGAAAGCCCGGTGGCCGCGTTCAGGAGGGAGATCACGACCGGCATGTCGGCACCGCCGATCGGCAACACGACCAGGTTGCCCAGGAGCGCGGCGGCGACCAGGACGCCGATGAAGAGCTCCTGCGAGACGTCGTCGGGGGAGAGGGCGATCGAGACACAGGCAGCGACGACGCCAATCAGGAGGAGGGCGTTCAGCACCTGCTGGCCGGGTACGGAGATCGGCCTGGTCGGGATCAGATCCTGGAGCTTCGCGAACGCGATGTTCGACCCCCAGAACGAGACCGAGCCGATGACGGCAGCGAACAGGATCGGGATCAGCTCCTCCAGCGGGAACTCGTGGCCGAGCGAGATCCCGTGGCGGATCTCCGACCATGCGATCAACGCGACCGCGCCTCCGCCAACGCCGTTGTAGAGGGCGACCATCTGCGGCATCGCCGTCATCTGCACGCGGAGCGAGGCAATCACGCCGATGGCCGTGCCCAGCGCCAGGCCGCCGATGATCAGACCCCAGTTGCCGATCCCGTCGAGCAGTAGCGTGGTCGCGACCGCGATCGCCATGCCGGCCGCGGCGAGCAGGTTGCCCTGCTTGGCGGTGGTCGGGTGAGTCCCGCGGCGCACGCCGAGGATGAAGAGCGCGAAGGAGAGGATGTAGAGCGCCGTGGCGGCGTCGCCGCCCCGCTCCAGCACTGCCAGCGGCATGCTCATCGGCTAGCTACCGTCCTTTTCCTCAGCCGGCGGCGGCTTTGGCTTGCGCGCAAACATGCCGAGCATGCGGTCCGTGACCATGAAGCCGCCGACGATGTTGATCGCGCCGAAGGCGATCGCGATCACGCCGATCGTGTATTCGAGCGCGTCGTCGCCGTAGCCGACGACCAGCAGGCCGCCGAGCATGACGATGCCGTGGATCGCGTTCGTCTGGCTCATTAACGGCGTGTGCAGCGTGGCCGGCACCTTCGAGATCACTTCGAAGCCGACGAAGGCGGCGAGGACGAAGATCGTGAGCTGCGTGATCACTTCCATCTGATCACGCTCCCGCCGCCCGCTCGTTGACGATCTCGCCGCCGTGGGTCAGGCAGGCGCCCTTGATGACCTCGTCGTCGAAGTCCAGGTTCAGCTCGCGCTCCTCGCTGACCAGCAGGCCGAGCAGGTTCTCGATGTTCTTCGCGTAGAGCTGGGAAGCATGCGCGGCCATGTCAGAGGGCAGGTTGGTGGGGGCGATCACCTTGACGCCGTTTTCGGAGACCACGGTCGATCGCGCCTCGGTCAGCTCGCAGTTGCCCCCCGAGTCCCCCGCGAGGTCGACGATCACCGAGCCCGGCGTCATGTTGGCGACCGCCTGCCTGGTCAGGAGGATCGGCGCCGGACGCCCGGGGATCTGAGCGGTTGTGATGATGACGTCCTGGCGGCTCGCGTTCTCAGCCAGCGCTTCGCGAACCTGCTCGTTCTCCTCATCGGTAAGCGGCCGCGCGTAGCCTCCCTCGTCCTCGGCGTCCGGGATGAAGTCGAGCTCCAGGGGGCGGCCGCCCAGCGAAGCGATCTGCTCCCAGGCGGCGCGGCGGATGTCGAAGCCGCTGACGACCGCGCCGAGGCGCTTCGCGGTGGCGATCGCCTGAAGGCCGGCAACTCCCGCCCCCAACACCAGGACCTTCGCCGGCGCGACTGTGCCGGCAGCGGTGGTCATCATCGGAAAGAAGCGGCCGGCCTCCCGGGCGGCGAGCAGGGTGGCCGCGTAGCCCGCGACATTCGCCTGCGATGACAGAGCATCCATGGCCTGGGCACGAGTGATCCGCGGAACGGACTCCATCGCGAAGGCGGTCACGCCGGCGGCGGCCAGTGCCTGGTTGGTAGCGCCGGAGGTGAGGGGCTCCAGGTGCGAGATCAGGGCCTGCCCGGACCGTAGCCGGCCGATGTCCTCCGTCGTGGGAACCGCGACCCGGACAACGACGTCGGCGCCGAGAGGGTCACCGATCTGAGCGCCCGCCTCTTCATAGGAGGAGTCAGGATGCCCGGACTCGACGCCCGCGCCGGACTCGACGACCACCTCCAGTTCCTTCGCGACGAGCGCCTCGACAACATCGGGGATCAGCGCCACCCGGCGCTCACCATCAGCGGATTCTTTCGGGACCCCGATCTTCATTGGCTGGCTGACTGCCCGCGAACCTTCGAGCGGCGAGGAGCCTATCCAACGAGCTTCGCGACGGACCGGAGGTGGCTATTCGGCCCGGTCGGCAACCAGCCCCGCGAGACGCTCGATCGTGTGCATCCGTTCGCCCTTGTCCAGGTGGACCGGCGAACAGATCAGCCGATCGATCCCGATCTTGCCGAACGACGCCAGTCGCTCGGCGACCTCGGCCTCCGAGCCGATCAGGGACGTCGCGGCAACCAGCTCGTCGGGGATGGCCTTGTAGGCCTCGTCGCGCTTGCCGTCCAAGTAGAGCCCCTGGACCTCGTCGGCGACCTCGCCGAAGCCGAAGCGGTGGGTCAGGTCGACGTAGAAGTTGGTCTCCCTGCTCCCCATGCCGCCGAGGTAGAGCAGCAGGCCTGCGCGGACAACGGCGCGTGCCGCGTCGAGGTCGCCGTCGATCGCCACCTGGATCGACGGCGACACCTCCAGGTCGGCGCGGGTCCGCCCGGCCTTGGCAAACCCCGCTTCCAGGTGCTCGCCCCAGGTCGAGTCGAAGGCGTCGGGCGAGAAGAAGATCGGGATCCAGCCGTCGCAGATCTCTGCCGCCATCTCAACCGACTTGCGGCCGATGGCCCCGACGAAGACCGGGATCTCGTTTCGCACGGGGTGGAAGTTCAGCTTCAGCGCCTTGCCCTGGCCGGTGCCGCCCTCGATCGGGAGGTTGTAGTGCTCGCCCGGGTGCTCGAGCGGCCCTTGCCGCGCGATGATCTCCCGCACGACCTCGATGTACTCCCGGGTCCGACCCCACGGCTTCGCGTACTCGACCCCGTACCAGCCCTCCGACACCTGTGGGCCCGAAGGGCCGAACCCGAATACGAAGCGACCGCCGGAGAGCGCATCGATCGTCGCGCCCGCCATCGCCGCCGCGGCCGGCGGGCGAGCCGGCACCTGCATGATCGCGGCGCCGAGCTTGACCTTCTGAGTCTGCCCGGCTAGCCATCCCAGGATCGAGACGACGTCCGAGCCGTACGACTCGGCGCACCAGACAGACTCGTAGCCGAGCTCCTCCGCGGCGTGGACGAACTCCAGCGCCTCGTCACCCCGCGGGCCGATCCCCCAGTAGCCGAGGTTGATGCCGAGCTTGAGCGGGACCACGCGGCTACTCGATGTAGCCTGACGCGCGCAGGTAGTCGGCTGCGACGTCCTCTGGCTTCTCCTTGTCGATATCCACGCGGGCGTTCAACTCCTGCATCACTTCGAGGGTCAGGTTCTCCTGGACCGCCTCGATTGTGGACGCGAAGTCGGAACCGGCCTCCTCCGCGGCCTCCTGAGAAGCAACGAACAGGATGTTGCCGGCAGGCAGGACACCCTTGTCGTCCTCGAGGGTCGTGTACGTATCCGGATCCGTGAAGAGCTGCGCATCCGTCGTGAACAGGATCGAAAGGTCGGCGTCATCCTTATCCAGGACCTCGTAGCGCAGGCCGATGTCGATCGGCGTGAACTTGCCGAACTCCAGCCCGTAGTTGTCCTCCAGCCCCAGGAGGCAGTCGATCCGCTGGCGGCATTCGGGCGAGCCCGCCAGGGTCAGGTCCTCAGACTGGCCCTCAAGGTCCGAGATCGACTCCAGCCCCAGCTCTTCCGCCGTTTCAGCCAGAAGGCCCACCGCGTTGGCGCTCGAGAACGAGGTCGGCGGGTGGGCGACCAGGCCCAGCTCCTCGAAATCGTCCGTGGTCTCTTCGAATGCCTGATCGGCGTCGGCGGGGACGTCCTCGGGCGCGAACTCGAAAAATGAGGTCAGGGCCGTGGACGTGTACTCGGGGTATGCGTCGATCTCGCCCTGCTCGAGTGCCTTCAGCGCGATCTGCTCGGAGCCCAGGTTCAGGTCCTTCTTGACGGTGTAGCCGGCCGCCTCGAGGCCCTGGGCATAGATTTCTCCGAGGAGGAACTGCTCCGTGAAGTTCTTGGACCCGATCGTCAGCTCGACACCCTCATTCTCAGGGTTCGGCTCGATCAGCGCGGCATCGCCGCTACCGTCGTCGCCGCCGTCGTCATCGTCGTCACCGCAGGCCACGACGCCCATCGCCAAGACCATGGCCGCAAGCAGCGAGAACAGCGATCGCAGTCTGAAGTCGAAGTTCATCGGGGAGTCCTCTCTTTCGAATTCCGGCCCTAGACCCAGGCCTTTGCCCCGGGCGCGGGCGATCCTATGCACTCTCAGGACGTAGCGCGTTGCAGCTTGAGCCCCCTGGGTGTGATCCCACGTTGGATGGCGGCCAGGCCAAGCTCGGTCAGCAGCGCGAGCAAGGCGACCAGGATCGCTCCCGCCAGTACACCTTCGTCCCCGTAAACGTTGCGGGACAGAATGAAGTCGCCAAGGGTCAGTGTGCCCGCCAGTGGCGCGATCGTCGCGGTCGCGATCACATTGATGGCGGCCGTTCGGACGCCGGTCATGATCGTCGGAGCGGCCAGCGGCAACTCGACCCGCAGAGCCACCTGCCCCTCCGACATCCCCATCCCCCGCGCGGCCTCGATCGCGGTGCGGTCGGCCTGCCTGATGCCTACGAACGTATTGGTCAGGATCGGAGGGATCGCCAGGATGGCGAGGGCAATCGTCAGGTTGAGAAAGCCGGTGCCGACGAAGGCGATCAGGAAGGCGATCAGGACCAGCTCCGGAATCGCGCGGCCCGCGTTCCCAGCCGCGACCGCAAAGAACTCGCCGCGACCCATGTGGCCCAGGTAGACGCCGATCGGCAAGGCCACCAGCAGGCCAACCGCCATGGCGGCCAGGCTCAGCTCGAGATGGACCTGGGTGAGGTCCCAGATCTGGCCCAGACCCCCCACCTGGGTCGAGCCCTCGACCGATGGGCGGTCGTTGAAGATGAAGTCGAGCGCCCCCGAAAAGGATTCCAGGAACCCGGCCGGCAACAGCATCGCTACCACTCCGTCCAGGCTGGTCGCCGCAACGGCCCGAACCTGACCGACCCGCGGTCGCGCGGGGCGTCGGAGACCCTGCTCCAGCGCGTAAGACGGCGCTGGAGCAGCACCAGAAGCAAGTCGAACACCGTCGCCATCACGATCAGGATCAGGCCCACGACGACCACGCCGGTGCGGAAGGTCAGATCGTCCAGGATCTCCGTGCCGAGTCCGCCACCTCCGGCGAACACGGCAAGGCTTGCGATCGCGACAGTCGAGACCGTCGCGATCCGAATGCCCGCAATGATCTCCGGCAGCGCCATCGGCAACTCGACCCGCCAAAGCATCTGACGCGAGGTCATCCCGACTCCGCGGGCTGCGTCCTTCGTCCCGGGGGGCACGTTTGCGAGACCGGCAACGATGTTGCGATAGATGATCTGAAGCGTGTAGGCGGTGAGCGCGATGATCGCGGTGTCCGTACCCCGGCCGGTGATCGGGAGCAGCAGGAAGAAGAAGGCCAGGCTCGGCACTGTGTAGAGCACGCCGGTCGCGCCGAGGAACGGCGGGACGAGCCACCGGCGCCGGTGGGAAGCCAGGGCCATGGCAAAAGCAATCAGGAACCCCAGCACTACGGGAACGACCACCAAGACCAGGTGCTCCTGCGTGGGCGCGACGTAGCGGTCGAAGTTATCGGCCACCCAATCGAAGCAGAAGGCGCCGTTGTCGCGGATGCAGCTCTCCTCGGAGCGGTCGCTGAAGAAGTCATCACCGATCTGAGCCAGAGGCGTAGGCGACACGGCGTTCATGTCGATGTCAGAGGCCGCTCAGCTGCTGCATGCTGATCGGTAAGGGCATCGTCGGAGGCCAGGAACTCCTGGACGATCTCGAGGGAAAGCACACCGGCGATCCGGCCAGATCCGTCGACCACAGGCGCGTATCGGCTTTCCGCCTGAAGCACGTCGGAGAGCGCATCGCGTAGCACGTCGGAGACGTCGAGGATCGGGTCTGGGGCACTGTCCGCGCGAGCCGGGACGACCTCCGCCTGGAGGTCCCGGCTCGAAAGCCATCCCAGGGGACGCCGCTCTGAATCCACGAGTAGTGCATGTGGGACCTCGGCTATTTCAACCTTCGCCCGAACCTCGGCGGACGCCTGGCCGACGAACGCCAGTGGCGCGTGCCAGAGATCGACGTCGCCTACCCGCATCAACGACAGGCGCTTGAGCGCCCGGTCGGCTCCGACGAAGTCCTCGACGAACTCGTCCGCCGGCGCCATCAAGAGCTCGGCAGGGGTGGCGTACTGCGCCAGTTTCCCGCCCTCCTTCAGGATCGCGATCCGGTCGCCCATCTTGATCGCCTCGTCGATGTCGTGGGTCACGAACAGGATCGTCTTGCGGACCTCTGCCTGAAGGCGCAGGAACTCGTTCTGCAGGCGCTCGCGATTGATCGGGTCCACGGCGCCGAACGGCTCGTCCATGAGCATCACTCCGGGGTCCGCCGCCAGCGCTCGCGCCACCCCCACCCGCTGCTGCTGACCGCCGGAGAGCTGCGAGGGATAACGATCGCGCAACTCAGGATCGAGCCCGATCAGGGCGACCAGCTCGTCGACCCGGGCGGTGATCGCATCCTTCTGCCAGCCCAGCATCCTGGGCACGGTGGCGATGTTCTGGCCGATCGTCAGGTGCGGGAAGAGGCCGATCTGCTGGATCACATAGCCCACCTCGCGCCGCAACTCCGGCGGTTTGCGCTCCAAAACTGAGCGCTCCCCCAGCCGGATGTCGCCTGAGGTGATGTCGACCATCCGGTTGACCATCCGCATCGCCGTCGTCTTACCGCACCCCGAGGGCCCCACCAGGACGCAGATCTCGCCCGCGTCGACATCCAGTGTCAACGCGTCCACGGCAGGCGCGTTCGCGCCCGGATAGACCTTCGTTGCCTCGACGTAGGAGACGGGGAGCGCCTCCGCTCCGCCCTGCTGGCTCATCTCGGCGGCCACCGGGCCGATCGTATACCTGGGCGCAGCCACCCCGCCGGTTCGAAGCGGTCACCTTCCCGACCTACACTGAGGACATGGCTAGCGGGCTGAGCCTCGAATCCGCGTCGATTGGCGAAGCGGAGCAACGCACACTGAAGCGCTTGGTGGGTCTGCTCCGGTCGCGCCTCGGCGATGACCTAGTTTCCGTCTGGCTCTACGGCTCACGCGCACGCGGCGAAACGCCACACGGTCGATCGCGACAAGATCGTCCTCTTCGGTCAACCGTGAGCCCGCGTTCGACCAAGTTCTTGCTCCAGGCGCGTGAACGTCTGGCGGGCGCGCGGGATGCGCTGGCGAGCGGGCACCCGGACCTCGGCGCAAGCGCCGCTTACTACGCGATGCTCGGCGACCCAGGCTCATAACCTGCGTCAGCGAATGACCATGGAGGCGGCTCACCCAAGGGGACTTTCCAGCGCCGAGGCGGCTCGACGCCTCGCGGATCTGGGTCCGCCCGAGGATCCGTCGAGCCGCTCGGTCGCCTCGATCGTCGTAGCCAACGTCTTCACGCTCTTCAACGCGATCATCGGCGTCTTCTTCATCCTGATCATGTCCCTGCAGCTTTGGGCTGACGCAATCTTCGGCTTCATCGCCGCCCTCAACTCCTACATCGGGATCCGGCAGGAGCTGAAGGCCAAGGAGACGCTGGACGAACTCGCCCTGCTCGTCGCCCCGCATGCCCAGGCGATCCGCGACGGCAGGCCCGTCGACCTCCTGGCCGACGAGGTCGTTCCCGGCGACACCATCCGGATCGAGCCGGGCGACCAGCTCGTCGCCGACGGTGAGGTGATCGCGTCCCGCGGGCTGACGATGGACGAATCGATGCTGACCGGAGAGTCTGACGGGATCCGCAAGGACACGCGCGATCGTGTCCTCAGCGGGTCGTTTTGCCTGAACGGCTCCGGCTACTACGAAGTCGACGCCGTGCGTGAGCAAAGCCACGCCGGCAAGGTTGCGGGCGAGGCGCGCGAGTTTCGGCACCCACCGTCGCCGCTCCAGGAAGAGGTCAACCGGGTGATCTGGGCGACGACCGCCGTCCTGGTGCCGCTTGGAGCGGTCGTGCTCTTCGCGCTCAACGCCCGCAACACGCCGTTCGAAGAGGCGGCGCAGACCGCGACCGCGGGCCTGGTGACGCTGATCCCCGAGGGACTGGTGCTGCTGATGAGCGTCACGCTGGCCGTGGCAGCGGTGCGGCTGGCCAAGCAGAACACCCTGGTCCAGCAGATGGCGGCGACTGAGGCCCTTGCCGCAGTGGACACCATCTGCGTCGACAAGACCGGCACCTTGACGGACGGCGAGTTGGATCTGATCGAGATCGTCCCGGCAGAGCCCGACCGCCTTGGTGCCGCCGAGCGCTCGCTTGGGCGCTTCGCCGCGTCGGCGGGTGAGCGCAATCGCACGCTCCAGGTGATCGCCGACCGCTACGACCAGGCGCCGGAGCAGCCGGCCGCCGAGGTGGCGTTCTCCTCCGCGTGGAAGTGGAGCGGCATGACCTTCAACGGCGCGAGCGGAGCCACGAGCTACGTGATCGGCGCCCCGGACGTCCTGATCGGCGCGGGCGCCCTGGAGCTGCCCGAGAACCTCAAGGCGGCGCTGGAGGAGCACACGGCGGCAGGGCGCAGAGTGGTCGCCTTCTCAGCAGCACGCGGCGGCCTGCCGAGCGACCCGGCAAGCCAACCTCCCCCACCCCTCACCCCCGTCGCCCTGGTGGTCCTCGAAGAGCGCTTGCGCTCAGACGCCGCGGACACGATCGCGTTCATGCGCGAGCAGCAGGTTGACCTAAAGCTGATCTCCGGCGACGCGCGCTCAACGGTCACGGCCGTTGCGTTCGCGATCGGCATCGATCGTGACGCGGGCGTGATCGAAGGGCCAGAGCTCCCCGACGACCGCGCCGGCCTGGGCCGAGTCGCGGAAGAGAACACGATCTTCTGCCGGATCACGCCGGAGCAGAAGAAGGCACTGGTAACGGCGCTGGGCGAGCGCGGCCGTTTCACCGCGATGATCGGGGACGGCGTCAACGACGTGCCGGCGCTGAAGCAGGCGCGCATGGCTGTCGCGATGGGATCCGGCAGCCAGATCACAAAGGGCGTCGCCGACATCGTCCTGCTGCGCGACCAGTTCTCCATGCTTCCGCGCGCTGTCGCCGAGGGTCGCAGAATCGCCCGCAACATCCACCGGCTGGGCCGCCTCTACATGACCAAGTCCCTCTACGCGGCGGTGCTGATCGCCCTTACCTCCGTGTTCGGCCTGACGTTCCCCTTCCTGCCGCGACACCTGACCGTCGCCGCCTTCCTGACGATCGGGATCCCCTCGTTCGTCCTCGCCCTCGCCCCAAGCGAGGGCCCGCTTTATCGCGGGCGCCTGCTGCGCGCGCTGGCGGCGTTTGCCGTCCCGGCCGGGGTCGGGATCGCGGCCGCCTCGATGCTGTCGCTCTTCTTCGTCGACTCGCTGGGCGGCGGGACGGTCGAAGAGGGCCGCACCGCCGCGACGACGACGTTAATCGTGCTGGGCTTATGCCTGATCCTCCTCCTCGAACGAGGGCCGGGCCGCGAGCACATCACCATTCAGACCTACATGCTGGCGATGATCGCGGCCCTCGGAGCCTTGTTTGCGGCGATCTTCGCCGCGACGCCGGTGCGTGAGTTCTTCGAGCTCGAGCTCTTGAGCGCCGGCCAGTGGTTCTTGTCGCTGCTGGCGGTCGCGGTCGGCTTGCTGGTCGCGGCGGCCGGCTGGCGCCTGCCCTACATCCAGCACCTGGAGGCCCCGGATGGGCAGGCACAACCGGACGACGGTGTGCCGGCGCCGACCCACAGACCGCAAACGGACGACTTCACCCAGGTGATGAAGCGTGAGTGAGGGGCCCGCCTCCGCCCGGGAGCGCCGGCGAACCAAGATCGTCTGCACGATCGGGCCCGCGACCCGCACCGTGGAGATGATGTGCGAGTTGATCGCGGCGGGGGCCGATGTCTTCCGCCTCAACTTCTCGCACGGCACGGCCGAACTGCACGCGGAGAACGTGGCCATGACCCGGGAGGCGGCGAAGCGCTGCGGCAAGGAGGTCGGCATCCTGGGGGACCTGCCCGGCCCAAAGCTCCGCTTGGGCGATGTCGAGGGTGGCCTGGTCGAGCTCCCTTACGACGGTGTGGTGGAGCTGTCGACCGAGGGAGGGATCGGCGATCGCGATCGGCTCCCCGTCTCGTGGGCGGGCGTGCCGGGCGCAGTCCAAGTCGGCGGCGAGGTCTACCTGGCGGATGGTCGCATCCGCCTGCGCGTCGAGTCGAAGGACGCCACGTCGGCCCGATGCCGGATCGAAGTCGGCGGGGCCGTGGCCTCCCACCAGGGCCTCAACCTGCCCGGCGCCGACGTAGCCCTGCCGTCGGCCGGGCGGGATGACCTCGCCTGGGTCGACTTCGCGATCGAGCAGGCGGTCGATCTGCTCGCAGTCTCGTTCGTGCGCCGGGCCGAGGATCTGGAGCCGGTGCAGCGGCGGATCCGGACCGGAGGCGCCGATATCCCGCTGATCGCGAAGATCGAGAAGCCACAGGCTGCCGAGCGCGCCGAGGCGATCATCAAGGCGACCACGTCCGGGATCATGGTCGCCCGCGGTGACCTTGGGATCGAGTTGCCCCTGGAGCAGGTGCCGAGCGTCCAGCGGCGGTTGATCAGCCTGGCGGGCAAGCATTCCCGGCCCGCGATCACGGCCACGCAGATGCTCGCTTCGATGGTTTCCTCCCCGCGGCCGACCCGCGCCGAAGTCTCCGACGTCGCCAACGCGATCTACCAGGGCACGGACGCGGTGATGCTCTCCGAGGAGACCGCCGTCGGCGAGAACCCGGTCGAAGCGGTGCGCGTGATGGACCGGATCGCGCGGGCGACCGAGCCCGAGCTCCCCTACGGCGACTGGGTCTTCACCCGGGCCGACTCCGAAGGAGACGTGGCCGCATCGGTCGCACGCGCGGCAGTGGGCTCCTGCTACACGCTCGGCCTCGCCGCGTTGATCGTGCCGACCCGCTCCGGGCGCACCGCGCGGCTGGTCTCCGCGCACCGGCCGAAGGTTCCCGTCCTGGCCGTTTCGCCCAGGCTGGAGACCGTCCGCCGCCTCAACCTGCTGTTCGGGGTGCAGTGCGCGATGGCCGACGAGTGGACCGGGATCTCAGCCCTTCTCGACGAGTGCTCGACGCTGGCGCGCGAGACCGGCGTCGCCAAGCCGGGTGACCTGATCGGCATCACGGCCGGCCTCCCGAACCAAGAGCTCGGCACCAACCTTTTCGAGATCCACCGGGTTCCGTAGCGATGCCCACAGGATGGTCGCGGGCCGCGGCGCCCCTGGCGCTAATGGCTCTGATCTTCTACGGGTCGGCCCAGCCAAGCGTCGGGCCCGAGCTACCGGCCTGGACGCGAATCGCCGCGCACTTCACGGAATACGCGGTGCTGGCGGCGCTCTGGATCTGGGCGCTCCGGCCCTCGCTTGGCCGGCGGGCGCTGGGCGTCGCCGCGCTCATCTCGATCCTCTACGCGATCTCCGATGAGTACCACCAAAGCTTCGTTGACGGTCGCGACTCCGACCCACTTGACGTGCTTGCGGACTCCCTCGGCATCGCGGCTGCTTCACTCCTCGCCTACCTTCGCGACAGGCCTTAGTCCGGTGCCGACGATCCTTAAGACCGAAACCTCGTTGGCCCCCTGGCGAAAGCTCCCAGGGGGCACCAGCGCCGCGAATCGCGGTGGCCCCTCCACCGGCTGGTAGACCTCGGCGGTCGCCACGATCCGCCCGTTCAGGGCGATCGCCAGCGCCTGGCCGGTGGGGATTCCCTTGGGTCGCCCCGAGATCAGGGCAGGGATGAAGTCCCCCTGAGGATCCACCGCGGCGAAATCCGCCGCCCCGGTCAGGACGGTGCTCTCCCCCGGATCCACCGGCGCGAGCGAAAGCGCGTCAACCTGCTGCCCGATCAGCTCCGGGCTCGGACCGTAGCGATAGACGCCTCGCCACCCCGTTCCGAATCGGCCGGCGATCCGCGCGGCGATCCGGTCGCGGTCGGCGAGGATCTGACCGAGGTCGAAGCTCCTGGGCTCCTCCTCGTCACCACGCAGAATCGAGACCTCCTGCGTCTGACGCACGTCTGGTGCCGGCCGGCCGTCCACCTCGAACGGCAGCTCGACCTCGAGCAGGTCGGCGATCGTGGGAAACACGTCCGCGGTCGTCGCAGGACGTTCGTCGATCCGCCCGCGCTCTTGCCCCGGCGCCTTGACCAGGAACGGCATCGGCGCGATCGCGCCCATATTGCCGGGCTCGATGAGACGGCGGGTGGTGCCGGCCTCGAAGCTCGATCCATGGTCCGCGACGACCGCGATGGTGGCCTGGTCCCAGATCCCCGCGTCGCGAACGGCGTCGAGGATCTGGCCCAGCAGGAGGTCCGCGTAACCCGCCTGGAGCAGGTGGGCTCGCAAGGCGCGGTCGGCTGCATCCTGATCCTCGGGCCAGAGGCCGTCCGGCTCGGACCACTCCTCCCAGATCTCCCCGCGCTGGTAGTGCTGTCCCGTTTGGAGGTAGCGCCACGGGACGTGCGGGAGCAGGAGGTGAATGTAGTGGGCGCCGCTCGGGTCGCTCGCGATCCCCTCGAGCAGGGACGACATCGCCTCGGGATCGACGCCCACATGGGGGAGCTCGTCGGCAGCGACCGATTCGTCGGGCTCGCCGCCGAAGTCGGAGAATCCCTGGCTGACCGACGGCAGCTTGCTGGCCAGTGAATCGGGCAGGACGAGCCTCGCGGCGACCACGCTCAGATCCGAGGTCAGGGCGCGCATCCGGCCCGGGAACGATCCGGTGTCGACATCGCAGTACTCCCGCGGGCAAAGCCGGGCCGTACGCTCGTGAACGTTCAGGGCCTGCGACCCGGCAAGGAGCGTGAACAGGTTGTTGGGATGGTCGCTCGCGAGCGGATCAAGGCCCGGATCCGGCCGGTTGCCCGTCAAGAGCACCGGGATAGCGTCATCGGTGTGGTCGGCAACCGTCGTCGCGTTTTCGTACCAGGTGGCGTCCTCCGCGAACCCGGCCAGGTTCGGAAAGCGCCGGGCGTTGATCCTGCCGGTGCGGTCCATGAGCGACGCGGTCGGAAGCTCGTCGAAGGCGACCATCACGAGCGGCTTGCCCGAGCCGGCGGCCAGCGCGTTGGCCTCGTCCTGCGGCAGGACGAGCTTCGACGCGTCGGAGAAGAACAGGAACAGGATCAAGAACACGGCGGGCGCCGGCAAAAGGAAGCTCAACAGCGAGCGGGCAGCCTCACCTCGCGCGTAGGCGAGCGCCGCCGCCCCGCCGAGCAGCGCCGCAACTCCGAGGACGACCAGCGTGCGCGCGTCGACGACGCCGTCCACCACCTGTAGGAAGAATGCCCCAGCCAGAAGACCGGCGAAAGCGAGGTGAAGCGCCCACGCCAGTCGTCTCGAGGCGACCCCCGCGAGCGCCTCCAGGCCAAGCAGAGCCGACGGCGGCACCAGCGCCAGCGCGAGGCTGAAGACGACGATATCGGCGGCGCCGTTGCCGCGGGCGACGAAGAACTCGGCGTTACGGCCCAGGAGGTCCAGCAGCGGCTGGACGACCGCGAACGCCCACAGCACCGCCAGGTGGCCGAGCCGCCAGCCGGCGTCAGGCATCTAGGCCGTGATCCCCAAACGGCTCGTCGCGCTCGCGCACCGCCTGGCGGAAGCCGGCCTCGGCCGCCCGCTGCTGAAAGCCGTATCCCTCCGGCGTATGCCGCGCGATGCCGTCGAAGATCGTGCCCAGGGTCTGCGCCGCGTCCAGGCCCTGCGCGCGGACCGTCTGGTTGACGAGCAGCTTGTGCATCACGAGCTGATTGATGGGCAGCCGTGCGACCCGCTCGAGCAGCGCCTCGAAGCGCTCGTCAAGCTCGGCGGCCGGCGCCGCCTCGGCAGCCAAGCCCCATTCGACGGCCAGGGTGCCGGTGATGCAGTCCCCCGTGAGCAACAACCGCTTGGCCCGGGCCGGTCCGATCCGGTGCGCCCAAAGCGCCGTCGTCGGCACACCCCAGACCCGCGCCGGCGGGTAGCCGATCTTCGCCTTGTCCTCACACACCATCAGGTCCGAGCAAAGTGCCATGTCAGTTCCGCCCGCGACGCAATAGCCATGAACCTTGACGACAACCGGCTTGTCGGAGTCGAACAGCGACATGAATGCCCGCACGTTCCTCGACATCATCTGGTAGTCGACGATCGGATCCCACTGGCCGGCGGGATTGTGGTTTTGCGCCATCACGAGCGGGTCGAGCGGCGACCCGGCAGGTGCATCCCCCACCTCGCCGGCACCAAGCCCCTCGGCGCTTTCGATCAGGTCATACCCCCCGCAAAAGCCGGTGCCGTTGCCGGCCAGCGCGATCACGTGGACCTCGGGGTCCAGGTTCGCCCGCTCGACGCACGCGATCAGCTCCGCCGGCATCGCGAGCGTGATCCCATTGCCTCGTTCCGGGCGGTCGAGGGTGATTCGGGCGATCCGGCCGTCGGTCTCGTAGCGCATTGTCTTAGGTTCTGGCACGGCGAATGAGAGTATCCGCCGGTGGTGGCGAAGGAACAGACGACAATCCAGGTCGCCGGGCGCGAGGTCAAGCTTTCGAGCCCGGGCAAGGTGTTCTTCCCCGAGCCGGGCTACACGAAGCTCGACCTCGCCGACTACTACATCACGGTAGGTGAGGCCGCCACCCGCCACTTGCGAGAGCGGCCGACAACCCTGAAGCGCTTCGTCGACGGCGTCGCCGGCGACTTCTTCTTCCAGAAACGGGTTCCCAAGGGCGCTCCCGATTGGCTTCAGACAGCCACCGTCCACTTCCCGAGCGGGCGTTCGGCGAACGAGCTGTGCGCAAACGACGAAGCCCACCTCGTCTGGGCCGTCAACCTGGGCGTGATCGACTTCAACCCGTGGCCTGTGCGCAGGGCCGATCTCGACCACCCCGACGAGCTGCGCGTGGACCTCGACCCCACCCCGGATGCATCCTGGGACGACGTCCGCCGGGTCGCGCTGGTCGTCCAGGAGGTTCTCGCCGACCACCGGCTGGAGGGGTTTCCAAAGACATCGGGCTCGCGCGGGATCCACGTCAACGTGCGCGTGGAGGCCCGGTGGGACTTCACCGAGGTCCGGCGTGCCGCCCTCGCGCTGGCGCGCGAGGTCGAGCGGCGCGCGCCCGATCTCGCCACGTCCAAGTGGTGGAAGGAGGAGCGCCACGGCGTCTTCGTCGACTACAACCAAAACGCGCGGGACCGGACGATCGCGTCCGCCTACTCCGTCCGCCCGGTTCCCGACGCGCGTGTCTGCTGCCCCATCACCTGGGACGAGGTGCCGGACGTCGAGCCCGCGGATCTGCGTTTGGACACGGTCCCGGACCGCTTGGCTCGAGTCGGCGACCCGTCCGCGGCGATCGACGACGAGTCCTACTCGCTCCAGTCGCTGCTCGACCTTGCCGCCCGCGACGAGGAAGGGGGACTGGGCGACGCGCCGTGGCCGCCCCACTTCCGCAAGCAGACGGGTGAGCCGAAGCGGGTGCAGCCGAGCAAGGCCCGGAAACAGGGCTAGCGCCGCTACTGGTCGAGCTGATCGAACGTGCAGGCGCGCGGCTCCTTGTCTTCGCGCCAGCGCTGGATCTTCGCCCCGTGGCGGATGCGGCCGTCGGCGACATGGTCGAAGGTGACCTCGACCACGAGCTCCGGGCGCAGGTCGATCCATTCCAGATCGCGATCGGCGCTCCAGCGGCTTGGATCCGCGGTGCCGCGCTCGCCGGACTCGTAGGGAGCCAGCTCGGAGACCAGCTCGCGCTTGCGCTTGGCGGTCAGGCCGGAGGTATGCCCGACCACCCGCAGCTCGTCGCCGTCGTAGAGGGCGAGGATCAGCGAGCCCACGGTGCTCTCCTCCTTGCCCGGGCGCCAGCCCCGCACCACGCAGTCCGCGGTGCGCACGCGTTTTACCTTCACCATCCCCTTGCGCTCACCCGGTCGATAGGCCGCGTCGAGCTCTTTCGCAATCACCCCCTCGCCTCCCTGAAGCCAGGGTTGCGCGTCGCCGGGGTCTTCGGTGATCGGCGTCAGCTCGACGCTCCCCGGCTCGTCCCATGACGCCACCAGGCGCTCCAGCGCCTGCCGGCGCTCGCGGAAAGGGTTCGCCAGGGCAGACTCGCCCGCGACGGCGAGCACGTCGAAGGCGCGATAGATCGCCGGGGTCTGCTCGGCCAGCATCGCGACCCGTGACTCGGCCGGGTGCAGGCGGTTCTGGAGCTGGTCGAACTCCTCGCGGCCATCGGCGTCCAGGATCACCAGCTCGCCGTCGAGGACGTAATCGCCCGCCGGAAAGGCGAGCTCCGGGAAGTAGCGGCGCAGCGGCTTGGAACCGCGGCTCTGCAGGTAGGCGTCATCGCCGTCGACGAAGGCCAGCGCCCGAAAGCCATCCCACTTCGGCTCGTACGCCCAGCCGGCGCCCTCGGGCAGGGCCTTGCGGGCGAGGGCAAGCTGGGGCTGGATCGGGGGCTTGAGCGGCAGGGCCACGAGGACGATCGTATGCAACGCCGGTCGCTCTCGGGGTAGGGTGCGCGACGATGGACCATCCCGCCTCTTCGTTTGCCAAATCCCTGTTCCTCGGCGAGATCCACGAGGAGATGGTGTTCCCGTATCCGCAGTCGAATCCGGAGGAGCGGGCGAAGATCAAGGCCCTGATTGCCTCCGCCCACGAGATCGCCGGTGCGGTCGACCATCGCAAGGCCGAGGAGGAGCGCTGGATCGGCGACGGGACGATCAAGGCACTCGGCGAGGCGGGCCTGTGCGGACTCTACGTGGACGAGCGCTACGGCGGCCAAGGCCTTTCGCAGACAGGCTACGCCCGCGTCTTCGAGACCTTTGCTCAGATCGACGCGACCCTGGCGATCATCCTGGGCGTTCACCAATCGATCGGGTTCAAGGGCATCGCAATGTACGGCTCGGACTCACAGAAGGAGCGCTTCCTGCCTGACTTGGCGAGCGGCCGCAAGCTGGCGGGCTACGCGCTGACCGAAACGAACGCCGGCTCCGACGCCTACAACATCGAGTCGCGGGCGGTGCTCCAGCCCGACGGCTCCTATGTCCTGAACGGTGAGAAGCGCTACATCGGCAACGGCTCCAAGGGATCGGTCTTCACCGCATTCGCCCGGTGCGAGGTCGACGGCAAGGACCGCCACATCGCTCTGATCCTGGAGAAGGGGATGAAGGGCTTCGAGGTCGGCGAGCGTTTCGACACGATGGGCCTGCGCGCCAACGACCTGCGCCGCCTGTACTTCAACGACGTAAAGGTGCCTGCGGAGAACGTGCTGGGCGAGCCCGGCGAGGGCTTCAGGATCGCGATGTCGATCCTGAACAACGGCCGCATCGGGCTCGGGACGGGATCGGTCGGCGGCGCCAAGGCGATCCTCGACCACGCGATCGAGCACGTGCGCGAGCGCAAGCAATTCGACCAGCCGCTGGCCGACTTCGAGCTGGTCCAGGACAAGATCGGCTGGCTGGTCAGCTACCTGTTCGGTCTCGAGTCGATGGCGTACTTGACGTGCGGGCTGGTCGACGCCGGAGTCGATGACTACTCCCTGGAGTCAGCGATCTGCAAGGTCTCCGGGACGGAGTTCCTCTGGTACGCCGCCAACCGCGCGTTCCAGCTCCACGGCGGCGCGGCCTACATGAAGGACAACCCGCTGGAGAAGATCCTGCGCGACATCCGGATCTTCCCGATCTTCGAGGGCGCGAACGACGTGATGCGGTGCTTTATCGCGCTGACGGGAATCAAGCCGGTGGGCGAAAAGCTCAGCGGCCTTGGCGACATCGGCCTGAATGATCCGATTCGCTCGATCGGGCTGCTCGCCGATTATGTCGCGGGGCGGATCCGCTCAGAGGTCCGGCCCGACAGGATCACGATGGCCCATCCGGAGCTGAAGAAGCACTCGGACGCGGTCTCCGAGCAGGTCAAGGACCTCAGCGGCATCACGGAGGAGGTGCTGCGCAAGGAGCGCAAGGAGGTGATCAATCGCCAGTTCCAGCAGAAGCGCCTGGCCGACGCGATCGCCGACATCTACGCCCAGGTCGCGGTGCTGTCACGTGTCACGGCGATCTTCAACGACCAGGGCGTCGAAACGTCAGGCCAGGAGCGCTACATCGCCGAGACATTCTGCGAGCGCGCCGCCGGACGCGTGCGCGGCCACCTCCGCCAGATCGAGGCGAACGACGACGACCGCGTCGTCGCGATCGCCAAGCTCGCCTACAAACGCGGCGAGTACGGGTATTCGTTGTACGACTGAGGGGCCTCGCGCGACTGTCGCTTTTGCATCGAACGTCCCGCAGTCACCGATTAGCGCGGGACTCCGGGACGTTCGATTGATTGGGCGGTCAGGTGCTCGCGTCCTACTGGTCGGCTTCAGTCTTGGCAGCCGGCTTCGCCGCCGCCGCGACCGCCTCGCGCATCTTTTTGGTCGCCTCCTCGGCGCTCATCCCGGCCTCGCGGGCGGCCGCGGCGAGTTGCCGGACGCCGATCTCGATCTGGCGGTCGGAGAGCCCGTCAAGCGGGATGCCCTGGGCGGCGTAGTGCTCGCGGATCTTCGCGATGATCGCCTTGGTCGACTCGATCGTCATCGGCTGGCAGGGTAGCGCCGCTCAGCGAGGTCGTGGCGGTAATCGCCAGCGGGGCTTATCCATGAGTCGTTTCAGCGTATGGCGAATTCGCGTCCAGATGTAGACGACCAGGGCGATGCCGCCGATCAACAGAACGATTGCGATCGCCGCCGCGATCTCCGGCTGCTCGACCGAGAATGCGACGATCGCCGCGACGAGACCATCCTCGGTCAGGCTGGCAGCCACGTTGGTAACCGGCTCGGGCGAAGCGTTGATCCCCAGGCGCAGTCCCGCCTTTACCGCGTGGC
>JALZKA010000025.1 GCA_030859475.1 Actinomycetota bacterium
GGCGTCGACCGTGCTGTCGAGACCGTCGAAAAGGCGCTCGACATGCACGGGCCGCCCGTCTACGTGCGCAAGGAGATCGTCCACAACAAGCACGTCGTCCGGCAGCTCGCCGAGCGCGGCGCGGTTTTCGTGGATCAGGAGACAGAGGTGCCTGAGGGCGCCTTGGTCGTGTTCTCCGCCCACGGAGTCTCCCCGGCCGTTCACGCCAATGCCGCGCAGCGGAATCTGCGCACGATCGACGCGACCTGCCCGCTGGTGACGAAGGTTCACGTCTCCGCCCGCAAGTTCGCGGAGCAGGGGTACGCGATCATCATGATCGGCCACGAGGGCCACGAGGAGGTCGAGGGCACCATGGGGGAGGCGCCCGACGCGATCACCCTCGTTCAGACCATCGACGATGCCGATACGGTCGAGGTGCCCGACCCCGACCACGTCGCGTTCATCACGCAGACGACGCTTTCCGTCGACGAGACTCAGGACATCATCGTCCGTTTGCGCGAGCGCTTCCCGAAGATCGTCTCCTCCAAGTCGGAGGACATCTGCTACGCGACCACCAACCGGCAGATCGCTGTCAAGCAGCTTGCCGTCGAGTGCGACCTTGTCCTTGTGATCGGCTCGACAAACTCCTCCAACTCCAACCGCCTCGTCGAGGTCGCCCGCGAGCACGGCGCCGATTCCCACCTGATCGACAACGCCTCCCAGGTGCGGGAGGAATGGCTCGACGGGGTGGAGACGCTTGGCATCACGTCCGGCGCCAGCGCCCCGGAAGAGCTGGTCGCGGAGCTGGTGGAGTTCTTCCGCGCAAGGGGCACCACCGACGTCTCTGAGCTGCGCACGGTCGACGAGTCAGTGCGCTTCATGCTGCCGAAGACGATCCGCTCCGAGATCGCAGCGAGGGCGTAAGGCCATCTCCACGACGCTTCTAACCGGGTTCCCCGGCTTTATCGGCCGGCGCCTCGTCACGCGGCTCCTGGAAGCGGACCCAGACCTGAAGATCACCGCCCTCGTTGAGCCAAGGATGCTGGAGCCGGCTCGCACCGCTGCGGGGGCGATCGACGCCGAGCGCATCGAGGTCATCGCGGGCGACATCGGGGAGCGCCGCCTCGGCCTTGCCGACGACGAGTACGAGCGGCTGCGCGCCGAGGTCCGGATCGTCTACCACTTGGCAGCGATCTACTCGCTCGCGGTTCCGCTTGAGATCGCGCAGAAGGTCAACGTGGACGGCACCGGCAACGTCCTCGACTTCTGCCGGGATGCGGAATCGCTGGAGCGGCTCGCCTATATCAGCACCGCCTACGTGGCGGGCAATCGCCGGGGGGTGGTCTACGAGCACGAGCTCGTCCTGGGACAGTCCTTCAAGAACCATTACGAGTCCACCAAGTTCCAGGCCGAGGTCTGGGTCCGCGAGTTCATGGATCGGATTCCGACGACGATCCTGCGGCCTGCGATCGTCGTCGGCGACTCGCAGACCGGCGAGACTCAGAAGTTCGACGGGCCGTACTTCATCCTGCGAGTAATCGCGCAAGCCGCCAGGGCACGCCAGACGATTCCCCGGTTCGGCCGCGCGGACGCTCCTTTCAACGCTGTCCCGGTGGACTTTGTGGTCGAAGCGATCGCGACGGCGGCCGGCGCCCAGAACACGGTCGGCGAGACGCTTCACCTGGTCGACCCCGATCCGCTCACGTCAGGCGAGCTCGCCGACATCCTCTCGATCGAGTACACCGGCAAGCCGACCAGGGGGCGGATCTCCCCGCGCATGGCCCAGGGCTCGGTGCGCATGAAGGTCTTTCGCGACATGCTGGGCGGCACCCCGCCGGAGTCGATCGTCTACCTGAACCACCCGGTCCGCTTCGACACCCGGCGCGCCGTTGAGCTGCTGGGCGAGCACGGCGTCAGCGCGCCGAGGTTCCCCGACTATGCGAGCGCGATGGTCAAGTTCTTCCGCGAGCACGAGGACGACCCGTCGTTCGTCCCGGGGTAGGCGGCGTCGAGTTTCCGCATTTACCCGTCTATACGACTGCTAATTGCAGAAACTCGAATTCACGGTGGGCGGACTATGTGCAGGTCGGCGCCCTGGGCCGTGAGCGCCTCGCGAATCTGATCGAGCTGAGGCTCGTCGCGGAACAGGCCCACGATGGCGCCATGGGGGCCGGTCGAGTTCACGGCCACGCCGAGCTCTGCCACGGTCTGGGCGAGCGGGTTCGGAGGTTCCGCTCGCTCGCGGAGCTCGCGATCCCGTTCGAGCAGGACGCCGAAGCCGGCGCCGTCGCCGATCAGGAGAGGCGAGAGCGCGCGCTGGGCAAGGCCGCCAAGCTCGGCCAGCGCCTCGGGCGGCAGCTCGGGCTGCGCCGTCGCATCCGCGCCGAATGTCGACAAACGTCCCATGCCGGGGCGTTTCTCGACACTCGGCGGTGGTGGGGTCGCGTCGGCGGGGGTCTCATCGGCCAGGGCGCCGGCCACCCCAGCGGCCCCGGCCACGCTGGCGTCCCCGGCGTCCCCGGCGCCGCCGGTCACTCCGGCTGCCCCGGCCGCCTCGCTTTCCGGCCACGCCACGGACAGCGGCGGCAGCAGGGCCGGATCGAGTGGCTCGTAGCGGCCACCGCCGCTGCCGTCGGCGTCGAAGTCCATGAATGTGAGACCGCCCTCGGCCTGGGCGACCGGGTCGCGCAGGGTCGTGGGCACCCCGGGCTGATCAGTCAGGCAGGCGAGCACCAGCGGTGGCATCTGCTCCCGCGCCAGTCCGATTCCGAACAGGCGATCAAGGGCCTCGAGAGCGGCGAGCGCCATGGCCGTGCTCTCGCCAAGGCCCACATCCGGCGGGATCTCGCTGCCGGCCAGCTCAAGCCGAAATCCCGCGCCGGCGAGGTCCTCACGTCCAGCCAGGATCTGTCGCGCCGCCGCTTTCATCGCGCCGGGTGGCCCCTGCGCCTCGCCCTGGGGACCGGAGACGCCGTTCGGCGACTGGGGGGCGATCAGCTCGACTCCGAGCGCCGGCTGCGCCGTCATCTCGACCCAAAGCTCGTCGAGGGCCAGCGTGATCGTCGCGCCGCCGCTTCGATCCGACGGCGCGCCGATCAACGGAACGCAGCCGCAAGCGCTGCCACGCGCCAGGCCCGCGGCGTACCTCATGGCAATCCCGCCGCGAAGCTGACCGCCCAGACCCGGACTCCGGGCCGTCCTGTGATCCGCAAGTCGTGCTTTTCATGGCGCGGGTGTTGCGCCACTTCAAGCAGCGGTCCGCCTGCGACGGGGAGCGCCCTCGCCTTCCCACCGTCGATCGCCACGTCAAGGTTCCCTTCGCCCTCGGCCACCACCCACGCGCCGCCCGCCTCATACGTGATCTCGACGCCGTCACGGTCCGGGCCGGGCTCCCATGGATCGCCGGGACCACCGCCGGGGAACACCTCGGGAGTCGGGGCCGCAACCAGAGTCCCGGCCGCGTCGGTGGGCCGGATGGGCGCCATCGGTTCCGGCAACTCGAGGGTCAGGTCGTCGGCCCGGAGCAGCTCCTGGATTGCCTCCTCCGTGGCCCGGTACTCGCCTTCGCCGAAGTGAAACCAGGCGAGCGCCCCGCCCCTGGACCAGAGAAACAGGGACGGCCAGCCCTTCACCCCGTAGTCGTGCCAGATCGCGTATCCGGAGTCGTCGGCAACCGGGTGCTCGATCCCGAGAGCCTCGACGCCGGCCGCGACCACGTCTTTCTCCGCGGTGAAGCGAAACCGGGGTGAATGGACGCCGAGGACCCGCAACCCGAGCGGCTCGTACCTTCGTCGCCACTCCTGCACATACGGCAGGGTGCGCACGCTGTTGAGCTGCGCGCAATCGAAGAAATGGACCAGGACGGGTGCGGTGGCCGTCAACTCCGACATCCGCGGCGGCTCGCTACCGAGCCAGCGGATGCGGCCCGGAAGCTCGGGAGCGGCGATATCGCCTCGCTCGGGGCGCACTAGATGAATGAGCCCGCGGGCTCATTGAGGCGTGATCTCGGGGATTCGCTCATCTCAGCGCCAAGTATGCTCCGCACCCCGTTCTTCGCACCCGCAACAGGAGGATTCTGGTCTTGACCGAAAATGTCTGGCAGCGAATCGAAGCGGCCCGCAAGCGCCACAACGTGCTGAAGCATCCGTTTTATCAGCGCTGGTCCGAGGGCACGCTGACACGGGAGGATCTGGCTGCCTACTCGGGCCAGTATCGCCATGCGGTCGAGGCGATCGCCAGGCTCAGTGCCGAGCTCGCGGCCACGCTGCCTGAGCACCCGGAGCTCGAGCGCCACGCCGCCGAGGAGCTGGGCCACATCAGGCTCTGGGACGGCTTCGTGGGCGCCCTTGACGGCGACGGCGCAGCGGCCCCGACCGCCGAGACCACGGCCTGCGTCTCCAACTGGACCGCCGACGGCGACGCGCTGGAGCTGCTCGCCCGCCTTTACGCGGTCGAGGTTGCCCAACCCGAGATCTCACGGACCAAGCGCGAGGGGCTGCTCGGGCGCTATGGCTTCGCGGACGGATCCGGTACCGCCTACTTCAAGGTCCACGAGAGCCGTGACTCGGAGCACGCCGCGGAAGTCCGCAGGCTGATCGAAGAGCTGGCCACGGACGCTGACGCAGAGCGCATGGTCGCGGCCGCCGAGAGCGCGTACGCGGCGAACTGGCGCCTGCTCGACGGGGTCTGACCCGGGAGTCCCGGGGTGAGGTGACGTGGCGCGCGGGGATCGAACGCTCGGCATCGTTCTCGGCATCGTTCTCGGTATCGCGATCGTCGCGATCTTCGTTTTCGTCTTCAGCGAGGACACGATCGACTCGGCCGGGCTGGAAAACGGTTCGGGCCCCGAGGCGCCCCGCTCGGCGCCCGCCAATCCGTAACCTGCCTTGACTTTCGCTTAGGCCTCGCCCGTAGACTCGCGCGTCATGGATTCGCGCAAGCTTCCAGCCCTGTTCGCCCTGGTCGGCGTCGCCGTCGCCGTCGTCCTGTTTTTGCTGCTGAAGGACGACACGGCTGACAAGGACACCGAGCTTTCCAGGAAGGCGGCACCCCAAGGACAGCAGGCCGGACTAAAGGCCCCAGCCGACGAGCCGAAGATTCCGATGATCGAGATCAAGGACGGCGAACCGGTCGGGGGCGTCCAGAAGCTCGAGTTTCCAAGCGGACAGAAGGCTGTCTTCGAGATCACCTCGGACGTGGCGGACGAGCTCCACCTCCACGGGTACGACAGGTACGTCGATGTCCTGGCCGGGACGCCTCTTGAGTTCTTCTTCGAGGCTGACATCGAGGGCGTCTTCGAGCTCGAGTCGCACACCACGGGCGTCCTGATCGCCGAGATCTCCGTAGTTCCCAACTGAGCGTGGGCCCGGGTCGACGCATGGCGGTCGCAACCGTCGCCGTGTTTATTTCCCTGATCGGCCTGGCGTCGGCCCTCCTCTTCCCTGCGGCGGCAGGCGCCCACGCGCTCGCCGGCAAGCAGGACCTGCCGATCCCCGAGTGGCTGTTCGCCTGGGGTGCCTCGCTGGTCCTGATCGTGTCGTTCGTCGCCCTCTCCGTCGCATGGCGCAGCCCGCGTCTGGAGGACGGAGAGTGGCGGCCGCTGGGCCGGGCTTGGGGGCTTATCGTGAATCGCGCGACCGAGGTCGCCGCCGGCGCGATCGGGGTCTTCCTCCTCGGGGTCACCATCTGGGCCGGCCTCTACGGAACCGAAGCGCCTGACCGGAACTTCTCCATCACCTTCGTGTTCGTCACGGTTTGGCTCGGCTTCGCGATCCTGAGCGTGTTTCTGGGCGACATCTTCCGGGCCTTCAACCCCTGGCGCGCGATCGCGCGGGTCACTGCGTCCGGATTCACCAGGCTCGCGGGGCAGGCTGGGCCGCCGCCGCTCCCCTATCCCGAGGGTCTGGGGCGCTGGCCCGCCGCGGCGGGGCTCTTGGGCTTCCTCTGGCTGGAGCTGATCTACGGGGCCAGCGGGTTGCAAACCGTCGGCCTGACGCCGCGGACGGTGGCGATCGCGGCCCTCTTCTACAGCGCCTACACGTTCGTCGGCATGGCGCTCTACGGGATCGAGAAGTGGTGCGACCGGGGCGAGACGTTCAGCGTCTACTTCGGCATGTTCGGCCGGCTGGCGCCGCTCGAGGTACGAGACGGCGAGCTCGGCCGCCGCCGCTGGCTGGCCGGCGCGACCGGCTGGGCAACGGTTCCCGGATCCGTCGCCGTGGTTCTGATCACGATCGCCGGGACGACCTTCGACGGCGCGCAGGAGGGGCTCTTGAACGGGGCGATCGGTGAGGCGTTCGACCTGCTCTTCGACCAAGGCAACGGGCTCGACCCAGTCCTTGCCCTCCGTCTGGCCAACTCCCTGTTCATGGCGTTGACGCTGGTCCTGATCGTCGCGATCTACTGGGGCGGGGTCAAGGGGATGGGCGCCGCCGGGTCGAAGGACGCCAGCCTCCGCTCCCTCGGCCGGTCCTTTGCTCACAGCTTCATCCCGATCGCCTTCGCCTACCTGTTCGCTCATTACTTCAGCCTTGTCCTGTTTCAGGAGCAGGCCCAGTTCACGTACCTCTTGTCCGATCCGCTCGGGGACGGCTCGGATCTCTTCGGAACCGGGGGGAGCGGCATCGACTACGGCCTGATCGGCGCCGAGGCGGTTTGGTACGTGCAGGTCGCGGCGCTCGTTGTCGGCCACGTGGCGGCGCTGGTCATGGGCCACGACCGGGCCCTCAGCGAATACCGGGACGTCGGCCGGGCCACGCAATCGCAATACTGGATGCTGGCCCTGATGGTCAGCTTCACGGTCCTCGGCCTGATGCTGCTCTCAAGCGCAAACGGCTGATCAGTCGCTCGCCAGCTCCCTGATCGCGCTGTCGAGCCGGGCCCGCTCCTCCGGATCGACGCCCTCCAGGATCAATGCGACGTTGGCCGCGCGGTAACAGACCAGCGTCACCGCCTGCTCGCAGCGCCGGAACTCCGCGGTGGCGGCAGCGGGATCGTCCGCGACCGCCAGCGAGCCGCCACCATGATCATCCTCGGTGTGCGGCCCGGCGCCGGTGGCCGAGCTGCTCGGAAATCGCAGCTCGAAGACCTCGACATCGTCCCGGGCGCTCTCCAGCGGCGGCCCCAGCAGGATTCCGGCGCCCGCGGCGTTGGCTGCCTCGACGAACTCGCGGGCCTCGAACGAGCGCTCGCCGCCGCCGCACGCTCCGCCGATGGCGAGGAGGGCGAAGAGCGCTGATAGCGATGCGGATGAGCGTCCGCGCACCAGCCGAGCCTAAAGAACTACGCTCAGGCGCTCGCCAGAAGCTCCGAGAGGCGCCGCTCCAGCGCGCCGGCGAGGGCCTTGCGGATCGGGCCTTCAACCGTGCGCTCGACCAGCTCCTGAAGGAACCCGTCGATCACCAGGCGCTTGGCGTTCTCCTCGGTGAGCCCGTGCGATCGGAGGTAATAGAGCTGCTCGGCGTCAACCTGGGCGACGGCGGCAGCGTGGGTGCAGCGCACGTCGTCAGCCTCGATCTCAAGCCCCGGGATCGCATCCGCATGAGCCTTCGGGGAGAGCAGCAGGTTGCGGCTTTCCTGGAAAGCGTCGGTGTGCTGCGCGGCCTTGTCGACCCGGATCATTCCGCGCCAGACCGCGGTTGAAGAGCCGCCGAGCACTCCACGGAACGCGAGGTCGGAAAAGGTGTTGGGTGCGGCGTGCTCCTGAGTGGTGTCGTAGTCCAGGTGCTGGGATCCGGTGCCTGCGTACGCGCCCGTGACCTTCGCGGACGAGCCCCTGCCCGCCAGCTTGGTCTCCATCCGAACCTTGCCACGGGCGGAGCCGAAACCGAGGGCGACCCAGTCGAGGTTGGCGTCGCGACCGAGCTCGGCGCGCTGGGTGGCAAAGATCCAGCCGTCGTCGGAGATGTCCTGCTCGCAGACGTAGCGCAGGTTGGCGCCGGCGCCGACGACCAGCTCCAGGACGCCGTTGAAAAGGCCCGGGCCCGTCGACGCGTAGCGCTCCCAGACCTCGGCTTCCGCGCCCTCCTCCAGCACCACCAGGGCGCGCCAGTCGACCGCGTCGCCCGCGGCGGCCGCGACGGTGAGTCGCAGCGGCTCGGCGAGCCGGCCGCCGGCGGGAACGTAGACGAAGACGCCGTCGCGCCAGCGCGCCTCATTGCGCGCGGTGAAGATGTCGTCACCGGGAACGAGGGTGCCGAGCCGCTCGCTGACCAGCGCGGGGTGCGCCTCCGCGGCGGCGGCCAGCGGCATCACGATCACGCCGTCGTCGCCGCTCTCAACGAGTCCCTCGACCGAAGCCCCGGCTTGGGTGAACCCGTCGAAGTCGAGGCCGGATAGGTCGGTGAACTCCCACCCCTTGGCCTTGGCACCCGGGAGCTCCATCCCATCCGCACGAGAGGCGCCTGCGCGGCGCCTCTGCTCGAGCCAGGTTGGTTCGGTTGTGGCGCTAGCCAATCGAGCCTTCCATCTGCAACTCGATCAGCCGGTTCATCTCGACCGAGTACTCCATCGGCAGCTCTTTGGCGATCGGCTCGATGAAGCCGTTGACGATCATCTTCGACGCCTCTTCCTCGTCCAGGCCGTGCGACTGGAGATAGAAGAGCTGCTCCTCGCCGATCTTCGAGACGGACGCCTCGTGGCCGACGTTCGCGTCGGACTCGTCGATTCGGATCGTCGGGTAGGTATCGGAGCGCGACTCCGGATCGAGCAGCAGGGCGTCACAGACGACCTTCGACTTCGACTCGGTCGCCCCCTTCGCGACCTCCAGCAGGCCTCGATAGGTCGCGCGTCCTCCGTCCTTGGAGATGGACTTCGAGAAGATCGAAGACGTCGTCTTCGGCGCAGCGTGGATGATCTTGCCGCCGGCGTCCTGGTGCTGGCCTTCGCCCGCGAACGCGATCGAGAGGATCTCGCCGTGGGCGCCTTCACCCATCAGGTAGATGCTGGGGTACTTCATCGTGAGCTTCGAACCGAGGTTGCAGTCGACCCACTCCATCGTCGCGTTCTCTTGCGCGATCGCGCGCTTCGTGACCAGGTTGAAGACGTTTTGCGACCAGTTCTGAACGGTCGTGTAACGGACCCTCGCGCTCGGTTTTGCGATGATCTCGACGACCGCTGAGTGCAGTGAATCGGATGAATACACCGGGGCGGTGCAGCCCTCGATGTAGTGCACGTCCGCGCCTTCCTCGGCGATGATCAGGGTGCGCTCGAACTGGCCCATGTTCTCCGTGTTGATCCGGAAGTAGGCCTGGAGCGGCATCTCGACCTTGACGCCCTTCGGCACGTAGACGAAGGAGCCGCCCGACCAGACCGCCGAGTTGAGGGCGGCGAGCTTGTTGTCGTTAGGCGGGATGATCGTCGCCCAGTACTCGCGCACCAGGTCCTCGTGCTCACGGAGGGCGGTGTCCATGTCCGTGAAGATCACGCCCTGGGCCTCGAGCTGCTCGTTGATCTGGTGGTACACACTTTCTGACTCATACTGAGCTCCGACTCCGGACAGGAACTTGCGCTCAGCCTCCGGGATGCCGAGCCGGTCGAACGTGTTCTTGATGTCCTCCGGGACCTCTTCCCAGGAGCGCTCGGACTTCTCCGAGGCACGGACGAAGTAATGGATGTCGTCAAAGTCGATCTGGCCCAGGTCGCCGCCCCACTTGGGCATTGGCCGGTCCTCGTAGTGCTTGAGCGCCTTCAGCCGGAACTCGCGCATCCACGCCGGCTCGTTCTTGTACTCGGAGATCGATTCGACAAGCTCTCGTGATAGCCCCTTCGGAGCCTTGTAGGCATAGCCCGTCTCGGGGTCGTGGAAGCCGAACTTCTCCTTGTAATCGGAACCGATGTCCTTCAGACCGGACTCGGCATCGGTCAGGACCTTGGTCGATGGGATCGCAACTTCGGGTGGTGTGGTCATCTCGCTCAGATCTCCAGCTTGACTTGTCCGTCTTCCACCCGCACGCTGAACGTGTCAACCGGTGCATAGGCGGGCAGCGACTTCGGTTGCCCGGTGTGCAGGTCGAACAGCGACCCATGGCGGGGGCATTCCACGGTACAGGACTCGGAATCGAAGTCGCCCTCGGCGAGCGGCCCATCGTCGTGCGAGCAGCGGTCCTCGATCGCCCGCAGCTCGCCGTCCCCGCAGTGGAACACGCCGATCCTGCGGCCGTCATCAGCCGTGACGAGGCGGGTCTGGCCCGCCGGCAGCTCGTCGATTTTGCAGATGGTCAGGTCGGGCACGAGTCTCCTGCCACGTTGATTCCTACTCTTCAAGTCGGATTTTAGCTGTCGAGCAGGCGCGACTGGGCGAAGATGCTTCAGATCTGATCGGCCAGCGCCGGCTCGCCGGGCTCGCCCTCGTCCTCCCAATCCGCGATCTCGCCGAGCGAGGCGGATTTGACGACCTTGAGGCCGAGCAGGGCGCACTTCATCCGCGTGGCGGAGATGTCGATCCCGAGCAGTTCCAAGACGGCTTCCTTGGGCAGTTGCAGCAGCTCGTCGCGGCTCAGCCCCTGGAGCTCCTCCGTCAGCATCGAGGTCGCCGCGGTCGAGATCGCGCAGCCCTTGCCCTCGAATGAGACTTCGGCGACATTTTCGGCACCGTCGAGCTTGATGTAGACGTGCTGCTCGTCGCCACAGAAGGGATTCGTATCCTCCGCCTCAAGGTCGAACTCGTCGAGCCGCCGAAAGTTCCGGGGCCGCTTGTAGTGGTCGAGGATGTTGTCCCGGTAGAGCTCGTCCACCCTCCCGAGGGTAGCCGCCGGTATCGGCGGCGATAGCATCCAGGCATGATTTCCAAGCTCGATTTCGTTGCCATCCCATCGCAGGACGCAAAGCGCTCCCACGCCTTCTACGTTGACACCCTCGGCCTGCGCCCCGACGACAAATCGGAGGCCGAATTCTGGATCGACGACACCTGTTTCGGCATCTGGGAGCCCGCTAGCTTCGGAATGGAGTTCGCTCCGCAGAAGAACGCCCACCTTGCCCTTCAGGTTGAGGACGTCCAGGCTGCGCGCACGGACCTCGAGGCAAACGGCGTCGAGTTCTCCGGCGACATCTTGGACACCGGCGTCTGCCACATGGCCTTCTTCAACGATCCCGACGGCAACGACTTGATGCTCCACAAGCGCTACGCGCCGCGGGATTAGCATTTTCTAGTCGATCAGGGCGGACCCGTACTCGGCGAGCGCCATCACGGTCAGCTGCGGGTTGACGGTGATCGACGACGGAAACACCGAGGCGTCGCACACGTAGAGACCTTCGGCGCCATGGACCCGGAAGCGTTCGTCGACGACCCCCTTTGCCGGGTCCCGGCTGATCGCGTTGCCGCCCTGGGGATGGGCACTGTTCAGGTTGATGTCGGTGTTGTCGCGGACCACGGTATCGAGGGTGTCGAGCTGCTCCGGTCGGGTGAACTCGAGGTAGCGGAAGGTGTTCGGCATGACCCTGGTCGCGCCGGCAGCGAGGAAGATCCGCCCGGCGAGCTTGATTGCCTTGACCAGCCGCTCCAAGTCGCCGGGGTGCGGCGACCAGCGCAGCTTGGTGTTCCGCCCAGGCCAGCTGAGCCCGACGGTGGCGTCCGGCCGGGTGCCGATCACCGCGCCGGCGCAGCCCATGTGGCTGTAGCGCCGCATGTTGCGGAAGTGGTCTGAGAACCAGCCGGGCATCACGAGGGACTGCGCTCCCACGGGGTTGAACCATGTCTCCAGCACGGTGCCGTCGTCGCCCGGCGGGCGCAGGTAATGCGAGATTTGCAGGCCATCGAACGAGTCCATGCGCTCTTCGAAGTCGGCGGTCACCGGCGCGCCGACATTGAAGGCAAGCCCTTGGCCCACGTTCGGGCCGCCGAGGCGCGAGCGTTGCAGGATCACGCTTGAGGCGATCGCCCCTGCCGCCAGGACGACGACGTTGGCAGAGACCTGGACCGAGCGGCCGTCCGAAAGCTCGCATTCCAGCAACGTCGCCCGGCCGTCGCGCTCGCGGACCCGATCGACTCGGCACTCGCTCACGATCCGCACCGAGTCGCCGAACTCGGCCTGGGCCCGGGGCAGCGTCACGTCCAGCGCGGAGAGCTTGCGGCCGAAGGGACAGCCGATGTTGCAATAGCCGCAACCCAGGCAGTCAGCGATGTTGGCGTCAACCACCTCGAACTCTCCCGATTCTCGGAGGCCCAGCGCGTCGATCCCTGCCGCAAACGCCTGCGCGTTGCGTCCCGGCATCCCGTTCTGGGATTGGCGCGAGACCGGCAGCCAACCACGCACGGAGGAGAATGCCGCGCGGATGCCCGCCTCGTCCAGCCCCGCGTCCAGCCCGTCGCCGTCGTTCCATCTTGTGAGCACCTCGGCCGGCAGGTCGAAGCAGACGGCGTTGTTGACGACGGTGGTCCCACCGACGCACCGGCCCTGGAGGACCTGGAAGCGGGAGTCCGTCGAGCGCTGCATGCCGCCGTCCGCGTAGAGGGCGGCGAACTGCTTGCGCTCGTCTTCCGAGAATTCTCCCGGGTCGACGTGACGTCCGCGCTCGAGCAACAGCACCTCGCGACCACGCTGGGCGAGGCGGTGCGCCAGCAGGGCGCCGGCGGCGCCGCTGCCGACGACGGCGACATCGGCGTTGATCTGCTCGGCGTCGATCTGGGCGGGCGAGGAGACCTCGATCCGCCCGTGGGGCCGGCGGGCCAACTGGGCCGGCGTGCCGCCGCGCTGGCGCTCGGAGAACGGCACGTAGCCCGTCGCCGACGCCGTCCGCGGATCGCCGTAGTAGCCGATGAACGTCAACTGCTGGGCCGCGAACAGCATCGATTGCAGGGGTCGTCGCAAAAATCCGGGCAGTCGCCGCTCCGCGACGTCGGCGATGAAGCGGCGCTCGATGAACTCGAGGCGTCCCGGTGGGGAGAGCAGCGGGAACGGCGGGCGCAGCCGGATCAGCGGATAGATCGTGAGGCCGGTGAGTGCCAGCTTGACGATGTTCTTCTCACGCGCCGGGAAATGGAACAGGTAGTCGTCCACGTTGGCGGCGATCTCGGCCTCGGTGATCGCCTCTTCATCACCCATCACCAGGACTTCGGCCAGCGCCATGAGGGTGCGGTGCTGATGCGGAGCCAGGAAGCTCAGCTGAAAGCGGGCGCGGGCGGCCCGGCGGGCGAGCCACCAAAGGAGCGCCGTGACTGCCGTCGCCAGCCCGAGCCACATGAAGAAGAGGACCTCGGCGCCCGGCAAGGTCGTTCCGGGCGGCGACACGAAGGAGCCCGAGACATCGGAGATCTGCCCGAACGCGAGGCAGGTCAGGAGTCCGGTGATGATCAGGGCGTGGGCGCCGATCACGACCCATACCGCCCACATGTGGCGGCGGACGTCGGCCGCCGCGACGAAGCAGAGCACGGCGAACGTGCCGTCTTTGGCGAAGGAGTTGGCGACGAACGGGAATTCCGCGCCCGGGTCGGGAACGACGCCCTGCATGACGTACGAGACGCCGAGACCCGCGAAGACAAACGAGAGCACCCGCACCACGCGCCGCAGCGTCACTTCCTCTGGTGTCAGACCGTCTCCCCCGACCAAACCAAGCCCAGGCTACACCCGGATCGGCGTATACGTCAGACGCCGAAGACTCGCTGGGCGTCCAGTAGCCCTTCGGCCAGGCGATCGATCTCCTGGGTCGTGGTGTAGACGCCAAAGGAGGCTCGAGCAGTGGCCGGCACCCCAAGCCGGGCCATCAACGGCTGTGCGCAGTGGTGGCCGGCGCGCACCGCCACCCCGTGGCGGTCGAGGATCTCGGAGACATCGTGGGGGTGGACGCCGGCCAATTCGAACGAGACCGGGCCGATTCGCTCAGGCGAGCTGCCGGGCCCGAAGATGGAAAGCCCCGGGATCTCGCTCAGCCGGCCGACCGCGTAAGCGGTGATCTCCCGCTCGTGCGCGGTGACCTCCTCCATGCCGACTCCGTCGAGCCAGCGGAGCGCCGCGGCGAAGCCGATCGCCTGGGTGATCGCTGGGGTTCCGGCCTCGAAGCGGGCGGGAACGTCGGCCCAGGTGGTCCCAGACACGGTGACCTTGCGGATCATCGAGCCGCCGCCCAGGAACGGCGGCATGCTTTGCAGCAGCTCGAGCCGCCCCCACAGGGCGCCGATGCCGGTCGGCCCATACGCCTTGTGCCCGGTGAGCGCGTAGAAGTCGACGCCCAGCTCGGACACATCGATCGGCAGCTTGGGCGCCGCCTGGGCGCCATCCGTCAAAACGAGCGCCCCCGCGGCGTGAGCGAGCCGGGAAATCTCGGCCAGTGGGTTCAGCGTGCCGAGCACGTTGGAAACGTGGGTGACCGCGAGAAGCTTTGGGCCGCGTTCGAGCAGCGCCTCGAGGGCGTCCATGTCAAGAGCGCCGCCATCCGTCACGGGCACCCAGTCAATCTGCGCCCCCACCCGCTCGGCAAGCTGCTGCCAGGGCACGATGTTCGAATGGTGCTCCATCTCGGTGAGCAGGATCCGGTCGCCCGGGCGGAGATTCGCGTCCCCCCAGGCGCGGGCCACGAGGTTGATGGCCTCGGTCGCATTACGGACGAAGATCACCTCACGGCGGTCGGCCGCACAGAGGTGGTCGGCGACGGTTGCGCGGGCTCCCTCGTATGCCGCGGTTGCCTCAGCGGAGAGGGTGTGCGAGCCGCGGTGAACGTTGGAGTGGTGCGTGCGCTCGTAGCGATCCACCGCTTGGATCGAAGCCAGGACCCGCTGCGATGATGCGCCTGAGTCGAGGTAGGCGACGGGTTTTCCGTTGATCTCGCGCTCGAGGGCGGGGAACGCCGCGCGGACCTTGTCCAACGGAAAGCTTGCTGTCGCCCCGGTCACGCGGCCTCGGCAACGACCTCGCTGGTGATCCAGCCGTAGCCCTTTTCCTCGAGCTCCGCCACCAGCTCCGGGCCGCCTTCCTTGACGATCCGCCCTTGGTACATGACGTGCACCTTGTCCGGCTTGATGAGGTGCAGGATCCGCTGGTAGTGAGTGATTATCAGGGTCCCCATCTCAGGCCCCGCATAGCGATTGACGCCCTTGGCCACCACGCGAAGCGCGTCGATGTCCAGGCCGGAATCGGTCTCGTCCAGGACCGCCATCTCGGGCTGGAGCATCGCGAGCTGCAAGATCTCAAGGCGCTTCTTCTCGCCCCCGGAGAATCCGTCGTTCACGTACCGGCTTGAGAACTCGCGCGGGATGTTCACCAGCTCCATCGCGGCCTCGGTCTGCTTGCGAAAGTCCTTCAGCTTGATCTCCGGCTCACCCTGTGCGTCGCGGTGCGCGTTAAGCGCCATCCGCAGGTACTTGGCGACCGTGACCCCGGGGATCGCGACGGGATACTGAAAGGCCATGAACAAGCCGGCGCGTGAGCGATCCTCCGGCGCGGCGCCGGTGATGTCCTCGCCCTTGAACGTGATCGAGCCTTCCGTCACCTCGAGGCCGGGGTGGCCCATGATGATGTTTGCAAGGGTGGACTTGCCCGAACCGTTCGGGCCCATCAGGGCGTGGATCTCGCCCTTCGAAACCTCGAGGTCGAGGCCCTTCAGGATCTCCTTGTCCTCGGCGCGGACGTGCAGGTTGCGAATTTCCAGGTCGGCCATCTTGTCGGTATCAGTCCTTCATCTTCGTAACTGGAGCGGGAAAGCCTAGGCGGGCTGCGGCGCCAGGGGCCGATTGCCGGCGGCGGTGGCGAACTCGACCAGCTCGGCAAGCGTGGTGCCTGACAGAGCCGCGGTGACGCCACCGTGAACCCGCGTCCACAAGAGCTTCGTCGCGCACGCGCGGTCGCCGTCGGTCTCGTGCGAGCAAAGAACCCGGCCCTCGGGGTTCGAGTGGAAGCACTCCACCGGGGCGATCGGGCCTTCGAGCGCCTGCACCACGTCCAGCATCGCGATCTGCGACGCCGGCTTCGCAAGCCGGTAACCACCGCGCGCGCCCCGCACGGAGGTGACGAGGCCGGCCTGGCGGAGCTTTGCCACCAGGTGCTCGAGGTAGGACAGCGGGAGGTACTCGGCCTCGGCCAGGGCGGTCAGCGAGACGGGCTCCGCTGTCTCGGGCAGGTCGCCCTCGGTCCGCCGCCCGAGCTCGACCATCAGGCGCACTCCGTACTCGGCTTTGGTCGAGAACAGCATCACCCAAATCCTAGCGAGCGAGTCGGTTATGAGGCGGTCGCGATACGTAACGAACGGCGATACTCAGCCACCAACCCAGGTCAACCAGCGAGGGGAATCGAGATGGAACTTTCCGAAGCGAAGCAGATGGCGAAGGCGACGTGGGCGGCCGGCGAGTACGACGAGGTCGTCGAAAAGATCTGGGTTGTCGGTGCCGATCTAGTCAAGCGGGTGGGAGTGCAGGCAGCCGACAGCGTCCTCGACGTGGCCTGCGGAACCGGGAACGCGACGATCCCGGCAGCGCTAGCGGGCGCGCGCGTCACAGGTCTCGATCTCACGCCCAAGCTGCTCGAGGCTGGCAAGGCACGGGCGGCCGCGGCAGGCGTCGAGATCGAGTGGGTTGAGGGCGACGCCGAGGACCTGCCCTTCGACGATGAGAGCTTCGACGTCGTGCTCTCGACGTTCGGCTGCATGTTCGCGCCGGATCACGCCAGGGCGGCGGCTGAGCTGGCACGTGTCCTCCGGCCCGGGGGCAAGCTGGGCGTCGCTGCTTGGACCCCGGACGGGAGCATCGGCCGGTTCTTCAAGCTGGCGAGCTCATTTGCGCCGGCACCGCCACCGCCGGGATTTCAGCCCCCGCCGCTGTGGGGTACCCGCGACCACGTCACCTCGCTCTTCAATGGCACCGGCGTCGAGGTTCGGTTCGAGGATGCCGCCATGGAGTTCTCATACGAATCTCTCGATGAGGTCCGCACCGATTTCCTGCCAAAGTTCGGGCCGATGGTGATGCTCCGTGCGGCCCTCGAGCCTGAGGGTCGATGGGAGGAGGCCGCGGACGCGATCGTGGCCCTGGACGAGGAACTGAACACCGCGACAGACGGCACCCTCCGCTACCCGGGCGAGTACTTGGTCACCCTGGGCACGAAGTCATAGATCCAGGGCGCGAAGCAGACGGCTGATCACACCGTCCGCGTCGTTTCGGATCTGGCGACCGGTCACCGGCATCACAGAGATGTCTTCGGCCTTCAGGGTCGCAGCCTTCAAGCGGTCGCGCTCGAAGGCGACCCGGCCCGAATGGGCGTCGTAGCCGTCCACCTCGATCGCCAGCCGCTCCTCACGCCAGAGGAAATCGACCTCGTAGATCCCAACTTTGGCGTTGGTCTCGAAGCCTGAGATCCGATGCTTGCGCAGCAGCCGCAGCAGGTCACGTTCGGCGGGGGACCGGGTGCGGCGCGGGCCGCCCGGGAGGTCCAGGACCCGCTTGAGCGCCGGCAAGCCACGCTTGTGCGGATTGCGGGCGATCTGATCATGTAGCTCGACTTCGGTCGCGAGCTTCCGATACTGCGCTTCGGCGATCAGTCGCTCGAGCAGGTAGCCGTCCATAAGCGCAGCGCAGTCGAGGATGGTTCTCGGCGGGCTGGTCACGGCCATGCCATGGCGCCGGCGGACGTCGCGGCGCTCAAGACGGGCGCGCATGGCGTTGATTCGCGGCCTGGTGGCGCTCCGCTCGGGCGCGACTGTGATCCAAACCGGGATCGAGGCTGGGTAAGCGAGGAGATCCCAGAGCGCCGCGGCGCTTCGGTGGCTGAGCGTCGCGTTAAGGCGGTAGACGAGGAGCGCCGCCATTTCGTGGGCGTGTGGCGCAGCAACGGCGCCAAGTAAGTAGACGCCACTGTGAAGCGCCAGCAGCCGCCGCGCTCTTAATCGCACCGCGATCTGCTCGCGAGTGACGCCCAGGTTCAGCAGTTGCCACCTGGCCGCTACCCCGTGCTGCCGGCGAGCCAGGTTTGCAATCGTGGAATCAGCGCGTTGAGTGCGGCTTTGAACGTGCATAACACGTACAACCCCACATTCGATCTGCGTGCCCCCCTGCGCAATGCCCTGCGGGGCTGGGCGCAGTTGTGTCTAAGGCTCGATCAGGCCCTTGCGGATCGCGTAGCGCACCAGCTCCACCCGGTCGCGCATGCCCAGCTTGCGCATCGCGTTCGAGCGGTGGTTCTCGACGGTCTTCTCGGAAAGGTGGAGGACTTCGGCGATCTCCTTGTTCGTGTGTGCTTCGGCGACCAGCTTCACGATCTCCTCCTCGCGCGGGGTCAGGTCGTCTTGGCGCACGGCTCCCTCGCCCAGCACGTCCTTGATCAGGGCCTGCTGCGCGGCAGGAGTCAGGAACGGCTCGCCCTTTTCGACGGCGCGGACGGCGGCCATCAGGTCGGAGTCGGCCTGCGCCTTCAGGACGTAGCCGGAAGCGCCGGCCTTGAGCGCCTCGAACAGGTAGCGCTCGTCGTCGTACATCGAGAGAATCAGGACGGCGACCTCGGGCACCTGTGCGCGGATCTCACGCGTTGCCTGGAGCCCGGTCAGCTTCGGCATCTTCACGTCCAGAATCGCCAGATCGGGCTTCTCACGGATCACAAGGTCGCGCGCGGCCGCGCCGTCCTCGGCTTCGCCGATCACTTCGATGTCGGCTTGGCGCTCGAGCAGCATTCGCACACCCGACCGAACGATGCCGTGGTCGTCGGCGATTACCACCCGCATTCGTTCAACCTCCTGGCGCCCGGCCGCTGCCACCGCCGCCGATTCCGTTGTTTCCATCACTTGCGGCGTCATCTGAGTTCCCTATCGGCACGGAGAGCCGAACCCTTGTGCCGACTTGGGGCCGGGACTCGATTTTCAGCTCGCCGCCCACCAGGAGGGCCCGCTCGCGCATGCCGCCCAAGCCAAGCCCCCGGCTCGTCTGGTCAAAGGTAAAGCCGCGGCCGTCGTCTGACACAGTCAGCACCGTCGCGCCATCGACGCGCGCCAGGAGAACGCGGACGTTCTCCGCCCCGGCGTGCTGGCCGGCGTTGGACAGAGCCTCCTGCGCCACTCGGTAAACGACAAGTTGCGCTTCCGGCGAGAGGTCGGCGAAGCTGCCCTCCGACTCGAACGTCGCTTGCACCGTGCCGCGGCGGTTCAGCTCGGTTACGTTGCCGGCCAGGGCGGCCGAAAGCCCGAGGTCGTCGAGAGCCGTGGGGCGCAGCTGCCGAGCGAGGGTCAGGAGCTCCTGCATCGCCTGGTTCGCGAGCGCCTTCGTTTCGTCGATCTCGAGGGCAAGCTCCAGGGGCGCGTGCTCGCGCACCGCCTCCAGGCGCAGGAGCAAGCCGGTTAGCGATTGATTGACCTCGTCGTGCAGGTCGCGGGCCAGGCGCGCCCGCTCCTGCTCCTGCGCGGTCAGGGCGGCGCTTGATGCGCGGCGGCGCTCTGTCTCCAGCCGCTCCAGCATGTGGCGAAAGGTCTTGTGCAGGCGCTCGACCTCTTCCGGGCCGCCGAACTCGGATGCGGCGCGCAGGTTGGCGCCCGGCCGGGACAGGTCCGCGCGCTCCATCTCGTCGACGAGCCGCTCCAGGGGCCGGAAGCGGCGCTGCAGCATGACGACGTTCACGATGATTGTCAGGGCCACCGCGAAGCCGAGAACCATCGCGGCCTCCGGCTTCGAGGAGAGGTCGAGGTCAGGATTCGCCGCGACGCTGGCGGCTATGACCGCGGCCACGATCAGAAGCAGGTTCACGATCAGAACCTGGGTCATGAGGTTGTTCGAGCGGCGCAAGTCCCTGATCCTCCTTCTTGATTATCGGGCGTCGGAGGGATGAGCGGCGCAAGCCGCGAAACAAGCGTGTCCCGCCGGAGGCTTTTCCCTTGGGACTGGACCCTAGGCCGATTGGGGGTTAGCCCTCATGTCCAGGATGCGGCCGCCTGCGATCATTCATTACGGGCATGGATGGCCGGATCTGAAGGCAGGACGCCTGGCACCGAACCCTCAAAGGAGACCCTGAACCAAATGACGACCACGCGCAAGTCGAATTTCGCGGCCGCATTCCGCACGACAATCTTGATGGCGACCCTCACCGGCCTCCTGGTCGTGATCGGCGCCGCGATCGGTGGCCCGGATATGGCCCTGATCTTCCTCGTGATGGCGGGCGTGATGAACCTCGGAGCCTGGTTCTTCAGCGACAGGATCGCCCTGAAGATGAGCGGCGCCAAGCCGGTTACGGAGGAGCAGGCGCCGGGGCTCTACCAGATGGTCCGCGAGCTCTGCACGCGGGCGGACCTGCCGATGCCGAGCCTGCACGTGATTCCGCAGGAGCAGCCGAACGCGTTCGCGACCGGGCGTAATCCGAAGAAGTCTGCCGTCGCGGTGACCGCCGGCATTATGAAGCGGCTCTCCGAGGACGAGCTGCGCGGTGTCGTCGCTCATGAGCTGGCGCACATCCGCAACCGTGACGTGCTGATCCAGTCGATCGCGGCGACCATCGGCGGTGCGATCACCTACCTCGCATACATGTTCATGTGGTTCGGCAGCGATGACGAATCGCCGCTTAGCATCGTGGCATCGCTGGCGATGGTCATCCTGGCGCCGATCGCCGCCTCCCTGATCCAGCTCGCGGTGTCCCGGCAGCGGGAGTACTCGGCTGACGCCACCGGCGCCGAGATCTGCGGGAACCCCGAGTCCCTCGCCAGCGCCCTGCTGCGCCTCGAGGAAGGGGCTGCCGAGATCCCGATGCAGGTGAACCAGGCGGCCGAGCCGCTCTACATCGTCAAGCCGTTCGCCGGGAGGGGTATGGCCGCGATGTTCTCGACCCACCCTCCGATCGAGGAGCGTGTCCGGCGTCTGCGCCAGATGCGCCCCGCACTGGGTTAAGGCGCGGCCGAGCGCCCGCCCGGCTTCGTCATCGGTCGCTTGCGTGCGC
>JALZKA010000106.1 GCA_030859475.1 Actinomycetota bacterium
ACCGTGCGCGGGTTCTTCGAGGGCGAGGCGACCAGTGAGGTCGGCCGCACCGGCGGCGCGGGGGAGGAGATCTGGACCGCGATGCGGCCCGACCTGACGCTGGTTGACGATTTCATTACGGAGGCCGACCGGCGGATCGACCAGACCGTGGTCCCCCAAGGGGGGCTGCCCGACCCGGCCACCCCCGGGGGCCTTGAGCAGATGCGCCAAATCGCCGCGCTCCGGTCCCAGCTTCAGGGCATTGCGGTCGGAAACCTGGAGCGGCGCTACCTGGAGGGCGAGCTGCCAGTCGACTTCCGGATCAACGTGAATCCCCTCGTGATCTGGATCTGGGTCGGCGGCGGCATCGGGCTGGTGGGCGGCCTGCTGGCGATCTGGCCTGCGCCATCGGCCCGGCGCCGGCAGGTCGCCGACGTCTACGCCGCCCGCCTGGCCAAGGACCTGGGCCGGGCGTAGGGGCCTGACGAGCCGTAGCGGTTGCTCGAAACCGCGCTCTGCGCGGCTAATCGCAACCACTGGCGCTGGCTAGGGTTGCGCGGCGAATGGAGATCGTGCTGGCCCTGATGATCATCGCCGCCCTGGCGGCGTTCGTCGCGATGCCGCTTCGGCGAAGGGGTGAGCCCGAGCCGTCCGAGGACCCGGCGCGGGCGGAGCTCGAGGCGCGCAAGCAGGCCAAGTACCGCCAGATCCGCGACCTGGAGATGGATCGCGAGCAGGGCAAGATCACCCAAGCAGACTGGGCGCGCGCGGACGCCGAGCTGCGCCGCGAGGCGATGGCGATCCTGCGCGAGATCGACCGTCTCTAAGAGCATGCCTCGCACTATCTACACTGCCAGCGATGGAAAGCGTCCTCAACCTCCTCCAGGTCTTCATCTCCGTGGCCCTGATCCTCTTGGTGCTCCTGCACTCGGGTAAGGACTCGGGGCTGTCCGGCGCGTTCGGCGTCGGCCAGGGCGGCGGCTCCTTCGGGGGCGGCTCGCTGGTGGAGCGCAACCTGACCCGCTGGACGATCTTCTTCGCAATCGTGTTCGCCCTGAACACGATCATCCTGCTGAAGCTCTGATCAGTGGGCTAGCCGATGCGATCGCGGGTGCCGGTGCTTTTCTGCCTGCCGGCTCTGCTGCTGGCCGCTTGCGGCGGCGACGACGAAGGCACTCCGGCCCTTGCCGGCGGGCTCCCGCCCGGACAGGGCGGGACGCTGGTCTGGGCGGTCGCCGACCGAGTCGAGACGATCGATCCCCTCGCTGCCGTGACGCGATCCGAGCAGCTCGTTTCCCGCCAGGTTCACGAGCCCTTGATCCAGGCGCTGAGCGGCCCGTTCGGCGACACGCGCGAGGTGACGGGGCTCGTTCGTCGCGCCCGCCCCTCGGCTGATCAGACCGTCTGGACCTTGACCCTGCGGGCGGGCGTCCGCTTTCAGGACGGCGCCCGGTTCAACTCCCAGGCGGTGCTCGCGAACGCCGAGCGCTGGGCGGCCAGCCCGGCCGGGCAGGCGCTTCTGCCGGGGCTCCTGACGTTCGACGCCCCGCGAGTCGATCAGGTCCGCTTTACCCTCGCCGCTCCGGACCCCGCGTTTGACGAGCGGCTGGGCGCGGCTGCGCTGGGGATCGTCTCGCCGAAGGCGCTGAGGGGCCGCCCGGCAGCCGCCGCGATCGCGCGGGGAGCGAGCGAATCGGGAACCGGCCCTTTCGAGCTTCGCGAGCGCAGCTCCGGCAGGCTCCTCCTGGCGCGAAACGCCTCCTGGTGGGGGACGGTCGGACAGGCCGAGTTCGGCCCCGCGCTGGACCAGGTCGAGTTCCGGGTTGAGGCAGAGAGCAGCGTTCGCCTGGCCCTCCTCGACGCAGGGGACGTGCAGCTTGCCGACGAGCTGGACGTGGCGCAGGCGCGTCAGGCGTCGATGGATCCGCTCCTGACAGCGCTGCCCGCCGGCGACGGCACCGCGCTCGGCCTCGAGCGCTCGGTCCGCGGCGTCGACTCGGCGCGGACGATCCCGGCGCTCTCCGGGGTTTGGCTCACGAAGGTCCGGGTTCCGGACTAGGAGGGTCCGGCGAAACGACTAGCGAAACGCGGCTGACCGCGATACACCTCGGGCATGGCAGATCGACGTGGGTGCGAAAATGCTCCAAAGATCAAGGGTGGTCCCGATCATGGCAAGAATCGTGCCCGTCGAAGCAACGCGCCGAGCCCCGGAGGCCAGAAGCGTTGGCGGAAGAATCGCTCAGATAAGGGAAGCTCGCGGGGTTAGACCGCGACCGGCCCGGCTCGCTGCCGCGCCAAGCTCGCAGTCAGTTTCGCAAGGATCCTTAGATCCGCATGTAGTCGCACCCGCTCAATGCCGCGCACCCGCAGGGGCGCGAGCCATCTCGACTATGAGGAGGCCCGGCACCGGATTCGCCCGGCTGTCCATGACGATGTAGTCGTCGAACAGCGCGATGAACGAATCGGCTGTCCAAGCGTTACCCACGATCTCCACTTTCTCTTCCGACATCGCCTACTCCTCAAGTCCGGCGGCTTCGAGGGCTTCGGCGCGGCTGTAGAACCAATCGACGCGGACGATCTTGTCGTTCCGGATTGTCCACACCCCGTACTGCCTGAACTCGCTGTCGATACCGCTGGATCGCCCGCGCCCCCGTGTGATGACAAGCGAGATCACGCGCTGCCCCCCGGCGTCGATCAGTTCCTGACAGTCGTCCTCGACACTGTCGAAGTCCAGATAGCGATCACGGGTCATTTTCCGCAATCCGTCGTATCCGCGGTAGACCTTGTCTCCCATCAGGCTCGCGAGTGGCCCTCCGGAGAAGTCGATTTCGACGTTCGGATCGTAGGCGGAGAGGACTGCCTCGGTGTCGTGGCGGCCCACCGCCTCGTATAGCCGCCGCACGATCTTCACGTTCTCCTGCGACATCGCGTACTCCGACAGCCCGGCGGATTCGAGGGCTTCGGGGCGGTTGTTGTAGTAGTCGATCCGAACGGTGCGGTCACCCTGAACTTTGAAGACGACCGCGTCATTGCGCTCGAGCGTGATGCCACTCTGACCCGTCGCCTTCATGCGGACGAAAACGACGACCCTGTCGCCCGCGTCGAGGTAGTCCTGCACGTCCATGCTCCATGCGGTCCAAGCGTCGCTCCAGTTCTCGACGAAGCGCACGAACCCCTCGTGGCCGCGGTGGGCCCCGCCGTCCGGGACGTCGTGGTCGTAGCACTCGATCGTGTCGTCCATCGCCTCCCACACCGGCTCGCCGGTTGTTATGAACTCGCTCAAAAAGCGCCGGACCAGTTCCACGTTCTCCTGCGACATCGCCTACTCCTCAAGCCCGGCGGCTTCGAGGGCTTGAGTGTGGTCGTGGATGGTTGTCAATTCGGTCACCTGATCCCCCGAAAATGTGAGAAGCCAAGCCATCGGCTGGTCGAACTCCACGCCGCCAGCGCGGCCCCGGAAGTGGATCGCTCCAAGCACCAGAACCCGCTCCTCCGGCGCATGCCTGAGCTCGTCGATTGAGGAGTGCCAAACGTCGAACTGACCATCGATCTCGGCGATCCAGCGCCGCACGCCGTCATGGCCGTGATACGTGGCATTCGTCATCTGCGAATGGACCACGACGTCGTGATGGAAAACCTCGGGGTCGACCTGCCGCTCTCCGGCGTTCCAGTGGTCGAACTCCCGGCGGATCAGCTTCTCGCGGCTCTCCTCCGACATCGCCCGCACAGTATCTCGCGAGGGTGAGTTAGGTGCCTTCCTTGCAAGCGGGATGGACGGTTCGCGTCTAGAGCGATCCCCGCTGGTCTGGATCGATCTGACCCCCCAGGCCGTGGGGTAGAAAAAGTCCGGATCAGGGGTACCCGTGCGGCGCTCACGGTTGGGATCGCGGACGGGGTGCGGGATAGCGGGTTTGGCTAGATCCTCCTAGGAGCTTTCGTGCCGGTGAAATAGCCCAGATCGCCCGAGCGGACGAAGCCCACTCGCTCAAAGGCGGCCTCGCCGAGCCAGGTGACGACCTCGTCGCTGGTCGCGCTGGGTCCCACCAGGCCGGAGGCACGCCCAAGCGCCAAGAAATAGCGGCGCCGCAGGGGGACGTCCGCCAAGAAGAGGCTGCCGGTGATCTCGCCGCCGGGCCTCGTGACGCGGCCGAGCTCCAGGGTGGCGCCGTGAGGGTCGGGGACGCAGTGGAGCCCGGTGAAGCTCACCACCAGGTCGAACTCGCCGTCGGCGAACGGCAGGGCGCCGATGTCAGCCGCGCGGGTCTCGACCTGATCGGTCAGCCCAAGGCGCTCCGCCTGCCTTTGCGTCCGCTCCAGCATCGGCGGCGCGATGTCCGCTGCCACATAGCGCAGGCCCTGGCCTGGCTTGACGCCGCGTAAGGCCACCCCGCCGCCGCACGGCACGTCGAGGACGGACGAGCCCGTGGGCAACTCGCCGATCCGCTCGGTCGCCGCATAGAGCAGATTCAGGTCCGTGCGCATCAGGATCCTCGCGCCCGGCACCGACAGCGCGGGGCGGTTCAGCAGGAACGCGTAGGTCGGCGCCCAGGGGTGGTTACGGCGCCAGACGTCGGATGGGTTCAGCCCTCGGAGTGCGATGGTGCTCCTCTCGCCGGGACCGCGAGCTCGCGCGCGACGAGCTCGGCGACGTCCGTCATCAGGGCGACCGTCGGATAGCGAACGTTCTCCGGCGTGTCGCTTGGCAGGTGGTAGTTGCTGAGCGCCTTGTTGCGGTCCAGCGAGCAGAAGGCGACCGTCGGGATCCCCATCCGCGACGGGACCACCGCGTCGGTCGAAAAGCGCGAGCGCATCCCACGGCGGAGCGGGATCCTCTCGCGATCGGCCACCCGGGCGATCATGTCGCGAAAGCTGCGGTCGTAGTAGTCCTCCATCACGATCGGGCCCTCGCCCTCCAGCATCGCCAAGCCGGGCGAGCCGACCGTGTCCGGGACCAGCACCCAGGTGCGCTCGCGGTCCATTCCTGCGAGGTGGCGCTTGCAGAAGCCGTGGATGCCGCCCTGCAAGACCTCCTCCGCGCCGAGCGAGGCCAAGACCACGCGGACGCCGCTGACCGGGCGTTCGCGCAGCGCCTCCGCGAGCGCGACGATGACCGCCACGGCGGTGAGGTTGTCGTTGGCGCCGGGCACGATCGGGCTGGAGGCGATGTCGGCCATCAACGCAGCGGCCAGGGCGCCGATCGCGGCCCCGGCGGCGGTCAGCCGACGCCGTCCCGTGGCCGAACCGAAGGCCACCGCGGCGGGCGCGCCAACTACGCCCCACCATTGCGGCAGCGAGGTGTCGATCCGCTCGACGATCCCCGGAAAGGTATCGGCGAGCCATGGCTGGATCGGCGAGGCAAAGATCTTCCCGGTGCGTGCGGCGTCGTGATGGGCGAGGATCACGAGCGTCCGCTCGGCGTCGAGGTCGCCGGCTTCGGCGACGACGTTCCACGTCGTCCGCTCCTGCTTCAGGGCCCGTCGCGCGAAGCGCGGCCCGTTCGAGACGTCGTCGGCGATCAAGACGGACGCGACCGCGCCGCCAATCGCGCCCAGCGCCCGTCCGGGGCGGGTCAGGCCGGCGAGCCCGGCGGCGGCGCCGGCTGCGCTCAGCTTCGCGTGGAGACCCGCGTATCCGTCGAAAAACGACTCTTCCTCGACGCGGGCGGAGGATGCTCCCGCCGCTGTCAGGCGCCGGGCGATCCATTCCGCTGCCTGACGCTCTCCGTCCGAGCCGGCGAGCGTCTCGATCGGCGCCAGATGCTCGATCACCTCCCGCAGGGTCGCCTCCGGCGTCCTGGCCGCGCCTTCCGTCAGGTTCGCATTGGTCACGCTCAACCGCTCATCTCCTGCTCTGTCGTTCGGCGGCTGATCGTTTCATAGGGTGGAGCCTGTGAGCACGCCCGCAGACCCAGCGAGCACGCCGGTTTCCGGGCTTGCCCCCGCGGCTCGCCTCGCCCGCTACGAGGCCGCGCTCGAGCACCTTGACCCCCCGTTCGCGTTTGTCGACCTCGATGCGATGTGGTCGAACTCCGAGGGCCTCTTGCGGCGCGCGGGAGGGAAGCCGATCCGGGTCGCCTCGAAGTCGCTTCGGTGCCGGCCGCTCCTCCGTGAGGTCCTCAATCGCGACGCGGGCTTTCAGGGACTCATGACGTTTACGTTGCCGGAGACGCTCTGGCTGGCCGGCGAGGGCTTTGAGAACCTGCTGCTGGCCTATCCGTGGACGGGCCGTGAGGCGCTGGCGGGGCTCGCGAAGCGGACCAGGGCGGACCCCCGCGGCGCGCCGGTCCTGATGGTCGATTCGGTCGAGCATCTGGACCTGATCGAGGCGGCGACCGGGCCGGTCGTCCATCCGATCCGGGTTTGCCTGGACTTCGACGCCTCGTATTGGCTCGGGCGCGGACGGGTGCGGATCGGGCCGAAGCGGACCCCCGTCCACACCCCTGAGCAGGCCGCGGACCTGGCGGCGCGAATCGGCGCCCGGCCGGGCCTGCGCCTGGTCGGGATGATGTCCTACGAGGGTCACATCGCCGGGCTCGGCGACAAGCCCGGGAGCCGTTTCAAGGCCTTCGCGATCCAGCGCCTGCAGAGCGCCTCCTTCGCCGAGCTCCGCGAGCGCCGCGCCGAGGCCGTAGCGGCAGTCCGGCGGATCGCCGAGCTTGAGTTCGTCAACGCCGGCGGCACCGGCGATCTCGAGCTGGTCGCCACGGAGCCCGCGATCACGGAGGCGACCGCCGGCTCGGGTTTTTACGCGCCGACGCTGTTTGACGCGTACACGAGCTTTCGCCTGGAGCCGGCGGCGATCTTCGCGCTGCCGATCTCGCGCCGGCCCGGGCCCGGCGTGGTCACGGCGCTGGGCGGGGGCTATCTGGCATCGGGCGCCGCGGCCAAGGACCGGATGCCGACGCCTTACCTGCCGGAGGGGCTGAAGCTCGACGCGCTGGAGGGCACCGGTGAGGTCCAGACGCCGCTTCGCGGTGCTGCCGCGGACCGCCTCCGCGTCGGCGACCGGGTCTACTTCCGTCATACGAAGGCCGGCGAGCTTTGCGAGCGGTTCGATCGCCTCTATCTGGTCGAGGGCGATCGCGTGGTCGACGAGGTCCCGACCTACCGGGGCGAGGGCAAGACCTTCCTCTAGCCGCGGATCGCCAGGACGATCAGTCGCGTGGCTTCGTCGATGATCTGGTCGACGCGTGCCTGCCACTCGTCGTCCGCGGTCCAGGTGTTGATCAGGCCGTTGATCGCCCCGACCAGCGCGGTTGCGGTCAGGCGATGATCGCGCCTGGGCACGAGGCCCTGCTCGGCGAGCTGTGCCGCCTCGAGCGCCAACAGGTCCGCGAAGCGG
>JALZKA010000107.1 GCA_030859475.1 Actinomycetota bacterium
CGCGGCTGCCGCCCCGGACGATCAAGACGAGCCGCTTCCACGCGAGCTTGAACATCTTGGTCGAGTGCCCGCGGCGAGGCGAGCCGTCGGCGTTGAAGGCCGAGTAGGGGTTGAGGTGCAGGTTCATCTCCGCGAAGGGCCGGATGTAGACGATCTGCTCGGCGCCCTTGATCGAGGCGCCCAGGCGCAGCATGTAGTGGTCGGAGAAGCCCATCGCGATCTGCCGCGGCGTGACGACCTCGGGCTCGCCACCCGGAGCGGTGGAGAGGCTCAGCACCCCGCGTGTCTCGGTCCGCTCCCAGCGGTCGAGCGCGCCGGTCGTCAGCGGCACGCCCCAATGGAAGAAGGACTGCAGCAGCGGCGTGTGGGCCCCGACCTGCCGGTTGAACGTGCGGTAGTCCCGTCCGCTTCCGGTGTCGGACACGCCGTGCCAGATCTTGCCCTGCTTGGGCGTGAAGCGCGTCTCGGCTGCCGTCGCGGATCCGGGCAGCCAGAGGGCGGCCAGCAGCGCGACCGCGACCGCGAGCGAAGCCCTCCCTGGCGAATGTGACCTCGTTGTCTCCAAACCCTGCGGGAGATAACAACACGCCGGGTAGCTCGTGGTTGCGGAGTGCGATCGCCCGGGCACGCTTGTCCAAGCGCTTCGTTACGCGCCTGGCCGCGGGGCGAGATCGCCTCTCTCGAGCCAACTATCATCGCCGCACGGCCAGGCATGTCTACCTCCCCGGAACACTTTGATGTCCTGATCGTCGGCGCCGGCCTGTCCGGGATCGGCGCGGCCTGCCACCTGCGGGCGAACTGCCCCGGGAAGAACTTCGCGATCCTCGAGGCGCGCGAGTCAACCGGCGGTACCTGGGATCTCTTCCGCTATCCGGGGATCCGCTCCGACTCCGACATGTACACGCTGGGCTACTCCTTCAAGCCGTGGCGGGACGCCAAGGCGATCGCCGACGGCCCCGACATCCTGCGCTACGTCCGGGAAACGGCGACCGAGCATGGGATCGACGACAGGATTCGCCTCGGCCACCGGGTGGTTCGTGCGGAGTGGTCCACGCCGGACGCCCGCTGGACCGTCACGGCGGAGCGCGCCGGCACCGGCGAAGCCGTCCAGCTCACGTGCGCTTTTCTGTTTACGTGCTGCGGCTACTACCGCTACGACCAGGGCTACACCCCCGAGTTCCCGGGCGAGGATCGCTTCGCGGGATCCGTCGTTCACCCTCAGCACTGGCCCGAAGACCTCGACTACGAGGGCAAGCGGGTGGTGGTGATCGGCAGCGGCGCCACCGCCGTCACCCTGGTGCCGGCGATGGCCGAGGACGCGGCGCATGTGACGATGCTGCAGCGCTCGCCGACCTGGATCGTTTCGATGCCGGGCGAGGACCCGTTCGCGAAGGCCATCCGGCGGTTCGTGCCGGTCATGACCGCTTACTCCATCCTTCGCTGGAAGAACGTGATGATGACCCTGGGGAGCTTCGAGTTGAGTCGTCGCCGGCCCGGTGCGATGAGGAAGCTCCTGGGCAGGATGTTGACGCGCCACCTGACGGCCGAGCAGATCGAGGCCCACTTCACCCCGAGCTATAACCCCTGGGACCAGCGCATCTGCCTGGTTCCCGACTCGGACCTGTTCAGGGCGATCTCCGACGGCAGCGCAGCGGTGGTCACGGACCGCATCGAGACGTTCACCGAGACCGGGCTCAAGCTCCAATCGGGCGCCGAGCTGGAGGCTGACGTGATCGTCACCGCCACCGGCCTCAACCTGCTGGCGCTGGGCGGGATCGAGCTCGCCGTCGACGGCCGCGGTGTCGCGCTGCCGGAGACGATGGCCTACAAGGGGATGATGCTCGGCGGCGTCCCCAACTTCGCCGTCGCGCTGGGCTACACGAACGCATCGTGGACGCTCAAGTGCGACCTGACCTGCGAGTACGTCTGCCGGCTCCTGAACCACATGGACGCACGCGGCTACCACTATTGCGTTCCCGGCGAGCATGACCCCACGGTTGAGGAGCTGCCGTTCATCGACTTCACGTCGGGCTACGTCCGGCGCTCGATCGACCAGTTTCCCAAGCAGGGGTCGAAGCCCCCGTGGCGGCTCTACCAGAACTACCCGCGCGACATCCGCGTCGTGCGCCGGGGCGAGCTCGAGGACGGCGTGATGGTGTTCGGGCGAGCAGCGCCGGTGGCTGAGGACGCGGAGCTCCTCGCTGCCTGAGGACGCGACCGCCGGCACGGCGGGCCGGACCCGGCCGCTGCTCTTGTTCGTGGCGACGGTCGTGTTCGTCGACACGATGTTCTTCGCGGCCGTGGTGCCCCTCTTGCCGCAGCTGCGCGACGAATTCGAGCTGAGCAAGACCGCGGCTGGAGTCCTGGGCGGGTCCTACGCGGCGGGGACGCTGATCCTGGCGATTCCGGCGGGGCTCGCGGCGGCCCGCTTCGGGGTGCGGCGAATCGTGATCTTGGGACTGGTGCTGGTCGCGGGTTCGGCCGTGGTCTTCGCGGTGGCACAGGACGCGGTGACGCTGACCACCGCTCGATTCGTGCAGGGCATCGGCGGCGCGTGCACCTGGGCCGGAGCCCTGGCGTGGCTCGTGCGCGTGGCCCCGACCGACCGCCGCGGCGAGCTGATCGGAGCCGCGCTGGGCGCGGCGATCGCCGGCGTCCTCTTCGGGCCGGTCCTGGGCGCCGCTGCCGTCGGCGTTGGACGAGGTCCGGTGTTCGCCGGCGTCGCGGTGGGTGCCTTGGTCCTGATCGCTGTCAGCATCAGGCTGCCGCGCCCGTCCGCAGCCTTACGGCGCAGCGACTTCGGCTTCGGGCGCGTCGCCGGCTCCTCGGGCGTGCGCTTGGGGATGCTGCTGATCCTCATCCCGGGCATGCTGTTCGGGGCGATCGATGTCCTGGTCCCGCTCGGCATGGACGAGCTTGGCGCCACGGCCGGCGCAATCGCCGCGGTGTTCTTGATCGCTGCCGGGCTCGAGGCGCTGATCGCGCCGCTCGCGGGCCGCCTGTCTGACCGCAAGGGAAGGCTGGCTCCGAGCCGCATCGGGCTTGCCGTCGGGGTGGCGGGAAGCCTCGCCCTCACCCTGCCGAGCTCCGCCATGGCGCTCGGAATCGTGGCCATCCTCGCCGTTCCGGGACTCGGCATCCTCTGGGCCCCGGCGATGGCGATGCTGAGCGAGAGCGCGGAGCGCGTCGGCGTCGATCAAGCGCTCGCCTTCGGCGTCGTCAACCTGGGCTGGGGTCTCGGCCACACCCTGGGCTCGTGGGGCGGCCCGGCCCTGGCCGACGTGAGCAGCGATGACGTCACGTACTTCGCGCTGGCGGGCCTTTGCGCGGTGGTGCTCTTGGCGCTGGCGCTGCGCTCGTCACGGGCGACCTAGCCTGGTACCCGCGCCAAAACGTCCCGTAACAGGCGCTCGGTGACGGATCCCGGGACGTTCGGCGCAAAAGAGCGGGCCTTCTGGGACGGCTTTCGAACCCGGAGATTCAGGCGACGATCACCGGCTGCGACCGCCGACTATAGGGTAGGCGCCAGATTCTGACTCTCGAGAATGGGATAGGTCAATGAGCGAACCACAGACAACGGCCGGCGAGCACGCAGCGCCGGTGACCCCCGAGGCGATCATGCAGCTGGGGCTCGCCTTCTGGGGCTCGAAGACGCTGCTCAGCGCCGTCGAGCTAGGACTCTTCTCCGAGCTGGCGCAGGCGGGCCCGCTCGAGGGCGAAGCGCTGCGCGAGCGCCTGGGTCTGCATCCGCGAAGCGCGACGGACTTCTTCGACGCGCTGGTTGCGCTGGGCATGCTCGAGCGCGAGGACGGCCGCTACGCCAACACCCCGGCGACCGAGCTCTTTCTCGACCGGGCCAAGCCCTCCTACGTCGGGGGCATCCTGGAGATGAACAACGCTCGTCTCTTTGGGTTCTGGGGGTCGCTGACGGAGGGTTTGCGAACGGGATCCCCGCAGAGCGAGGTCAAGGAGGGTGGGAACTTCTTCGACGCCCTCTACGCCGACCCGGAGCGGCTCGCGCAGTTTGCACAGGCGATGAGCGCGATCAGCACCGGCGCAGGCCAGGCGATCGCGGCCAAGTTTCCCTGGGGCGATCACAGCAGCGTGATCGACGTCGGCTGTGCCGAGGGGGCGGTGCCGGTTCAGATCGCCCTGGCGCACGAGCACATCACCGGCGGCGGCTTCGACCTGCCGCCGCTGGGGCCAATCTTCGACGCGTACGTCGATCGCTTCGGGCTCAACGAGCGGCTGAGCTTCACCGGCGGCGACTTCTTCGCTGATCCACTGCCCGAGGCGGATGTGCTCGTGATGGGCCACATCCTGCACGACTGGGACCTCGACGAGAAGCGGCTGTTGATGCAAAAGGCCTACGACGCGCTGCCCGAAGGCGGCGCGCTGATCGTCTATGAGGCGCTCATCGACGACGAGCGGCGTAGCAACGCGTTCGGCCTGCTGATGAGCCTCAACATGCTGATCGAGACGCCGGGGGGCTTCGACTACACGGGGGCCGATTGCCAAGCCTGGATGCACGAGACGGGCTTTCGCGAAAGCTACGTCGAACACCTGGTCGGCCCCGACTCGATGGTCGTCGGGATCAAATAGCCGATCTGATTCTTGCCATGGTCGATCCTCGCCAGACGGTGGTGTTTCGTTGGCTGGCCGCTGGTGATGCCGGCGATTTCGACATCTTCGACGAGCTCTTTCATCCGGACGCAGTCGTCCACGCACCGCTCGGCCTTTCCACAACCTCCGTCGACGACGAGAAGGCCGTATGGAAGGACGCCCTCGCCGCGATGCCAGATCTCCGGCACGACGTGCAGGAAATCCTGGTCGACGGTGACGTTGAGATGGCCCGCATTGTCGTGAGCGGCACGATGGCTGCGAGCTTTGCCGGTGTCGGCGGATCGGGACGCAGCTTTCGAATCGACCAGGCGGTGATCACCCACCTTCGCGACGGGAAGGTGGTCGAGGCGTGGGAGATCGCGGATATTGCCGGGCTCCGCGCGCAAGTCGGGGATTAGCACGTTCCGTCGACTGGCGAAAGCGCTCAAATGAGCCTCAGCAGCGGTCCTTTGCTGCCCTCGGTCAGCGCGGGGCCCTGACCGGCGGGCGGGCTGCGACTACCTCTGGGATATCGAACAAGCCTCAGAAACGGAGGGGGTGGGATTCGAACCCACGAGGGACGAGTAAACGCCCCTAACGGTTTTCAAGACCGTCGCATTCAACCGCTCTGCCACCCCTCCAGGTGAGTACCCCGAGGATAGGCTGCCCGGCGATGGCGCGTTGGACCAATTGGGCTGGGGAGCAGAGCTGCGAGCCGCTTGCGATCGCGCGGCCGCAGAGCCTCGAAGAGCTCCGCGAAACGGTCGCCGAGGCGTCTGCCGAGGGCCATCGCGTGCGTGTTTCCGCCTCCGGCCATTCGTTCACCGACTGCGCCCTGACCGACGGCATGATGCTCCGTCTCGACAACCTCGTGCGCGAGCTCGAGTTCGACCAAGCGGGTGGCCTGTGCAAGGTCGAGGGTGGCGTGCCGCTCCACCGGCTGAACCGCATGCTCGACGCGCATGGAGTCGCGTTCGAGAATCTGGGCGACATCGACCGCCAGACGATCGCCGGGTCGATTGCGACGGGCACGCACGGCACCGGCGAGCGCTTTCGGAATGTGTCCGCCCAGATCGCCGCGCTCGAGATCGTCGCCGCCGACGGCTCGCTGATCGCGGTTGACGAGTCCGATCCCGATCTGCTGCGCGCCGCCCGGATCGCGATCGGCACGCTCGGGGTCGTCTACTCGGTCACCGTCCGCACGGTGCCGGCCTACACGATCAGCAGGGTGGACTCGCCGCGGCCGCTGACGGAGGTCCTGGACAGCCTGGACGAGGTGAACGCCGCCACGGACCACTTCGAGTTCTACGTCTTCCCCCACACGCAGACGGCGCTCTGCCGCGAATCGCGCCGCACCGACGAGCCGCCTCAGCCTCGCAACCGTGCGCTGGTCTATGCCCAGGAGGTGATGCTGGAGAACTGGGTCGCATCCGGCTTCGCGACGGCCCTGCGCCACCTGCCGTCGCGTACCGCGGCGCTCGCGCGCATCGCCTCCAGGGGCACCGGACGCTCGACCAAGCTCGACGCCAGCTACAAGGTGTTCGCCTCCGAGCGGCGCGTCAAGTTCACGGAGATGGAGTACGCGGTTCCGCGCGCTCACGGACGCGAGCTGGTCGAGCGGGTGCTGGAGCTGGCCGAGCGCCCGGAGCTCCAGGTCGGCTGGCCGATCGAAGTCCGGTTCGTCGCTGGGGACGACTCGTTCCTGAGCCCCGCCTACGGACGCGACACGTGCTACGTCGCCGTCCATCAGGATCACAAGCTCGGCTGGCGGCGCTACTTCGCCGCGGTCGAGTCGATCGCCCGCGAGCTCGAGGGGCGTCCGCATTGGGGCAAGCGCCATTTTCGCACCGCCGAGGATTTGGCGCCGCTCTATGAGCGCTGGGACGACTTCCAGGCGATCCGCGCCCGGCTCGACCCGGCCGGCACCTTCACGAACGCATACACCGACCGCGTGCTCGGCCCCGTCGCCGGGGTGCGGACTGGTTCCCCCGGAACCCCATAGGCGAGGCGAGGCGCATCTGCAGGGCATGGGTCGACAATTCCGCCTCGCGGCCGGGGTGTCCCGTGGCCTCACGCCGATGCGCGATTCAGGCCCCTCTCGGGTACCGAAACGCGCACTCGGTGCTGGGCTACAGGTAGGCGAAGCCCGCGCCGCGGTAGGTGGGCACCTCGTCGGACGACGGCGTCGCTCTCCACCAGGGACAGCGAGTCGAAGCGCTCGCAGAGCTCGACGCGCGAGCGGCAGTCCAGTTTGCGAAGGACGTTGCGGACGTGCATGTCCACGGTGCGCGGGCTGAGAATAGCTCTTGCGCGATTTCCGGCCGTATTTCGGCCAGGCCGCTGCCGTATCTTCTCGCACGATCCGCTCACGTGAAGTCCTATCATCGCGTTCTCTCCCGGAGAGGTGGCCGAGTGGCTGAAGGCACTCGCCTGCTAAGCGAGTAGGGGGCTAACGCTCTCTCGAGGGTTCGAATCCCTCCCTCTCCGCTCGTCGATGGCCTGCTGCGTCAGGGGACGGCAAGCTCGGCGGTGACGTCGGAGGATCCGGGACGTTCGACCGCGCCACGGCTCAGACGACCTTGATGCGCCCGCCGGCGTGAGGGACGATCGTG